>URCY01000053.1 GCA_900546415.1 uncultured Eubacteriales bacterium
ATTTGGAACAAAATCCCTCGCTGACCACTCTTGCGATTTAATCAGAGGTTCCCAAAAAATTTTTTGAAAGGCGGATTCTTTTTATGAATGCATTCTTACCGGCGGATATCCTCATGCCCCAGACCGACAGCATGGAAAAGTGGGCGGTCATTGCCTGCGACCAGTTCACGTCGGATCAGGCCTATTGGGACAGAGTGCGGAAAAATGCCGAGGGCGCGGTTTCCACGATCAACCTGATCCTGCCGGAGGCCGAGCTTGGCACCGAAAAAGAGGCGGAGCATACCCGCGTCATCAACGAGACCATGGCGCGGTACATGAAGGATCACGTCTTCACGACCTATCAGAACAGTCTGGTCTATGTCGAGCGCACGCTCGAAAACGGCTCCGTGCGCAAGGGCCTGGTCGGCATGGTCGACCTCGACGCCTATGACTATTCCACCGGCGCGACCTCGCCGATCCGCGCCACCGAGCGCACCGTCGCCGAGCGCATTCCGCCGCGTCAGCGCGTGCGCCGCGACGCGCCCATCGAGCTGCCGCACATCCTCATGCTCTGCGACGACCACAAAAAGGAGCTGATCGAGCCGATCGGCGCGAAAAAGGACAAGCTCAAGAAGCTCTATGACTTCAACCTGATGGAAAACGGCGGCCATATCGCCGGCTGGCTCGTCGAGGGCGCGGATGTTGACGAGTTCAACCGCGTGCTGGCACATTACACCGAGACCGTGGGCGAAAAATACGTCGGTCTGAAGGGCGTGCCGATGGTCTTCGCCGTCGGCGACGGCAACCACTCGCTCGCCACCGCGAAATCCTGCTACGAGGAGCTGAAGGCGAAGCATCCCGGCGAGGATCTTTCCAACCATCCGGCGCGCTACGCCCTCGTCGAGCTGGAGAACATCCACGACGATGCGCAGGTCTTCGAGCCGATCCACCGCGTGGTGTTCCGCTGCGACCCGCATAAGCTGCTCAAAACGCTGGAGGAGACATGGTGCGCCGAGGGCGGCTTCCCCGTCAAGTGGTACATCGGCAAGGAATCCGGCACGGTTTACCTCGACCGCGCGAAGTCCGAGCTGGCCGTCGGCGCGCTGCAAGGCTTCCTCGACGACTATCTCAAGCACAACCCCGGCGAGATCGACTATATCCATGACGACGACGCGCTGATCGAGCTTGCGCAGCAGGAAAACGCGATCGGCTTCCTGCTCCCGGCGATGGAAAAGAGCCAGCTCTTCCGCGGCGTCATCGCCGACGGCATCCTGCCCCGCAAGACCTTCTCCATGGGTCACAGCCGCGAGAAGCGCTATTATCTCGAGGGCAGAAAAATCAAGTGAACACGCTCTGGGAACCGGCCTACGCCAAGCTGAACCTGACGCTCGACGTGCTGGGCAAGCGCCCGGACGGCTATCACGAGCTGGTCAGCGTGATGCAGACGGTCTCGCTCTGCGACGACGTCGGCGTGCTGACGCAGACCGGCGCGCCGTGGGAGCTGCGCTGCGCCGCGGCGGGCGTCCCGCTCGACCGACGCAATCTTGCGTGGCGCGCCGCCGAGGCATTCTTTGACGAGGCGCGGCTCGACCCGAACGGTCTGACCATCCGCATCAACAAGCGCATTCCGATGCAGGCGGGGCTGGCCGGGGGCAGCGCGGACGCCGCCGCCGTTCTGCGGGCGCTGAACCGCCGCTATGACGGCGTGCTCCCCGACGAGACGCTTCTGCGTCTGGCCGGGACGCTCGGCTCGGACGTGCCCTTCTGCGTGCGCGGCGGAACGGCGCTGGCACGCGGACGCGGCGAACGGCTGGAGCGTCTGCCGGATGCGTCGGAGCTTTGGTTCGTGCTCTGCAAGCCGGAGACGGCCTGCTCCACGCCGGAGCTGTTTGCCCGGCTCGACTGCGTTGAGCCGACGCGCCGTCCGGACACGCAGGCCATGTGCCGCGCGCTCAGGCGCGGCGACCCGGCGGAGCTCGGCGCGCTGCTGTGCAATGTGTTTGAGGCGGCGGCATTGCCGCTGCATCCGGAGCTGGCCGACCTCAAGAGCCTGCTTTCGAGCTGCGGCGCGCTCGGCGCGCAGATGACCGGCAGCGGCTCGGTCGTGTTCGGAATTTTCGCCTCGGAGCAGGCGGCCTGCGCCGCGTGGCAGACGATCAGCGAGCAAAATGTCCGCTGCTTCGCCGTAAAAAGCGTATAAGCGATCTGAATCCCGTCCATAATTCCTGTAACTTTTACAGGAACGGACGGGATCTTTTATGGCAAGGTATTGGTTTCTTCTCAAGCGCTGGGTCGCGCTGCTCGGCCTGACGGCGACGGCCGCCGCCGTGATCTTCACGGTTCAGACCGCGGCGCTGCAAAAAACACTTGCGGACAAGACGCTGCGTCTGCACGTTGTGGCGAATTCCGACACCGACGCCGATCAGGCGCAGAAGCTGCGCGTGCGCGACGCCGTGCTCGGGACGGTCGGCGCGCTGACAGACGGCTGCTCGAGCCGCGCCGAGGCGGAGCAGGCGCTCGGAGCGGGCCTGGGACGCGTGCAGGCGGCGGCGCAGGACGTTCTGACCGCAGAGGGCTGCGACCTGCCGGTGCGCGTCTCGCTGGAGAATCAGCGCTTCGGCACGCGTACCTATGACACGTTCACCCTCCCCGCCGGAACATACCGGGCGCTCTGCGTGCGCATCGGCGCGGCGCAGGGACACAATTGGTGGTGCGTCGTGTTCCCGACGCTCTGCACGGCGGCCTCCGGTGAGGAGACGGCGCGCATCGCCGCCGCAGGCGGCTTTGACGCCGACGAGACCGAGCTGGTCACGGATGCCGACGGGTATGTTCTGCGTTTTAAGCTGCTCGAATGGCTTGATGAGTTGTTTTCGTGACAGGAATATGTTATACTTAATGAACCTCTGAATCAATTGGCTGCGGCGCTCAGCGGGTCTTTTGCCCCAACTTATCGGTTTGAAAATCATGGAAACCTCTGAATCAATCGGCAGCGGCGCTCGGCGGATCTTTTGTCCCAGCTTATCGGTTTGAAAATCTTGAAATACGTAAAGGATTCCTGCGATTTCCAAACCTCAATCTGGAACAAAATCCCTCGCCGACCGCTCTTGCGATTGAATCAGAGCTTCCTAAGATCGAACCGAACGCGCCGATGCATCGCTGCCGGCGCGTTCGTCCTATCTGTTAAGTAAGGAGAACACGACGCATGTCAGAACAGAAACTGCCGATCTCCGCGCGGCTGCGCTGCTGCGCCGAGCAGGTGCCGCAGGGCGCGCGCGTCGCCGACGTCGGCGCGGATCACGGCTATCTCGGCATCGAGCTGCTGCGCAGCGGGCGCTGCGCCTTTGTCCACGCAAGCGATCTGCGCGCGCAGCCCCTGCAGCGGGCGCGCGAGAACGCCCGCCGCTTCGGCACCCTTGAGCGGATGCGCTTTTCGCAGGCCGACGGGCTTGCCGCCGTCGCGCCGGCGAGCGTGGACACGGTGCTCTGCGCCGGGATGGGCGGCGATCTGATCGCCCGGATCGTTGAAAACGCGCCGTGGCTGCGCGACCCGCGCTATTTGCTGATCCTTCAGCCGCAGTCGTCGGGCAACGATCTGCGCCGCCGTCTGGCGGTGCTGGGCTTCGCCATCGAGCGCGAGACACTCGTCGAGGACGGCGGCTTCCTGTATTTCGTGCTCTGCGCGCGCTACCGTGCGCCCTATGCGCTCACGCCGGGGCAGCAGTACGCCTCGCCGACGCTGCTGGCCTCGGGCAGCCCGCTCCTGCCGCGCTATCTCGCGCGCATCGAGCACGCGCTGCGCCTGACGGTCGCGGGCATCGGGCAGTCGAAGCGCCCGGACGCGCCGCAGAGACTGGCTTACTATCAGGCCGCGCTCGACGAGATCCGACAATTCATCGAACAGGAGCAACATACATGACAACGGTACAGAATATCCATGAGTTTTTAAAGACCCTTGCCCCGGAGCGCTATGCCTATGACTGGGATCATGTCGGCCTGCTCTGCGGCCGCGCCGACCGGCCGGTCACGAAGGTTTTAATCGCGCTCGACCCCTTTGCCAATGCCTGCCGGGAGGCCAAGGAGGTCGGCGCGGAGCTGCTGCTGACGCATCACCCGGCGATCTGGTCGCTTTCGGCCGTGAACGACGCGACCGAGGCGGGGCGAAACCTGCTGTTTCTGATCGAAAACGGCATTGCCGCGCTCAACGCCCACACGAATCTCGACCGCGCGCCCGGCGGCGTGAACGACTGCCTTGCAGGGCGGCTCGGCCTGACGGATGTTGCGGTGCTGCATCCGGACGGCACGGACGCGCAGGGACGGGACTACGGCCTTGTGCGCGTGGGGCGCTGCGCGGAGATGACGCCGGAGGCCTTCGCGGCGCATGTGCGCGACGCGCTGCATTGCCCCGGCCTGCGCTATGCTGCCGGGATGCGGCCGATCCGCCGTGTCGCGGTCGGAGGCGGCGCGTGCGGCGGGGAGCTGGAGGCCGTCGCGGCGTCCGGCTGCGATGCCTTCGTCACGGCCGACCTGAAATACAACCAGTTCGCCGATGCGGCCGCGCTCGGCCTGACGCTGGTCGACGCAGGCCATTTCGAGACGGAAAACCCCGTCTGCGAGTATCTTGCCGCGCAGGTGCGCGCGGCCTTCCCGGAGGTCGAGGTGCGCGTTTCGCAGAGACACGGCGACTGCATCCGCTTTTTGCGCTGAAAAATCCGCAATTCGGAAAAGAATACTGGAAAACGGCGGCAAAATCTGATATAATAAACTATCCGTAATTTCGACGGGATTCGATGGGAAGCTCTGATTCAATCGCAAGAGCGGTCGGCGAGAGGGTTTGTTCCAAATTGAGGTTTGGAAATCGCAGGAATACTTTAAGATTTTCAAACTGATAAGATGGGACAAAAGACCCGCTGAGCGCCGCAGCCGATTGCTTCAGAGGTTCCCGATGAAAAGGGGCGTGCTGACGGTTGAACAAAAAGCTGACAAGTCTGCTCAGACCGAATATGATCCTCTATTTTGCGGTGCTGCTGCTGATGTTTGTGCCGCTGGCCGTGACGGGGCAGTATCTCTTCGCCGCGATCGAGCTGGCCGTGGCGCTGCTGGTCATGGGCATTTATCAGTGGGACGCGCATCGCCGCCGCCGCGCGCTGGCGAAATTCATCTCCGAGAACGACGAACTGCTGCGCCGCGCCAAGGACGGCGACCTGCCGTTCCCGATTTTGATCGTGCGCCTGAGCGACGGCGCGCTGGCGTGGTACAATAAGCGCTTTTCCAAGCTGACCGGTGTGCGCGACACGCTCCGGCCGCAGAGCGTGGCCGAGGTGCTGCCCGGCCTCAAAACCGACTGGCTGCTCGACGGCCGCGACACCGCGCCCGGGGAGCTGGAGTATCGCGGGCGGCGCTATCTCGTCAGCGGGACGATGCTCTCCGGCGCGGAGGAGCAGTCCGGCGCGGTCTACGGGATGCTGTTTTTGCGCGACCTGACCGATCTTTTGCAGGTGCGCGACGAATATATTCGTTCCCGTCCGATACTCGCAATCGTGCTCATTGATAATTATGACGAGCTGACGAACAACCTGAGCGACGCGGCCGTCTCGAGCCTGAGCGCCGCGCTCGACACCTGCGTCAGCGAGTGGGCAGACCGCTACGGCGGCCTGCTGCGGCGGCAGAATTACAACCGTTTCCTGCTGATGCTCGAGGCGAAGGATCTCGTCGCCATCTCCGCCGACCGCTTTTCGCTGCTGGAATCCGTCCGCTCGGTCACGAACCCGACGGGCGTCGCCGCGACCGTCTCCATCGCCATCGGAAAGGACGGCGCGGACTACCGCGAGGACTACGCCTTCGCCGCGCTGGCGGTCGACATGGCGCTCTCGCGCGGCGGCGATCAGGTCGTCATCAAAGACCGGTATGATTTCACATTCTACGGCGGCCGCAACAAGCAGGGCGAGCGCCGCACAAAGGTCAAATCCCGCGTGATGGCCTCGTCGCTCTCCGAGCTGATCCAGCAGTCAAGCCGCGTGTTCGTCATGGGGCACCGCATGGCCGACCTCGACGCAGTCGGCGCTGCGGCGGGCGTCTGCTGCCTCTGCCGCGCCAAGGAGAAAAAGGTCAACATCGTCATCGATCCCGAGGTCAACGCCGCCGGGCCGCTGCTCAAGCTGCTGCGCACGATGCCGGAATACCGGGAGTGCTTCCTCAGCGGGCAGGACGCCCTGCTGCTGGCCGACACCAAGAGCCTGCTCGTCGTGGTCGACACGAACCGCCCCGATCAGGTCGAATGCAAGCCGCTGCTTGAGTCGCTGCGCCGCGTGGTCGTGATCGACCACCACCGCCGCGCCGCCGATTACATCGAGCAGCCCGTGCTGAATCTGCACGAGCCGTTTGCCTCCTCAGCCTCCGAGCTGGTCACCGAGGTGCTGCAATATGCGCTCGACGCGTCGGACATCACGGCCAACGAGGCCGCCGCGCTGCTGTCGGGCATCGTGCTCGACACCAAGAATTTCGGCGTGCGCACCTCGAGCCGCACCTTTGAGGCGGCGGCCTTCCTGCGGCGCATCGGCGCAGACCCCGTCATGGTCAAGAAGCTCTTCCAGAACGACCTGCCGTCGACGCTGGAGCGCTACCGCGCCGTGCAGGCCGCGAAGCTCTACCGTGACAATCTTGCGATCGCCGCGCTGGACTACACCATCAACCGCACCATTGCGGCGCAGGCGGCCGACGAGCTGCTGAACATCTCCGGGATCGACACCTCCTTCGTGCTCTATCCGCAGGGCGACCAGACCATCATCTCGGCGCGGTCGATCGGCGAGGCAAACGTGCAGGTGATCCTCGAGCCGCTGGGCGGCGGCGGCAACGCATCGACCGCCGGCGCGCAGATCAAAAACAAGTCCGTCAAGGACACGCTCGACGCGCTGCTGCGCTCCATCAACAACTATTTCGACAATTAACCATAAGGAGGCCACACCATGAAGGTAATTCTGCAACAGGACATTCGCGGAAAGGGAAAGCGCGGTCAGATGATCGAGGTTTCCGACGGCTATGCCCGCAACTATATGCTTCCGCGTAAAATGGCGATCGAGGCCACGCCCGACAACGTCAACACCATGCGTATGACCGACCGCGCCAACGCCGAGAAGCGCCAGCGCGAACGCGAGGAGGCCTTCGCCCTCTCCAACCGCCTCAAGGATATGACCGTCGTCGTCAAGGCCAAGGGCGGCGGCGCCGGACGTCTGTTCGGCTCGGTCACGACGCAGGAGATCGCCGACGCGCTCAAGCAGACCTATGACATCACGCTCGACAAGCGCAAGATCGTCCTCGACGAGCAGATCAAGACCGTCGGGCTTTACACCGTGCGCTGCAAGCTGGGCTATGAGATCACGGCCGATCTGAAGATCAAGATCGAAGAGAAATAAATCCGGCCCCGCCGGCCGAAGGGAAGGATACCCATGGACGACTTACTCGCGCGTCAGGCGCCGCATTCCTTGGAGGCCGAGCAGGCCGTGCTCGGCTCGATGCTGATCGACGGCCGCTGCATCAACGAGGTCGTGGGGCTGGTGCGCCCGGACGATTTCTACTTGCAGACCAACCGCGAGATCTATGAGACGATCTATGAGATGTTCAGCTATTCTCAGCCGATCGACCCGGTCACCGTGCTCGACAAAATGCGCGAGCGCGGCGTGTTCGACGAGCAGAATTCGCCGAAATACCTGATGCAGCTCATGGAGATCACGCCGACGGCGGCCAACGTGAAGCAATATGCGCAGATCGTGCGCGACAAATCGCTGCTGCGCGGTCTGTCGACGGCGGCGTCGGATATTGTCGACACGGTCTATGAGGGCGTCGGCACGGCGCAGGACATCCTTGAGGCGGCCGAGAAGCGCATTTTCGCCATCCGCCGCGGCAACGCGGTCGATTCGCTCGAGCACGTCGGCACGATCCTGCTCAAGGTCTACGACCGGCTGGCCGAGCTGGCAAAATCCGACAGCGACATTTCCGGCCTGTCAACCGGTCTGCGCGACCTCGACAAGTTCATCAGCGGCCTGAACAACTCCGATCTGATGCTTCTGGCCGCCCGACCCGGCATGGGTAAAACGTCCATGGCGCTGAATATTGCGCTGAACGTTGCGAAAAAATATCCGAAGAAGACCGTCGCGTTCTTCTCGCTGGAAATGTCGAAGCAGCAGCTTGTCACGCGTCTGATCTCCAACGAGAGCTTCGTTGACAACAAAAAGCTCGTCACAGGGCGGCTCGACCCGGAGGACTGGTCGAAGATCGGCCTTGCCTCGACGGTGCTCAACCAGACCGACCTGCGCGTCGACGACAACCCGTCGCTGACCGTTGCGGAGATGAACGCAAAATGCCGCCGTCTGGAGAACCTCGGTCTGGTCATCATCGACTATCTGCAATTGATGACGGCGGCCGGCGGCCCGGTCAAATACGGCGGCGAGAACCGCCAGCAGGTCGTTTCGGACATCTCGCGCTCGCTGAAGATCATGGCCAAGGAGCTGAACGTGCCGGTCGTGTGCCTGTCGCAGCTCTCGCGTGCCAACGAGAGCCGGCAGGACAAGCGGCCGATGCTCTCGGATTTGCGAGAATCCGGCGCAATCGAGCAGGACGCCGACGAGGTGCTCTTCCTGTATCGTGAGGACTATTATAATAAAGAGACCGAAAAGCAGAACGTTGCCGAGTGCATCGTGGCCAAAAACCGCCACGGCGAGACCGGCACGGTCGAGCTGCAATGGCTCCCGCAATTCACCACCTTTGCGGATCGGGAGTGGCGGCACGATGAGGGCTGAGGTCGCGGCATGGTGTCGTCGGGAGAGACTGCTTGCTCCCGGCGACCGCGTTATCTGCGCCCTTTCCGGCGGCGCGGATTCCGTGGCGCTGCTGTGTCTGCTGCTGGAGCTGCGGCAGGAGCTGGGGCTAACCGTCTCCGCCGCGCATTTTCACCACGGTCTGCGCGGGGCAGAGGCCGACCGCGACGAGGCCTTCGTCCGGGCGCTCTGCGCCGAGCGGGACGTGCCGCTCACGGTCGGCAGGGGAGACGTGGCCGCAGAGGCCGCGCGAACGCATGAATCCCCCGAGCTGGCGGCGCGGCGTCTGCGCTATGCGTTTCTGCTGGGACTGGACGGCGACCGCGTCGCCACGGCGCACCACGCCGGGGACAACGCCGAAACGATCCTGCTGCACCTGCTCCGGGGCAGCGGCCTGCGCGGCCTGAGCGGCATCCCGCCGGTCAACGGGCGCGTCGTCCGGCCGCTGCTGCCGTTCACGCACGAACGGCTGTGCGCCTATCTGCGCGCGAACGGCGTTGCGTGGATCGAGGATTCGACGAATTCTGCCGACGACTGCCGCCGCAACCGCCTGCGGCACGAGGTGCTGCCCCTGCTCGAGCGCGAAAATCCGAGCCTTCTGCGGCAGCTCACGCGGCAGAGCGCGCTCCTGCGCGCCGAGGACGCGTTTCTCGACCGTCAGGCGCAGAGCCTGCTCGACGCGGCGCGCACGCCGTCCGGCGGCTGCGCCTGCCGGACGCTGCTGGAGGCCGATGAGGTGCTGCAAGGGCGCGCGATCCGGCTGCTGCTCCGCGAGGCGCTCCCGCAGGATGCCTCGCAGCGGCACGTCGAGGCCGTGCGGCGGCTGCTCTCCGCGCCGTCTCCTTCCGCCTCGGCGAGCCTGCCGCACGGTGTGCTCGCGGCACGCCGTTACGGAGAAATCACCGTTACGGTTCCAAAACAGACCGATTTTCAGCCAATTCCGCTAAAAATCGACGGCGAAACGGCCATTCCGGCAGCGGGATGGAAAATTTTCAGCCAAACCGTAAAAAAATATCAGGAAACCGCAAATACCCCTTTTCATTTTGCAGTAAAATATGATATGATAGTCGAAAGCAACCTGATCGTGCGGCCGCGCCGGCCGGGCGACCGGCTGCAGCGCGTCGGCGGCAGCAAATCCCTCAAGGAGCTGTTCATCGACCGCAAAATTCCCCGCGCGGACAGGGCGCTGCTGCCTGTTTTCGCGGCGCAGGGCGAGATCCTCGCAGTCGCCGGGCTGGGCGTCAGCAGCAAATTTCAACCGCAGGCGGGTGCGCCTGCACTATGGATTCGAATAGAGAAAGAGAGGATGTAACATGCTTCAAGACATCGAGCGCGTACTCATATCCGAGGAGGAGCTCCAAAAGCGGATCGGCGAGCTGGGACAGCAGCTGGCTAAGGATTACGACGGCAAGGATCCGATCTTTGTCGGAGTGCTCAAGGGCGTTGTGAATTTCTTCACGGATATGGTGCGCGCGACTCCGATCCGCTGCCAATATGAATTTATGGCAGTTTCGTCCTATGGCGGCGGCACGTCCACGAGCGGCAATGTAAAGCTGCTGAAGGACGTCTCCTGCGACATCAAGGGCCGCCACGTTGTGATTCTTGAAGACATCCTTGACTCCGGCCTGACGCTGAAGTTCGTCACGGAGCATCTGCGCTCGATGGAGCCGGCCTCCCTGAAGATCTGCACCATGCTCGATAAGCCCGAGCGCCGTAAGGTCGATATTTTTGCCGATTATGTCGGCTTCACCATCCCCAACGAGTTCGTCGTGGGCTTCGGCCTCGACTATCAGGAGTTCTATCGCAATCTGCCGTTCGTCGGCGTCCTGAAGCCGGAGGTCTATTCCAAATAACAAAGGAGCACGGATTTTTTGAAAAAAACTCCGAAATTACTCAGCATCCTGACCTATGTACTGCTGCTGGCGTGTCTGCTGTTTCTCGCGGCGGAGCTGTTTCAGGGCGAGCGCCCCGAGCAGGTCTCCTATTCCGAGATGCGCACGCTCTTTCTGGAGGAGAAGGTCAAATCCTTCAACTGGAAAAACGGCACGCTGACCATGGAGCTGCGCAAGGCCGACAAGGACGGCAACAAGGTCGTCGAGCACGAGCTGGCCGATCTGGATATGTTCTGGGAGGATCTTGGCAAGACGGTGCGGCAGCAGCAGAGGGATGGGATCCTCAAGGAATATAACTATGAGCCGGTCAAGGGCACACCGTGGTATCTGCAGATCCTGCCCTATGCCGTGCTCTCCGTCCTGCTGGTCGTGCTGCTCTATGTCATGCTCATGCGCGCGAACAACGCCGCGGGCGGCGGAGCGGGGGTAAAATTCGGCCGCGCCAACGCACATCTCGGCACGGGCGGGCGCAAGGTCACCTTCGACGACGTCGCCGGCGCGGACGAGGAAAAGGAAGAGCTGCGCGAGATCGTCGATTTCCTGCGTGAGCCTGCCAAATACCGCGCCCTCGGCGCAAAGATCCCCAAGGGCGTCCTGCTGGTCGGCCCTCCGGGCACGGGCAAAACGCTTCTGGCGCGCGCCGTCGCAGGGGAGGCCAACGTGCAGTTCCTGTCGATCTCCGGCTCGGACTTTGTCGAGCTGTACGTCGGCGTGGGTGCCAGCCGCGTCCGCGACCTATTCGATCAGGCAAAGAAGACCGCTCCGGCGATCATCTTCATCGACGAGATCGACGCGGTCGGCCGTCAGCGCGGCGCGGGTCTTGGCGGCGGGCATGACGAGCGCGAGCAGACGCTCAACCAGCTCCTCGTCGAGATGGACGGCTTCGGCAGCAATGAGGGCGTGATCGTCATGGCGGCGACGAACCGTCAGGACATTCTTGACCCCGCACTGCTGCGTCCGGGCCGCTTCGACCGCCAGATTTATGTCAACCCGCCCGACGTCAAGGGGCGCGAGGCGGTCCTGCATGTTCATGCGCGCAACAAGCGCCTCGGCGAGGACGTCGACCTAAAAACTGTCGCGCAGGCGACCGGCGGCTTCACCGGCGCCGATCTGGAAAACCTGCTCAACGAGGCCGCATTGGCCGCAGCGAAGCAGAACCTGCCGGTTATCACGATGCAGACCATGGAAGAGGCCATTATGAAGGTCATTGCCGGACCGCAGAAGCGCAGCCTCGTGCTGCTTGAGCGCGACCGGCGGATCACCGCCTTCCACGAGGCCGGTCATGCCATCGCGGCCTATCGTCAGCCGACGCAGGAGCCGGTGCAGCAGATCACAATCGTGCCGCGCGGCAACGCGCTCGGTCTGACCGTGCAGCTTCCCGAGGAGGAGCGACAGCACCAGACGCGCAACCAGATGCGCGAGGAGATCGTCACGCTTCTGGGCGGCCGCGTCGCCGAGCAGTTGATTTTTGACGATATTTCCACCGGCGCGTCAAGCGATCTGCAGCGCGCCAGCCGCTTGGCGCATGATATGATCGCGCGCTTCGGCATGAGCGACCGCCTCGGCGCGGTGTCCTTCGATCAGGGCGGCGAGGTCTTCGTCGGGCGCAGCTATGAGCGCACGAAGGCCTATTCCGAGCAGACCGGCGCGATCATTGACGATGAAATGAAGCGCGCGGTCGACGCGGCCTATCGGCGCTGCGAGGAGATCCTGCGCGCGAACGATGAAAAGCTCCGCGAGGTCGCGGAGTTCCTGCTTGCGCACGAGACGATGACGCGCAGCCAGTTCGAGGCCTGCATGAAGGGCGAGCCGATCCCCGTGCAGCGCGAGGGCTTCTTCAGCCACGCGCAGAGCGCACAGGAGCAGGCGCAGAAGACCGCCCGGCCGGAGCAAGACCCGACCGAGCAGCCCTCACAGAACGCCTCCGGCACGGCTGACTGACGCCGCGCGGCAAACCCGGCAGAAAGCTCCAAACGGGCGGAGCACTCGCTCCGCCCGTTCCGGAAGGAATACAGGATATCCGGTGAAAGTCCATGCGCTTGGTCAGACACCCGTATCCGAGTGTTTATACTAGGAAACCTCTGAAACAATCGGCTGCGGCGCTCAGTAGGTCTTTTTCCCCAACTTTTCGGTTTGAAAATCATGGGAACCTCTGAACCAATCGGCTGCGGCGCTCAGTGGGTCTTTTGTCCCAGCTGATCGGTTTGAAAATCATGGAAACCTCTGAATCAATCGGCTGCGGCGCTCAGCGGGTCTTTTGTCCCAGCTTATCG
>URCY01000054.1 GCA_900546415.1 uncultured Eubacteriales bacterium
AGGTGTAGGTCTTGACGCCCTTTTCCGTGCAGGTCGGCTCGGTCGTGACCTTGCCGTCGTCCCACGTGTGCATGCCGGTGGCGGCGATCTCCTCGGTCTTCGTGGTCTTGCAAACCGTGCAGGTGTAGGTCTTGACGCCCTTTTCCGTGCAGGTCGGCTCGGTCGTCACAACGCCCTCGTCCCAAGTGTGGTTATTGGTCTTCGGAATCGACTCGTCAAATATAAAGATGCCATAAGGCGCTACCGCCCAAATATAGCGGCATACGCCGCCCTCAGCGCAGGTCGGCTCGACGAGCACGGTGTAGGTATAATCCGTCTGGTTCAGCGCGGGCATTTCAACACGGACGGTTCTGCCGCACTTCGAGCAGACACCGGTGATGATGCCCACTTCGGTCAGTGTCGGATCGGTCGTCAGCGAATAGACATAGCTATGCTCGCAATTCGAGGCCTGAAGCGTCCATGTGGACTGAACCGTCTGGAGGCTGTCTGCGCCAAAGTTCGCGGTGTTGTCCCTGCGTTGGCCGGGGTGCTTATCCTCGGACGAAACGACCACCGGGAAGGCGACAAAATACTTCCGCGCCTTGGCAAGCGTGTTATAGTAGCTGTATTTTGCAAAGCCCGGATCCCACGCATACGGGGTTTTCATCGTCGCAATGGCCTCTGCCACGGTTTTTCCGGCCTTCATCTGTGTCCAGAAGCTCGCCTCGTATTCATAATCCCCGACAAAGGTGACGGACTGAGAATAGCCGCAGACCGTTTCGACGCCCTTCGCGCGCAACGGCGCAGAGAGTCCCTCGGTCGCCATGCTGAGGCAAACGGGCATCCAGAGCAGGCTGTTCGGCGCGTTTTGGGTCATGTGGTTGGCGATCACCGTGCCGTCGACGCAGTAGAACCCGTCGCTCCGGAAGGCGTGGTAGTAGATCGTGCCGTCGGCAGCCTTCACCGCCGCCTGATCGGCGGACGTCAGGCCGGTGCCGCTGATGATCGTCAGATAGGACGTATGTGCGCCCGTGACGCTGTCATAGATATCCTCGTTGCTGTCCGGATAGGAATAGCCCATGTATTTGTCGTAGTCCGTGACGCCGTGGGAGTCAAAGAACACGACCGCGCCGCTCTCCACGGCCTTGGCGACAGCGCCGATCGTAGCCTTGGAGCCGGAATAGAGCGTGTAGGTTCCGCCGGTGGAGGCGGCGATGCTATTGGCCTCCTTTTGGTATTGATCGGTGAAGGTAGCTCCCTCGGTGGGGTGGCCGTACCACGGGCCGATCAGGTAGACGTCCTTTGCGTCCGGAGAGCCGCCCCGTTTTGCATAAGAAACGGTCTGCTCAACGCCGAATTCCTTGTCGGTCGTCGCTGCGGCGCCGTTCGTGCGGGCGCGGAGCGTGGGCGAATAGCCCTGCGGCACGCCGTCTGCGTCCTCCCAGAAGAACATGTCGTTCGTTCCGTCGTAGGTGCAGGTGCCGAAGCGATAATCAGTCGACGAGGTGACCAGCTTTGCAATGCCTTCTGAAAGCGCCGCGTAATCCGCAGCCGTGCGCTCGTCGTTCACACCGCGCGTCCTGCGCAGATGCGCTTTCTCATAGGCTGCGATCTGCTTCCATACATCCTGCCTTGCCGCAAAGGCAGCCGTCGGGAGCAGCGTCAGCAACAGCATCAGAGCAAGCAGCCACGCTATGATTCGTTTGGGGAAATGTTTCATTGCAGTTCTCCTTATCTATTATATATCTATTTTGTTTCCGGCGTCCGTCGGAGAGATTACAGCTTGAGCTTTGGCCGCAGACGGGTGGCATACAGCACCTCCAGACGCGGCAGCAGCCGGTCATAGAGCACGAAGCAGACGTTCGCCAGCAGCAGCGAGACGGCCAGCATCCAGTGTTTCATATCGGCAAGCTCCGCCGTCAGCTCGGAGAGCTTGAACACATAGAGCATCAGCCCGTAGGCCGCAGCCGTCGCGGCATTGACATAGAGCAGCTTCGCGCCCCATTGCAGCACGCGCGGCCGGATGCGGGAGAGGTAACGCCGCAGCACGGGGTAATCACCGAAGAACAGAAACAGAAACGCCGTCTCCTTCTGCGGGGTGAGCAGCATCGCCAGCGCCGCAACGGCCGCGAACCAGAGCATCCCCCAGCCCGCGCCGCACTCGGCATAGACCGGGATCAGCACCATCGAGGCCAGCACGGCCGAGGCGATCGTCGCGACGGAAAGGCTGCTGCCGAGGAACATCACGGCGACGGCCAACGCCGCCAGCACGCCGCAAAGGGCAAGCTTCTTGGTGTTACCGCTTCTCATTTCGCTTCAGGCCGCCTGCATTGTTTTTCAGCAGGTCATACTTGATGTCCCAGAGCTTCTTTGACAGGTCGACATAATAGCAATGCGGGTTGTCAAAGCGCTTGACCTCGTCCCAGAGCGTGTCGATCTGCTGCTTGCAGTAATCGCGGATCTCGTGCAGCGTGGGCAGCTGATAGACCAGCTCGCCGTTTTGGAAGATCGGCACCTGAAGCTCGCGCGCGGTGAAATTATAGACGGTCTTCTGCTTCCACGTCGCCTCCGGATCGAAGATCAGCAGATCCTTGCTGTCGTCGACGACCTCGTCGTGCACGCAGAGATAGTCGGCGATGGCCTTGCCGGTGTCGTTTCCGTAGAAGCGATAGAGCTTCTTGAAATGCGGATTGGTGATCTTGCCGACGTTTTCGGAGATCTTGATCTTCGGGACGATCTCGCCGTCGCGCTCGACCGCGACGAGCTTATAAACGCCGCCGAAGACCGGCTCACTGCGCGCGGTGATAAGGCGCTCGCCGACGCCGAACATATCGATTTGCGCGCCCTGCCGCAGCAGATCCTGAATGATGTATTCGTCGAGCGAATTGGAGCAGGAGATCTCGCACTCCGTCCAGCCGGCGTCGTCGAGCATCTTACGCGCCTTTTTTGTCAGATAGGTCATATCGCCGGAGTCGAGGCGGATGCCGCATTTTTTGATGCCAAGCGGCTTGAGCACCGTCTCAAAGGCGCGGATGGCGTTCGGCACGCCGCTCTTGAGCGTGTTATAGGTATCGACGAGCAGCACGGCGTTGGTCGGATAGAGCTTGCAATAGGTCTCGAAGGCCTCGTACTCCGTGTCGAACATCTGCACCCACGAGTGTGCCATCGTGCCGCCGGCGGGTACGCCGTAGAGCTGATCGGAGATCGTGCAGGCCGTGCCGTCACAGCCGCCGATATAAGCGGCGCGCGCACCGAGAATCGCGCCCTGCGCACCCTGCGCCCGGCGCGAGCCGAACTCGAGCACGCGGCGTCCCTGCGCGGCGCGCACCACGCGGTTGGCCTTCGTGGCGATCAGGCTCTGGTGGTTGATGACGAGCAGGATATAGGTCTCGATGAGCTGCGCCTGAATGGCGGGCGCGCGCACCGTCAGGATCGGCTCACGCGGGAAGATCGGCGTGCCCTCCGGCACGGCGTAAATATCGCCCGTGAAGTGAAAATCATGCAGGTAGGCCAAAAATTCCTCGCTGAAGAGCTTCCGGCTGCGCAGATAGGCGATGTCGCCGTCGGTGAAATGCAGATCCTTGATGTATTCGATCACCTGCTCCAGACCGGCTGCGATGGCAAAGCCGCCGCCGTCCGGAATGTTGCGGTAAAACACGTCGAAATAGCAGATGCGGTCGCGCATCTGGCTGGAGAAGAACCCGTTGCCCATCGTCAGCTCATAGAAGTCGCAGAGCATAGTCATGTTCAGTTTTTTGTTTTGGAATGGCATTTTCAATTTCCTCCGAGTGGTCTATAGAATTATCAGCTCCAGCAGAAGCACAGTGGCGCAGCAGGCTGCCGCGACCTTGAACAGGCCCGCGCGGAGCCACGCCAGAACCAGTCCGACCGCGAGCGCGGCCAAGCCGGCGTAGGGACTTTGCGTTGCATCCATGATGGCCGGAAAGGTCATCACGGAGAGGGTCACATAGGGTACATAATACAAAAACGAGCGCAAGAACCGGTTGCGGATCTGACTCCGGATCAGCGTCAGCGGCAGGATGCGGACGGCAGCCGTCACCGCCGCCATAACGAGCAGGTATCCATAGAAATTATGCCGCATACTCCGCCTCCTCGTCCTTGACCGGGAAGAGCAGCGCCGCCGCCGAGGCAATGAGCACCGTCAGCAGGATGGTGCGCGTGCCCTCCGAGAGGGCGGAAACGACCGGCAGCCGCGAGCAGGCAAAGCTCAGCGCAAAGCAGAGCGGCACAAGCCCCGCGAGCACGCGGTTCTCGCGCCCGGGCGGCACGATAATGGCCAAAAACATGCCGTAGAGCGCGACGCTCAAGGCGCTCGTGACGCGCAGGGGCAGCGCGCTCCCCGCGAGGATGCCCAGCGCCGTCCCGACCGCCCAGCAGGGCGCGGCGACGCTGATCGCGCCGTAGGTATAGCAGGGGTCGAGCGTCGGCCGCTGCGTCATGGAGATGCCGAAGAATTCATCCGTCATGTAAAAGCCGAGCAACAGACGGTGCCGCAGCTTCAGATCGGGGGCGAGATGCTGGCTGAGCGCGCAGCTCATCAGCAGGTACCGCGCGTTGGCCACGAGGGTCATGACCGCCATTTCGGTGTAGGCCGCGTCGGCGGCGATGCAGACGAAGGCGGCATACTCCCCTGCCGAGGCGTTCATGACCGCGCTGGTCAAAAAGCCCTGCAGGGCATTCACGCCCGCCCTCCGCGCGACGATGCCGAGGGAAAAGGCGACAGCGAAATAGCCGAGCGCAATGGGCACGCCGTCGCGCAGCCCCCTGCGGAAGGCAAGTCTGGATTCTTTTTTCATAGGTAAAACGCTTTCCTGTAGTTCCGACGCCCCGTCAGCTCTTTTGCAGATAGCGCATGAGGATCGTCGCCACCTGCGCGCGGGTCGCGAAGCCGGTCGGGGCAAGATAATTCACGCCGTCGATGCGGTCGCCGCCGATATAGCCCAGCGCAACGCACCATTGCATCGGCGCGCGGGCGTAGCCCTGCACCTGCGCGGCGTCCGGAAAATCACCCAGCGCCGCCGAGGGCGAAAGATCCTCGCCGCGCGTTCCGGCGTAGCGATAGAGGATCGCCGCCATTTGCTGCCGCGTGACGTTTCCGTCCGGGTCGAATTTGTCGGGCGAGACGCCGTTGACGACGCCCTTCTCCGCCGCCCATGCGACGGCCTTCGCATAATACGCGCCGTTCGGCACGTCGGAAAAGCTGCTCGCGCCCACGTTGGGCGAGCCCTCGTACCGCCAGAGCACCGTCACGAGCATCGCGCGCGTCATGGTCGTATCCGGCTCAAAGGTCGTGCGCGACGTGCCGTTCATCAGGCTGTTTTCAAAGGTGAAGCGGATGCCGGGGCAGAACCAGTCGCGCGCCGAGACGTCGTAATACGGCAGACCGGTGCAGCTCTTTTTCATAAGCCGGAAGAGCGATTCGCGCTCCGAGCCGACATAGAAGCAGGCCACGCCGCCCAAGCCGTAGTTCAGCGCCAGCGCCTGACGGTGCTGAAGCCCCTCCTCGCTTTCAAAAGCAACGTAATAGCTTTTTCCGCCCTCGGAATAGGTGAAATACGCGTCGTCCCAAGCCTCATCGGTCTTGCGGACCGTCGCGCCGGTCTGCGCGAGCAGCGCCTGCACGGTGTCATAGGAGATGTTCTCGGCGGTGTGATCCGTCTCGTTATACAGCACGCCGTAGCTGGCCATGCCGAGCAGGAGCTTTTCCGCGCCGATGCGCGCGGCCGCGTAGCGCAGACAGCGGCTGTGATAGAGCAGGTAGCTCAGGCCGCCGCGCCCGCTTACGCCGTTGTTATAGTCGCGCGCGTTGCAGATGTCATAGGTCGTGAGCGCCACGAGATCGGCATACTGCCGCGCGGCGGAATAGTCATAGATCGTGCGCGCCTCCTCCTGCCCGGTCATCGCCGCGCCGTAGCTCAGCATCAGGAGCTTGCCCCGCTGATGCAGCGCGTCGGCAGTCTTGGCGATCAGGCGGCCATAGAGCGCGCGGTAGGCGTTTCCGGTCATCTCAATGTTGAGGTTCAGGCCGTCAAGACCGTATTTTTCAACGACCTGCATCAGCTCGTCGACCGCAAGGTCCATCGTCCGCTCGTCCTCGAGCCGCTTGAGCACATCATCCTGATAATAATTCAGCACGCCGCCCAAGGCAAGAATCCCCTGCTCCTTGCAGTGCCGAATGGCCTCGAGCTGCGGATTTTCCGCGTCCATGCCATAGATGCAGTGGTCGAGCTGGTCGCCGACGAGCTGCATGGTCGTTTTCTCGCGCATCAGATAGATCGAGTCAAACACCGCAACGTTGAAGCAGTCGCTGCTGCGCTTGAATGCGGCGAGCTGCTGCACGGCCAGTGCTTCGTCGTCGTAACAATCCTCGTAATATGCCACGGAATACCGGTATCCCCGGCTGATCTGACGAGTCTGCACCGTCGGACGCACCGTCCAGTCCGGGATCAGATAGGCCTCCAGCGCCCTGCGCGGAACCGTCACCGAAACATCCGGCGCTTCGCCATAGGCAAGAATGCCATAGTCGACCGCCGCGCAGAGCGTCAGCCGCTGCTCGGCAGAAAGCCCCTGCGCCCCGCGGAATTCATAGAGATTCACCGCGTCATAGGAATAAATGCCCTTGCTGTGCGCAATAAATTCCATCATAAAGGCCAGCGTTGCCGGGGCATCGTAGTCCATGCTGGAGGGGTCGATCGTACCCTTCGCCGCCTCGCCGCGGATATAGGGCGCCGCCCAAGCCGAGGGCAGATTCCCCTGCGCATCGCGCGGCGTCTCGCCGGAGGCGCCCTTGTCCCAATAGGAATAGGCCAGCGTCAGCGCAAGAAACTCCTCCTGCGTCATGGCGCGATCCGGCTCCTTTGTCAGGTCGAAGTGCCAATCGGTAAACTGCTCATAAAAATACTGAGACGCAGCCTGCGCCGTCGGCAGACAGCCCGCCAGCAGGCAGACGCAGAGCAGCACCGCAAAAAACCGTTTCATTCTGTTCACTCCTTCTTTATTCCGCTCGCAGGCGCTCGCAAAGCGCAGCGTCCGGCGTGACGATCACGGTGCGATAGCGGTCATAGACGACCATGCCGGGCTTCGCACCGTTCGGCTTGCGCAGATTGCGCACCTGCGTCACGTCCACCGGCACGTTCTGCCCCTCGCGCGCCTGCGAATACCACGCGGCCAGCATCGCCGCCTCGGTGATCGTTCCGTCCGGAACGGGCGCACCGGCGCAGCAGATGATCACATGTGTGCCGTGGAATTTCTGAATGTGCAGCCAGAGGTCGTCGCGCCGCGCCGTTTTCAGGCTGAGCTGGTCGTTCTGGCGGTTGTTGCGGCCGACGAGGATCTCAAAGCCGTCGCTCGAACGGAAGCGCATCGGCCTGCTGGCCGGCTGCTTCTGCTGCCTGCGGCGGTCGGCACTGCGTACGTAGCCCCCGGCCTCCAGCTCGGCGCGGATCTCGGCAAGGTCGCGCTCGCTCTCGGCGCGGTTCAGCTCGTCGAGCACCGCTCCGAGGTATTCCTCCTCGATCTCGCCGCGCGCGATCTGCTCGGCGAGAATCTTTTCGGCGTGCTTCGCCTTGTTGTATTCCTTATAAAACCGGGCAGCGTTCTGCTGCGGCGAAAGCTCCGGCCGCAGCGGAATTTCGATCTCCGGCATATCCTCCTGATAAAAATCCTCCGCGCGCAAAACCGTCATGCCGCGCGTCATCGCGTGCAGATTCGCCGTGACGATGTCGCCGCGCCGCCGCAGCGTCTCGCGGTCGAGCGAGGCCTCGCGCTCCTTGCGCTGCGCGGCCAGCTTGCGGCGCGTGCGCTCAAGGAGATTTGTGACCGTCCTGCGCAGGCTCTGTGATTTTTGCAGCATCCGCTCCCGCTGCTCCGTCTCGGTATAAAACGCATCGAGCAGCGCCGAAAAGCTCGGCATCGTCCGCGCGGTCATATAGGCGCCGTACTGCCGGACCGGGCAATAGGTGAAATCCTTCGGCCGACCGCCGCAGAGCAGCAGCGTCGGCTGCCGCGCTTGCAGCAGCGACGGCTGCGTCAGTGCCTCGGCCAGCCGTGCGCGGTCGAGCGTCAGCACGTCGGCGTCCGTCTCGCCGCAGAAGCCGAAGGCCAGCTCCCGCGCGATCAGCGGAGAGATCCCCGCAACATGGTCGACGATCCAGCGATCCAGATGCACCGGGGCGGCCGTCTGTGCCAGAAGACGCTCGAGCGCCGGTTTGGTCAGCTCCTGCGGCGTCAGCTTGCCCTCCTGCCGGGGCGGACGGTGATAAAACAGGCCGGGCAGCACCTGCCGCTGCTCCGACATCTCAAAATCCACGCGGCGCATACAGTCAAGGATGCGGTTCTCGCCGTCGGTCAGGATCAGGTTGGAATTGCGCCCCATCAGCTCCAGGATCAGACGCTTTTGGCAGGGCGTGCCCATCTCGTCCGTGCAGTCGAGCGTCAGCTCCACGCTGCGCTCCGCCGGCGGCTGCTCAATGGCTGCAATGCGCCCGCCCGCAAGATGCTTGCGCAGGAGCATACAGAACATCGGCGGCTGCGCCGGGTTTTCATAGGACGCCTGCGTCACGTGAAAGCGCGGACGGCTCCCGCTCGCCGAGAGCAGCAGACGCGCCTTGCCGCGCAGCTGCAAAACGACCATATCCCGTGCCGGCTGCTGGATCTTCTCGACTCTTGCGCCGATCAGCTCCTGCCGCAGCTCGTCGCAGACCGCGCTCAAAAATATCGCGTCAAACGGCATTTTTCGGCTCCTTTCCGGCCTCGAACAGCGTTTGCAGCCGCTCGTCCCTGCCAAGAAGATACAGCGCGCCGAACAGCGCCTCCAGCCCGGTCGCCTTGCCGTATTCCGCAGCCGTGGCGTGCTTGGGGATCGCGTGCACATGGGCGTTGCGCCCCCGGCGATAAAAGCCAAGCTCCTCCTCGGTCAGAAGCGGCAGGATGCGGTCGGCCACGGCCGCCTGCGCCGGTGCGCAGACGCACGCAACGGTCTGCCGGTGCAGACTGCCGTTTTTGGCAGCCGGCCCGGCGCAAAGCTCCGCGCGCACCAGCAGCTCGAACACCGCGTCGCCCAGATGCGCCAGCGAGAGCGCCGGGAGCAGACGCACGCGGTCGGGCGTCATCGGTTCCTGCTTCAGCATGGCCGTTCCTTTTACAGAAGCTGGCGGAACGCGCCGTACATCCCGGCGTCGTTGCCCAGCGTGGCCAGCGCGAACTCCGTGCCCTTGCAGGCGTGGAACATATATTTCACAAAATGCGCCTGCACGCGCTCGAGCAGGTATTCCCCCGCCTTGGAGACGCCGCCGCCGAGGATGATGCGCTCCGGGTCGCAGACGCAGCAGGCGTCAGCCAGCGCCTCGCCCAGATAGTCCAGCGACTGCTCGAGCGACGCCGAGGCCAGCGCGTCGCCCCGCTTCGCGGCGTCGAAGACGTCCTTGCAGGTCACGTTTTCCAGCCCGCGCAGAACGGACGGCGTGTCTTCGGCGGCCAGGCGCTCCCTGGCCATCCGCGCAATGCCGTTGGCCGAGGCATACTGCTCCACGCAGCCGCGCTTGCCGCAGGTGCAGGGGTGCTTATCCGGCGCAGAGACGGTGATATGCCCCAGCTCACCGCCGACACCGTGCGCGCCGCCGAGGATTTTTCCGTCAAGGATGATGCCGCCGCCGATGCCCGTTCCGAGCGTGACGAACACGACCGAGCGGCAGCCCATGCCGCCGCCGCGCCAATATTCGCCCAGCGCGGCGCAATTCGCGTCGTTCCCGGCGCGCACGGGCAGTCCCGTCAGCGCGCCGAGCTTCTCATGGATGTTGAAGACGCCCCAATTCAGGTTGACGCAGCGGTTCACGACGCCCTCGGCGTTCACCGGGCCGGGCACGCCGATGCCGATGCCCAGCAGCTCGTCCTTGGAAAGGCCGCGTGCCGCGCAGATCTCCCGCACCGCCTCGGCAATATCCGGCAGGATCGCCTCGCCCTCGTGCTCGGTGCGCGACGGCAGCTCCCGCTGCACGAGCAGCGTGCCGTTTTCGTCAAAAAAGCCCAGCTTGACCGTTGTTCCGCCGACGTCGGCGCCAAATCCGTATTTCAAAGTTCAGTTCCCCTTCCGGAATGATTTTTCTCTCTTCTATTATACAACGATTTTCCCGCGATTTCCACCAAAAGTTTTTCAAACTGGGTGTTGTGTTTTCGGCTCGTTTGATGTACGATATAGGCGGAAAATTTTGCGAAGCTCCGAACGGGGGCTTCCCGCAAGCAAAGGAGCGTGCAAGCATGATTAAACTCGACATCTCGAACGTTTGGGGCGAACTGTCCCTGCCCGACCTGCTGTCTGTCGAGCAGGAGGTCTTCGACGCACATAAGCTGCTGACCGACGGCAAAGGCCCCGGCAGCGATTTCCTCGGCTGGCTCGACCTTCCGACCTTTGAGGAGACCGACGAAATGCGCCGCATCCGCACGGCCGCCGCGCGGATCCGCAGCGATTCCGAGGTCTTCGTCGTCGTCGGCATCGGCGGCTCCTACCTCGGCCCGCGCGCGGCCATTGAGTTGGTCAAGGGTCAGAACCACAATCTGAATCACGGCGACCCGCAGATCTTCTTCGCGGGCAACAACCTCTCCACCCGCGCGTGGAACGACCTCTGCGCCCAGCTCGAGGGCAAGGACTTCTCGATCAATATTATCTCCAAATCCGGCACGACCACCGAGCCTGCGATCGCCACCCGCGCGCTGCGCTGGATGCTCGAGCGCAAGTACGGCGCGGAGAAGGCGCGCAGCCGCATCTATGTCACGACCGACCCCAAGAACGGCGCGCTGCGCCAGATGGCCAAGGAGGAGGGCTACGAGTCCTTCCTCATCCCGCCCAATGTCGGCGGACGCTACAGCGTGCTGACGGCCGTCGGTCTGCTGCCCATGGCCGTCGCCGGGATCGACCCGCGCGACGTGATGCTCGGCGCGGCGCGCGCCAAGCGCGACTATGACCTGCGCTCGTTTGAAAATCCCGCGTGGCAATACGCCGGTATCCGCAACCTGCTCTACCGCAAGGGCAAGGCGCTCGAGCTGCTGTGCTGCTATGAGCCGGATTTCCGCACCTTCGGCGGCTGGTGGCAGCAGCTCTTCGGCGAGAGCGAGGGCAAGGACGGCAAGGGTATCTTCCCGGTCACGGCGGAGTTCACGGCCGATCTGCATTCCCTCGGCCAGATGATCCAGCAGGGTCAGCGCAACCTCTTTGAGACGGTCGTGCGCTTCGCGCCGCCACAGAAAAAGGCAACGATCGAGGTCGACTGGAAAAACCTCGACGGGCTGAACTACCTCGAGGGCAAGTCGCTCGACTTTGTCGAGGAGCAGGCCTTCCTCGGGACGCTCGCGGCGCATGTGGACGGCGGCGTGCCGGTCATGGTGCTGCAAACCGACCGCGTCAGCGCCGATACGCTCGGCGAGCTGTTCTTCTTCTTCGAGCTGTCGTGCGGCATCTCGGCCTATATGCTGGGCGTCAATCCCTTCAACCAGCCCGGCGTGGAATTCTATAAGAAGAATATGTTCCACCTGCTCGGCAAACCGGGATATTGATCTCCATGGTAAAATGGCTGCCTCAAATGCCGCAGCCCCATAGGGCGATCCTGTCAAAGCGCGGAGATCGGCATTCATAAAGGCAAGGAAGCTCTGATTCAATCGCAAGAGCGCTCCGCAATGGATTTCAAACATTTCAGAAAAAATGGTAGGTTTTCTACGGAAAACCTACCATTTTTGTGTCATTGCGAGGAGCGCAGCGACGTGGCAATCTTAAAGCCATAGGTATGGCATCCCGGAACGAAACACGGGGGCACAAAACGACGTAATCCCGAAATTTTGATTTGTCGCAAGGCGACATCGCGCAGGCTTTGCCGTGCCTCGTTCCGGGATGCCGTTTCGTCCCGTTTCAGATTGCCGCGTCGGGCATTGAAAATGCCCTCCTCGCAATGACAAATTTGGTAGGTTTTGCTGGAAAACGGAACGATTTTCGGAACGGAACGTTTGAAAGACGA
>URCY01000055.1 GCA_900546415.1 uncultured Eubacteriales bacterium
AAACCTCAATTTGGAACAAAATCCCTCGCTGACCGCTCTTGCGATTGAATCAGAGCTTCCTTAGAAAATGCCCTGCTCCATCATGGCGGTTGCGACCTTCTTGAAGCCCGCGATGTTTGCACCGGCGACGAGGTCATAGCCAAGGCCGTATTCCGCGGCCGCTTCAGCCGACACACGGTGGATGTTCTCCATCATGCGGTGCAGCTGCGCGTCGACCTCCTCCTCCGTCCAGACCAGACGCTCGGAGTTCTGCGCCATTTCGAGCGCGGAAACACCGACGCCGCCGGCATTGACCGCCTTCGACGGCGCGACGATCATGTGCTTCTGTGCGCGCAGATAGTTCAGCGCGTCGTTCGTGGTCGGCATATTGGCGACCTCGATGTAATACTTCGCGCCGCAGGCCGCGATCTTCTCGGCGGATTCCATCTTGACGTCGTTCTGCATCGCGGACGGCATCACGATGTCGACCTGAACGCCCCACGGCTTCTCACCAGCGTGGAACTCGACGCCGAATTTGTCGGCGTAATCCTGCACACGGTTGCGGTTGGAGGCGCGCATCTCGACGAGATAGTTGATCTTTTCGTCGGTCGCGACGCCGTCGGGATCATAGACATAGCCGTCCGGACCGGACAGCGTGACGACCTTCGCGCCGAGCGCGGTGGCCTTCTTACAGATGCCCCAGGTAACGTTGCCGAAGCCCGCGCAGGCGATGGTCTTGCCCTCGAGCGTCTCGCCCTCGTGCTTGAGCACCTCGTTGAGGTAGTAAACCGCGCCGTAGCCGGTCGCCTCCGGACGGATCAGAGAGCCGCCGTAGGTCTGACCCTTGCCGGTCAGGACGCCGTTCTCCCACTTGCCCTTCAGGCGGCGGTACTGACCGAAGAGATAGCCGATCTCACGGCCGCCGACACCCATATCACCGGCCGGGACGTCGCAGTCCGGCCCGATGTAGCGATAGAGCGCCGTCATGAAGCTCTGGCAGAAACGCATGATCTCCGCGTCGGACTTGCCGGTCGGGTCGAAGTCGGAGCCGCCCTTGCCGCCGCCGATGGGCAGACCGGTCAAGCTGTTCTTGAAGACCTGCTCAAAGCCGAGGAACTTGATGATGCCGGGATAGACGTTCTTCTGGAAGCGCAGGCCGCCCTTGTACGGGCCGATCGCACCGTTGAACTGGCAGCGATAGCCGATGTTGGTGTGATAAGCGCCGTTGTCGTCCATCCAGACAACGCGGAAGGTGAACATACGCTCCGGCTCGACCATGCGGTTGAGCAGATCCGCCTTCTCGTATTCGGGATGCGCGTCGATCACGGGAGACAGCGAGGACAGAACCTCCTCGACGGTCTGTACGAACTCCGGCTCGCCGGCGTGCTTTGCCTTGACGTTTGCGATGACACTTTCGATATACGCGTTCATGGTTGTTCTCCTTGTCCTTTGTTTTGTAAAGGGTCGCTTCACGCGACCCTTTTAAAAATCATTATTTCCCAAAGCTCTCGATGATGGAGACGATCTCCGAGCCGATGCGCTTCTGCGCCTCCTGCGTGGCAGCGCCGATGTGCGGCGTGCAGGAGACCATCGGGTGGCTGTAAAGTGCCTTGTTGGTGGCAGGCTCAGACGCCCAGACGTCCAGACCGGCCGCGCGGACCTTGCCGCTCTCGAGGGCAGCCAGCAGCGCGTCCTCGTCGACGTTCGAGCCGCGCGAGGTGTTGATGATGCAGACGCCGTCCTTCATCTTGGCGATGTTTTCGGCATTGATGAGCGCGCCGCCGTCGACGGCCGGGGCATGGACGGAGACAAAGTCCGACTTGGCCAGCAGTTCGTCCATCTCAACATACGGAATGCCGAGCTGCTCCTCGATGCCGGGGATGTGATAGATGTCAAACGCGATAACGGTCATGCCGATCGCCTTGGCCATGACGCCGAGGTGCTGACCGATGCGGCCGAAGCCGACGATGCCGAGGGTCTTGCCCTGCAGCTCGATGCCCTTGCCGTAGGCCTTCTTCTCCCACTTGCCCTCGCGCATGGTCGCGCCGGCGACGGAGATGAAGCGCGCGCAGGAGAACATATGCGCCATAGCCAGCTCCGCAACGGACTGAGAGGAGGCCTTCGGCGTGTTTCTGACGGTGATGCCGCAGGATTCGGCATATTTCACGTCGATGTTGTCGACGCCGACGCCGCCGCGGATGATGAGCTTCAGCTTGCCCTCCTTGGCCTCGTCAATGTGGTTGGCGCGAACCTTCGTCTTGGAACGGACGACGACCGCGTCAAAGTCCTTCAGCGCAGCGCCGAGCTGATCCGGCTCGTAAAACTGCTCCACGACCTCATGACCCTGCTCGCGCAGCGCAGCCATTGCGGTCTTATCCATGCCGTCGGTAACAAGAATACGCATAATGTCAAGCTCCTTTTCTCAATTATTTCGTGTGTTCGGCTTCAAACTTCTTCAGGCATTCCACAAGCGCCTCAACGCCCTCCTTGGGCATGGCGTTGTAGATCGACGCGCGCAGGCCGCCGACGGACTTGTGGCCCTTGAGGTTCTCGAACCCGGCCGCCTTCGTGTAAGCGATGACCTCGGCGTCAAGCTCCTTGTCGCCGGTGACGAACGGGATGTTCATCAGGGAGCGATCCTGCGGCACGACCGTGCCATAGAACATCTTGGACTGGTCGAGGAAGTCATAGAAGACCTTCGCCTTGTCGACGTTGATGGCCTCCATCGCAGACAGACCGCCGAGCTTCTTGAGGTACTTGAAGACCTTGCCGCAGACGTAGATCGCCCAGCAGTTCGGCGTGTTGTACATCGAGCCTGCATCGGCATGGGTCTTGTATTGCAGATAAATGGGCAGATTGGTCAGATCGTCGCGGATAAGATCCTCACGGATGATGACGATCGCAAGACCCGCCGGGCCGATGTTCTTCTGAACGCCGCCGTAGATTATGCCGTAATCGGTGACCTTGCAGGGCTTGGAGAGGAACATGGAGCTTTGGTCGGAGACGAGGACATGACCCTTCGTATTGGGCAGCTTGTTCCACGTCACGCCGTGGATCGTCTCGTTCTCGCAGATGTAAACGTAATCGGTGTCCTCAGGAATGTCCAGATCGGAGCAATCGGGGATGTAGGTGTAGTTCTTGTCCTTGGAGGATGCGGCGACGATGACCTCGCCGACCTTCTTGGCCTCGGCGATCGCCTTCTTCGACCAAGCGCCGGTTTCGATGTAGACGGCCTTGCCGTTCTTCATCAGGTTCATCGGGATCATGGAGAACTGCAGCGTCGCGCCGCCCTGAATGAAGAGCACCTTGTAGTTATCGGGAATGCCCATCAACTCGCGCAGGTCAGCCTCGGCCTCGTCGATGATCTGCTGATAGACCTTCGAGCGGTGCGACATTTCCATGACGCACATGCCGGAGCCTCTGTAGTTCATCATTTCGTCGCGGACTTCCTCAAGGACTTCCTCCGGCATCGTCGCAGGACCGGCGGAGAAATTGTATGTTCTTCCGTATTTCATTTGGTACAGCCTCCTAAAATATTCGGGCTTTCGCCCGGCTCTGATTATAGTATATCCCAAGAAAATCCAACAGTCAACCGAAAAGCTAAATAATTTTGGGATTCCTTGAAAAATATTTTTCGCAGAATCCCAAAATTCGTCATATTGCACAATTGTGTCTTTTTGAAATTGTAGAAGCTGCCCAGCGTCACACGAGCTGCTGCTCGTTGATGATGAGCTTGAATTGCAGGCCGAGCTTCTCGGCAGCCTTGCGGCAGAGGATCATGCGCTGCATGAAGATCTCGAAATAGTCCATGACCGAGCCGAAATGCATGTCGACCGACAGCTTCAGCTTGACCAGCGTGCGATCCTCATTGATCTTGAGCTGCGACTTCGTGACGGAATAATTCACACGGTCGTGGATGTCGAAGGTCGTCGTATCCTGATTGCGGACACGGCTGCGGCGCACGTCGGCTTTGTCGGCAAGGATCAGCGCAGCGGCGACCGCGTTGACGGGCACGCCCGTGCCCTCGTCGTGGTTGCCGATCGCCGTGACGATCGTCGCGACGTCCTCGGCCGGGAAGTGCATCCCGTTGAGGATCTGGAAGGCCATGACCGCGCCGGACTGCGAGTGCTCCACGCGGTTGACCAGATTGCCGATGTCGTGCAGATAGCCCGCGATCTTCGCAAGCTCGATCAGATGCGCGTCATAGCCCATGGTCGAGAGAATATAACCGGCCGTCTCGGCAACGTGGGTCACATGGGCAAAGCTGTGCTCGGTGTAGCCCAGCGCGCGCAGCGATTCGTCGGCGCGGCTGATATAGGCGCGGATGGTCGGATTTCTCTGAAGCTCTTCATAGGTCATAAGGGACTCCCCCTTTCCGGGCGAACAAAAGGACAGGGCGAAGAAACTCCACCCTGTCCGTTCTGTATCAAATTACTCGTTGATCTCGATAACAACGCCGGAACCGACGGTACGGCCACCCTCACGGATAGCGAAACGGAGGTTCTTCTCGATTGCGATCGGGGTGATCAGCTCGACGTCCATGTCGATGTTGTCGCCGGGCATGCACATCTCAACGCCTTCCGGCAGGGAGATGATACCGGTCACATCGGTGGTACGGAAATAGAACTGCGGACGATAGTTGTTGAAGAACGGGGTATGACGGCCGCCTTCTTCCTTGGTCAGAACGTAAACCTGACCCTTGAACTTCGTGTGCGGATGAATGGAGCCCGGCTTAGCCAGAACCTGGCCACGCTCGATGGACTTCTTGTCAACGCCGCGGAGCAGAGCGCCGATGTTGTCGCCGGCTTCTGCGAAGTCAAGCAGCTTGTGGAACATTTCGATGTCGGTGACGACGGTGGACTTCTTCTCGTCCATCAGGCCAACGATCTCGACCGGCTCGTTCTTCTTGATGACGCCACGCTCGACACGACCGGTGGCGACGGTGCCACGGCCGGAGATGGTGAAGACGTCTTCGACAGGCATCAGGAAGGGCAGGTCGTCGTTACGGGCCGGGGTCGGGATCCACTCGTCGACCGCGTCCATGAGTTCCTTGATGCAGGCGTACTCAGGAGCGTTCGGATCGGTGGACTCGGAAACCAGCGCGTTCAGAGCGGAACCGCGGATGATGGGGGTGTCGTCCCCGGGGAAGCCGTAGAAGTCGAGGGTCTCACGGACTTCCATCTCGACGAGCTCAAGCAGCTCTTCGTCGTCGACCTGATCGCACTTGTTCAGGAAAACGAGAACGGAAGGAACGTTAACCTGGCGAGCCAGCAGCAGGTGCTCCTTGGTCTGAGCCATGGGGCCGTCGGAAGCGGCGATAACGAGGATCGCGCCGTCCATCTGCGCAGCGCCGGTGATCATGTTCTTGATATAGTCGGCGTGACCCGGGCAGTCAACGTGAGCATAGTGACGCTTTGCGGTCTCATACTCGACGTGAGCGGTGTTGATTGTGATACCGCGAGCCTTCTCTTCCGGAGCCTTATCGATGTTGGCATAATCGGTGAAGGCAGCATCGCCGAAGAACGACAGGTACTTCGTGATGGCAGCGGTCAGAGTGGTCTTGCCATGGTCGATGTGACCAATGGTGCCGATGTTTACATGGGGCTTGGTTCTTTCAAACTTTTGCTTTGCCATTGAAAAAATCCTCCTGTTTGGTTTATGAGTGGTAATAATTCAGCTTTTCTTCACACTGCTATTACTATACACTAAAAAAGTGTAGTTGGCAAGTGCTTTTTTTGTCAAGAGCCGTGTTTTTCCACGATTTCCTGCTGAATGTTCTTCGGCAGTTCAATGTAGTGGCTCGGCTCCATGGAATATTGTCCGCGGCCCTGCGTGCGGCTTCTCAGATTCGTTGCATAGCCGAACATCTCCGAGAGCGGAACGTCAGCGTCGATCTGGTTTGCGCCGTTGCGGGGGATCATGCCGAGGATGTTTGCGCGGCGGGACATCAGGTCGCCCATGACATCGCCGTTGTATTCCTCCGGCACGACAACGCTGACCTTCATGATCGGCTCAAGGATCACGGGCTTGGCCTTGCGGCAGGCCTCCTTGAAGGCCATCGAACCGGCGATCTTAAACGCCATTTCAGAGGAGTCGACCTCGTGATAAGAGCCATCGTAGAGCGTGACCTTGACGTCGACGACCGGGAAGCCGGCGAGAACACCGGCGGTCATCGCGCCGCGGATACCCTGATCGACCGCAGGAATGTATTCCTTCGGGATCGCGCCGCCGACGACGGCGTTGATGAACTCGTAGCCCTTGCCGGATTCGTTCGGCTCGAGCTTGATCTTGACGTGGCCGTACTGACCCTTACCGCCGGACTGACGGGCGTACTTCATGTCGACGTCCGCTGTGCCGCGCACGGTCTCCTTATAGGCGACCTGCGGCGCGCCGACGTTGGCCTCGACCTTGAACTCACGCAGCAGGCGGTCGACGATGATCTCCAGATGGAGCTCGCCCATGCCCGCGATGATGGTCTGGCCGGTCTCGGTGTCGGTGTAGGTCTTGAAGGTCGGGTCTTCCTCGGCCAGCTTCATCAGGGCGATGCCCATCTTCTCCTGTCCCGCCTTGGTTTTCGGCTCAATGGCGACACGGATGACCGGCTCGGGGAATTCCATCGATTCGAGCACGATGGGGTTCTTTTCATCGCAGAAGGTATCGCCGGTGGTGGTGTTTTTGATACCGACCACGGCGGCAATGTCGCCGGAATAGACCGTTTCGACATCCTCGCGGTGATTTGCGTGCATCAGCATGATGCGGCCCATACGCTCGCGCGTGCCCTTGGTGGAGTTCAGGACGGTCGTGCCCTTGTTCACCGTACCGGAATAGACCCGGAAGAAGCACAGCTTGCCGACGTAGGGGTCGGTCGCGATCTTGAAGGCCAGCGCGGAGAAGGGAGCGGAATCATCCGCAGGGCGGAATTCCTCCTCATCCGTCTTGGGGTTGACGCCGTGAATGCCCTTCTTGTCCAGAGGGGACGGCATATAATCCACGATCGCGTCCAAAAGCTCCTGCACGCCCTTGTTCTTATAGGACGTACCGCAGGTAACGGGAACCATCTGCACAGCGATGGTCGCCTTGCGGATCGCCGCCCGGATCTTCTCGACCGGGATCTCCTCGCCCGCGAGGTACAGCTCCATGATCTCGTCGTCCTGATCGGAAACGGCCTCAAGCAGCTTTTCGCGGTATTCTGCGGCCAGATCGGCCATGTCCTCGGGGATTTCCTCCTCGCGGACGTCCTTACCCAGCTCATCATAGAAGACGTTTGCCTTCATTTTGAGCAGGTCGATGACGCCCTTAAAGGTGGCCTCGGAGCCGATGGGAAGCTGGATGGGAACGGCGTTGCATTTGAGCCGATCGTGCATCATATTGAGAACGTTGAAGAAATCCGCACCCATGATGTCCATCTTATTCACATAGACCATCCGCGGCACGTTGTATTTATCGGCCTGTCTCCAGACGGTTTCGGTCTGCGGCTCAACGCCGCCCTTGGCGCAGAGAACGGTCACCGCGCCGTCGAGCACGCGCAGGGAGCGCTCGACCTCGACGGTGAAATCGACGTGACCCGGCGTATCGATGATGTTGATCCGGCAGTGGCGCCAGAAGCAGGTGGTAGCGGCGGACGTGATCGTGATGCCGCGCTCCTGCTCCTGCTCCATCCAGTCCATAACGGCGTTGCCCTCGTGGGTCTCGCCCAGCTTATAGGTACGGCCCGTGTAGAACAGGATGCGCTCCGTGGTCGTGGTCTTACCGGCGTCGATATGCGCCATAATACCGATATTTCTTGTGTTCTCAAGACTATACTGTCTCGGCATTGTGGTACTCCTTTGTTTCTTTTACCAACGGAAATGGGAGAATGCCTTGTTGGCTTCTGCCATCTTGTGGGTGTCTTCGCGCTTCTTCACGGAAGCGCCGGTGTTGTTGCAGGCGTCCATGATCTCGCCGGCAAGGCGTTCCTTCATGGTCTTTTCGCTGCGCTTGCGGGAATAGGCCGTCAGCCAACGCAGACCGAGGGTCTGGCGGCGTTCGGGGCGAACCTCCAGAGGAACCTGATAGGTCGCGCCGCCGACACGGCGGGACTTGATCTCCAGGGAAGGCATGATATTTTCCATAGCCTGCTGGAAAGCTTCCAGACCGTTTTTGCCGGTCTTCTGCTCGACGATCTCGAATGCTTCATAGACAACTCTCTGTGCGACGCCCTTTTTACCGTCGAGCATCACACTGTTGACGAGCTTGGTAACCAGAGTGGATTTGTAGATCGGATCCGGAAGGACCTCTCTCTTGGGAACATTACCTCTTCTGGGCACTTTGCTTCCCTCCTTCATAAAAAAATGATTTCATAGGTACTTCGATAGGCCGAACCTATCGTTGTTGTGCCTGCCAGTAGTTTCCCATAAAACATATATAAAAAACGCGTGGCAAGGCGGTGCCTTGCAATAAGGCGATGGAACTCGATTACTTCTTCTTGGCCTTCGGGCGCTTCTGACCGTACTTGGAACGGCTCTGCATACGACCCTGGACACCCTGCGTATCGAGCGTACCACGGATGATGTGGTAACGGACACCAGGCAGGTCCTTAACACGGCCACCGCGGATCAGAACGACGGAGTGCTCCTGCAGGTTGTGGCCGACACCGGGGATGTAGGCGGAAACCTCGTAGCCATTCGTCAGGCGGACACGGGCGATCTTACGAAGTGCGGAGTTCGGCTTCTTCGGGGTGGTGGTACGAACTGCGGTGCAGACGCCTCTCTTCTGGGGAGATGCGAGATCGGTAGCGCGGTTCTTCAGCGTGTTCAGACCCTTTTGCAGTGCCGGAGCCGTAGACTTGAAGGTCACCTGCTCTCTGCCCTTTCTGACCAACTGATTAAAAGTAGGCATGTTGTTCTCCTTTCTTATTGATTCGCGTTTATATTATCCTGAAATATTCTAAAATATTCCATCGGATACGAAATCAGTCGGAAGCCCCGCTCTCGGGACTCCGAATTGTGGCAGCGGCGGCTGCCGGGACCGGGATGCCGCAGGCGATCCCCAGCTTTTGCATCGTGGCGACATAGACGACCGTCACCTGCGCCTGCTCGCACTGCTCCAGCAGCGGCTCGGTCAGCATGGGGTCGGCGTCTCGCGCAACATAGACCGTCTGCACGCGCTGCGCCGTCAGCGCTTTGCGAAGCTGCTTGATCCCGACCACCCGCTCGGCGGTTTTTAGTTCATCAAGCACCGTTTTTCGTTCCTTTCAATCTATGCTCACACAATTTTGGATTATAGCAGAATTCACGAAATAAGTCAATGATTTTTGATGGTTTTGACAAAAAAATTTGCAGCCTGTTCCGGAAAACAGGCTGCAAAAGCGGAAATTTGTCGGCCTTGAGCGGTCAGGATCCGAGCGTTGTCTCGTGAACCTGTCCGTTTTCCACCTTGAAAATGCGGTCGCAGCCCGCGATGGTCGTCAGCCGGTGCGCGACGATGATCATCGTCTTGCTGCTGCCGATGCGGTTGATTGCCTGCATCACGGCGGCCTCCGTCTCGTTGTCGAGTGAGCTGGTCGCCTCGTCGAAGAACAGGATCTCCGGGTCGCGATAGAGCGCGCGGGCGATGCCGATGCGCTGCCGCTGTCCGCCCGAAATGCGGATGCCGCGCTCGCCGACGACCGTGTCCAGCCCGTCGGCCAGACTGCGGACAAAATCGGCAAGCTGTGCGTCCTCCAGCGCGCGCCAGACCTGCCGGTCGTCGATCTCCGACGGATCAAGGCCGAGGGCGACGTTGCTGCGGATGGTGTCGTCGACCAGATAAATATTCTGCGGGATGTAGCCGATGTGCTTCTGCCACTGTGTATAGTCCTCATAGATGTCCAGCGCGCCGTAGCACACCGCCCCGCTGTCCGGTCTGAGCAGCCCGAGGATCAGGTCGACCAGCGTCGTCTTGCCCGCGCCGGTCACGCCGATGATGCCCACCGAGGTACCGTGCCGGATCTGCAGGCTGACGTCGCGGAGCACCGGCTCGTCGCGGTTCGGATAGGTATAGGAGACGTGTCTGACGAGAATGTCCTGCGCGCATTCGTCCGCAACGGCACGCCTCTCGCGCTTCTTCCGCTCGATCTCGGCCTGACGCTCCCGCTGCTCGCGCTCGGAGTCGGTCAGATCGGCATAGAGTGCCTCGAGCGACGGCAGATTATAGGTGATCGTGTTGATGTCGCCGTTGATCGAATTGGCGCGCGGCATCAGCCGCATAGCCGCCACGGCGAAGGCCGACAGCGACGGCACGATGTCCGCAAGCGCCTGATGGCTCGCAATGCGGAGGGCGACCACGCCCAGCACGCTGCAAATGCACAGGCTCTCGATCAGGATGCCGGGCAGCGACGCGATGATCTTATAGCGCTTGTTGAGCACGACGGCCTTCGCGCCCGCGTCCTGATAGACGTCGGCGAAGAATTCCTCGCGCCCCATGACCTTGACCTCCTTGATGCCGCCCATGGCCTGATGGATCGCCTTGTATTTTTTCGCATTGAGCTTGCGCGCCTCCGTGCCGGTCGCGCGGATCTTCTTGCGCACGACGAGAAAATAGACCGCCGAGCAGAGCAGCAGCGCGGCCGAAATGGCCAGCGTCATCGTCGTGTCCACGGCGAAGAGATAGACGACGAGCACGAGGATGATGAGGCTGTCGGAGATCAGGTTGAAGATCGTCGAGATCACGCTGAATGCGCCGCCGACATCCTGCGTGATGTTGCGCACGATTTCGGAGGTGTTGCGCTGCAAATGGAAGGTGTAGGGCTTGTTCATATAGCAGCGGATCATTTTCGCGCACATCCGCACCTCGTTATAGCTGACGAATTTCACGCTGAGCTGGATCATCAGCAGCTTATAGAGGTTTTTGAGCACATAGACCGCCATCAGCGCGAAGGTCAGGAGCAGCATGATCGACTCGTGCGAGCCGGAGTGCGTCAGACGGCGCAGCAGCTCGTACCACCATTGGCCGTCGAGCCGGTCGGGGGTGACGAGGATGTTCACAAAGGGCAGGATCAGCGAGACGCTGAGGAAATCCATCGCCGTCTGCACCAGCTGCATAAAAAACAGGCACAGAAACAGCAGCCGCTGCCTCCGCGGGAAAATATAGCGCAGCTCTCGCATCAGCTTCATGCGCGTTCCTCCGTTTCATTTTTGTCGTTTCATATTATTATAGTATATCTGCCGCAAAAAGTAAAGGGCGGCGCCGCACAATTCGGCAGGCAGCTTCGGCGAAGCGCGTCGACGCAATTGCGCGGCGCCGTCAAATGGCTCTTGTAAAACTCCGTTCCATGCGGTATAATAAAGGAACCTATGAATCAATCGGCTGCGGCGCTCAGCGGATCTTTTGCCCCAGCTTATCGGTTTGAAAATCTTGAAATACACAAAGTATTCCTGC
>URCY01000056.1 GCA_900546415.1 uncultured Eubacteriales bacterium
AAACCTCAATCTGGAACAAAATCCCTCGCTGACCGCTCTTGCAATTGAATCAGAGCTTCCTAAAAATAAAGTCCCCGCCCCGGCGTGACCGTTCGTCATGCCGGGGCGGGGACTTTTGCGTTTTTTACGGCTCGTCGGATGCGGTGGGTTCCGAAGCAGACTCGTCCGTATTTTCCGAATGCTCGGTGTTCTCGGCGTCCTCCGTGTTCTCGCCGTTTGCGTCATCGTCGCTGAACGGCAGGAGCGAAACGCTCAGCAGCACCGGGTTATGGTCGCTGTAAACAAAGCCCTCGTCAAGCGTCTGCACGTCATTCAGACGGACATTCGGAGAGAGAATATAGCCGTCAATGACGTAATACTGCGTCTTGCTGCTTCCCGCGTGGAACGGCTGATTCGGCAGACGGCAGGTCGGCGTGACCGGGTCATAGGCATAGCTCCAGCCCGTCGGCAGCTCGCCCAGCGAGCCGGGCACCCACTCGGTCGTGGACTTGATGGGATAGACGTCGCGCGTGTCGGCAAAGGTCTGGTTGAAATCGCCGCCGGCGATCACATAGTTGCCCTTGGCGTATTCCTCCTGCATCAGCTTGAGCAGCTGCTCGGTCTGCTCGGCCTTGCCCTCGCCGTCGTCATAGGCCTCAAGGTGGAAATTGATGAGCACCAGCTCGTGCTCCTCGTCGTTTTCCAGCGGGATGCGTGTGACCAGCAGGCAGCGCTTGAGGTTCGCGGTGCGTGTCGGCCAGGAGAAGGGGCAGGGGAGGCTGTAGCGCGTGGCGACGGAGATGTCGTATTTGCTGTAGGTCGCGATGCCGGAATGCACCTTGCCGATCGGCTCGGTGAGCGGATAGGGGACGTAGTCACAGGAATAGTTCAGCGCGAAGCGCGTCTCATACTGCCCCAGATCGTGCTCGTACTGCCGCCACTGGTTCATACCGAAGCTGCGGGCGGAATCGTCATCGACCTCCTGCAGCATGACAAAATCCGCGTCGGCCTCGCGCAGAATGCCCTCGATGCCGATCATGTTGTCCGTCACGACGCTCTTGGACTGCGGGTTCACGGACGAGCCGCCGTCCATGAAGAAATCGGCGTCCTCGCCCAGCCCGCCGTAGCCGGTGTTGAAGGTGAGCAGCTTGATGTCGCTTGTGGCGAGCTTCTGCGTCGCGCTGACCGTGCCCGGCTCGGCGACCTCGGCATAGGCGGGGTTATACTCCGTGACGGTCAGATAGCCCAGCAGACCGCCGACCAGAATCGCAAGCGCCAGCGCGACGGCAACGATGATCTTTCCGGCGATCGCAAAGCCGCGCCCGACCTTGCGCCCGGTGCTGCGCTGCTTGGCGGGCATCCGGCCAATGTCTGCGGCGTTCGTATAAAAAACGTGCTGCCCGTCGTCCGGTTCTGCGTCGGGCGCGTCCTCCTGCGGCTCTTCGGCATCGGCGCGCACCTGATAGCCGTCGCTGTCAAGCCGAAGCTCCGCGCCGCTCGGATCGTCGTAGGCCGGAAGGTCTGCCTGCTCCAAGCCGCCGTCGGCCGGGAAGGAATTGCCGTCCGACGGCGTCAGATCGTCGGGAGCGGAAAATCTGTTGTCCATTCCGTGATACCTCCATAAAAGATGGGTTCTTCTTATGATACCATGTTTCCCTGCCAAACGCAAGCACTTTTACCGAAAACCGCCGCCCCGAGCCTGTCGGGACGGCGGTTTTCGATTATACGCGGCCTCCGCCGTGCGAATTGCCGGTGGAGCTGGTGCGCGAGCCGCTGTTGTCGTTGTCCTTCGGACGTTCCGTGCGCGTGACCGTATGATAAAGGAAAATATCACGCTGCTGGGTCAGCTTGAAGCTGTCCTTGCGGATATAGTCCCCGGCGGCCGCCTGCGAGCGGACGGTCTTGAGCTGAGAACGGTAATGATTCAGCGGGATTGCGAACGCCAGGATCGCGCCGAGCGCGATCGCAATGAAATAGAAGTAGACCGGGATGAAATGATAGTCCTTGACCAGCTCCTTGGCCGTGTCGGCAAAGGCGAGGCTGGCGCTGTAGGCGTCAAAATCGTTGAGCGTCGGACGGATGGCCGCGCTGAATTTCGAGCCGACCTCCTCGTCACCGGCGGGGTAGACCTTGACACCCTTGCCGCTCGTCGAGATGAACGCGCCGGGCGCGCCGTCGGTCGGATAGATCAGCAGGAGCATTCCGTCGTTGCCGTTCATGCCATAGCCGTTCTGATCGAAATACTCGTCGGCATACGAGGCGTCGCCGTCGCCGAGGTCATAATCCGTCGTCACGACCACAAGGTCGAAATCCAGCTCCTCGCTGAGCGCGTCGAGCTTCGCGGTCAGGTCGTCGAATTCGGTCTGCGTGAACCAGCCGCCGTCGTCGACCACGCGCGGCGGATGTGCGTCGGCTGCCGCAGCGGGCAGAACGAGCGCGAGGCAGAGAAGCAGGAGCATCAAAACGGAAAAACATCTTTTTTTCATCGTGCTTCGCCTCCTTCTTTACAGAATGCCCAGCAGGCGCAGCAGAAGCAGCACCGCGAAGCTGCCGGCGCCCAGAATGGCCGTCCAGATGCCGAACCAGCGCCAGTAGGCGCTCTTATCCATCGGCAGGTCGCCGACAAATTTGCCGGTCTGCCCGTTCATGGCAAAGGTATACTGCTTGCCCTCCCATGTTGTGCTGAGCAGCCAGACGGGATAGAGCGCGTATTTTGCCTTGCCGTTGGTCAGGCGGATGTTGGAGCTTTCGGGAACCACCGTGGCGTAGCCCGTGGCCGTCTTCGCCAAAAGCGCCTCGGTGGACTTTTTCACGCGCTCGTTGGCGCGTTCGATGCTCTGCTCGGCATTTACGTCGTAGCGGTCGGCAAGATAGCCGGAGAGATAGGCCGTCTGGAAGTCCACCGCGTCGGAAAAGGAGAACGGCTCGATGGACTCCATCAGATCGTCCGGCATTTTCGTTGAGCCGTCGACCGGGACATGGTCGAAGCCGACCGTTCCGGCGCGCAGAAGCGCGAAGTGGCTCGTCTCGGTATAGTTATACTTCGAGTCGCTCCACGTGCGGATGCGCGTGGCGTGATAGCGCACGTGGGCGTCGGCGTCGGCGTCGAAAAGCCAATAGGGGACATAGACGCCCTTGATCTCGTCGAGGTGGTTCTCGCTGCTGAAGAATTTCGGAAGGAGCTTTTTGCCGCTCATGTGCTTTTTCAGCGCGGCCTTGGCGTCCTCCTTGCTGAGCTTGAAGGGAATGACATAGTCCGGCTTGAGGTCGCCGGAGAGACGGCCGGTCAGCATGATCGGGTTGCCGCAGAAGGGGCAGGAGGTCGCGGCGGTGTTCGCGTCGGCGACGATCTGCCCGCCGCAGGAATTGCAGACGAAGACGCCCATGGCGTCCGCCTCGTCGGCGCTCCACTCGGAGCCTGCACCGACGTCCCACTTCATTTCCTCCTGCGGTTGATCCTCCTTGAGCGCCTCGTCGAAGCTCTTGAGCGTCTCCAGATCAAAGGTCGTGTCGCAATAGGGGCATTTCATCTGCTGCGTGCCGCTGTCGAATTCGATCACGCCGCCGCAGCAGGGACATTTGTATTCAATCATGGTCGGCATGTGGATTCCCCCTTTCGGTCAGACAGGCCGGATCAGAGCGGGCTGCCGCATTCCGGGCAGAAACGCGGATGCTGCGACGGGTCGGACGCCGTCCAGCCGCACTTGGCGCATTTTGCCGGACCGGCCGCCGGACGCGGCTTGCCGCATTCCATGCAGAACTTGCCTGTGTTCTTCGCGCCGCAGGAGCAGACCCAGCCCGCCGGAGCGGTCGGCCTCGGGCTGCCGCATTCCATGCAGAATTTGCCCGTGTTCGTTGCGCCGCAGGAGCACTTCCAGCTGTCAGCGGCAGGAGCGACGGGCTGTTGCTGCTGTTGCTGCTGTTGTCCCATGGCAAACAGATTCTGCACGCTTGCGCCGCCGGCCTGATTGGCCATGCCCATGCCCATAAAGCCCATCATCGCGCCGTTCGGGTTTGCGGCCGCGCTCTTCATGGCCTCAGCCTGCGCGCCGACCAGACGGGAGGCCGCCGTGGTGGCGTTGGTGCTCATTGCGGTCTCCTCCCACTCGGTGATCTTCTTGCGCTGATCCTCCGGGACGGAGATGGAGTTGACGCTGAAGCTGAAGACCTCGATGCCGCGCTTTTCGCGCCACTGCGTCGAGAGAACGTCGTTCAGAGCGTCGGAGATCTCAAAGGTGTGCGCAGGGATCTCGTAATATTGCACACGATTGGCAGAGAGCTTTGCCAGCGCGGGCTGGAGCGCATTCATCAGCTCACCCTTGAGGCGGGTGTCGATCTGCTCACGGCGGAACTCGTCGCTGACGTTGGCGCAGACATTCGTATAGAACAGCAGCGGGTCGACGATGCGATAGGAATACACGCCGTTGCAGCGCAGGTCGACCGAGAGCTTATAGCCCAGCTCCTCGTTGACGATCACGCGGAAGGGAATCGGCGTAGCCGTGCCGAATTTGTTGTCGGCAATTTCCTTGGTGTTGAAGTAATAGACACGCTGATCCTTGCCGGTGTCGCCGCCGTAGGTGAAGCGGCGGCCGACGGTCTTGAAGGTGTCGAGAATGCCGCGCCCGAGCGAGCCGGAGAAAATGCTCGGCTCCGTAGAGGTGTCGTATGTAAATTCGCCCGGCTCCGCGCAGACCTCGACGATCTTGCCCTGCTCGACGATAATCATGCACTGCCCGTCAGCAACGGCGATGCCGGAGCCGTTGGAGATGATGTTGTCGTGCCCCTTGGTGTTGGAGCTGCGGCCGGAGACGCGCTTCTGCCCCTTGACCATCAGCACGTTGTTGTCAAGTGCGTCGCAGTAGAAAAATTCCTTCCATTGGTCGGCAAGCGTTCCGCCGAGCGCGCCGATACCGGCTTTGATAAGGCCCATTGAGAAAACCCCTTTCTGTAATGCTGCGGCTTGGCAGCTTTTCGTTACTTCATTATACCATATGCGCATCGTGTTGCATAGATTGTGGAATTGCACAAATTTTTCAAGCGAAATTTAGTCATTCTTTGCCAAAAAAGCGTCCAAAAAATGGAATCTGCCGATTGCGCTCCCTGTCACGGTATGATATACTTTAATATAGTATTTTATAACCCGAGGGGGAATTGACGATGAATGATTACACCTCCGCGCTTTGCCGTTGGCTCGACGGCGGCGTCTCGCCCTACCACACCGTGCAGATGGCGGCCGAGCTTCTGCGCGCGCAGGGCTTTTCCGAACGTCAGGCGGCGGATACGCTTACCGCCGCCGCACCCGGCGACCGCTGGTTTGTGGAGACCGGGACGTTTCTGGCGGCCTTTTCGGTCGGCAGACGGCCGGATTCCTTCCGCATTGCCGCCGCGCACACGGATTGGCCGTGCCTGCGCGTCAAGCCGCACCCGGAGCTGCTCGGAGGCGGCTGCTGCCGCCTGAGCGTTGAGCCATATGGCGGCGCGATCCTGAACACGTGGCTCGACCGCCCGCTTTCGCTGGCCGGCATCGCCATGGTGCGCGGCGCGGATGCCCTGCATCCCGTGCGCCGGTTCGTGCGCTGGGAGGAGCCTGTGGCCACGATCCCGAATTTGGCGATCCATCTGAACCGCGAGGTCAACAAGGGCGTGCCGACGCGGCCGAACGTCGATCTGCTCCCGCTCTGCGCCGTCGTGCGCGAGCAGTTCGAGCGCGAGGGCTATCTGCTGCGGCAGCTGGCCGGAAAGCTCGCGGTCGAGCCGAGAGATATTTTGTCGTTTGAGCTGTATGTCTACTGTGCCGAGCGGGCGCAGACGGTCGGCTTTGACGGCGGCCTGCTGTCCTCGCCGCGTCTGGACAATCTGACGAGCGTCCATGCCTGCATCGACGGCCTGTGCCGTGCGGACGGCGAAGCGATCAACGTCGCGGTGCTCTATGATAACGAGGAGATCGGCAGCAACACCCGCCGGGGCGCGGACAGCGCGATGTTGACCGTGCTGCTGGAGAAGCTGGCGCTGGCGCTCGGCATGGACCGGCAGGGCTTCCTGAACGCCTGCCTGAACGGGATGCTGCTCTCCTGCGACGCGGCGCACGCGCTGCACCCGAACCACCCGGAGTTCGCCGACCCGGCACATGCGCCCAAGCTCGGCGGCGGTGTCGCGCTCAAGCGGTCGCCGCGCTATTCCTCCGAGGCGGAGACCTGCGCCGTGATCGGGGCGCTCTGCGCCGATCGGGAGATCCCGGTGCAGTATTACATGAACCGCGCCGACCTGCCCGGCGGCAGCACCGTCGGCTCGATGGCCTCGGCGCTTCTGGCCATGCCTGCGGCGGACGTCGGCGTGCCGCTGCTGGCGATGCATTCGGCGCGTGAGCTGATGGGAACGGCCGATCAGGCGGCGCTCTGCCGCCTCTGCGAGGCGTTTTTCTCCTGCTGAATCTGTTTTTTGAAACGAGGGAGTGTACATGAAAAGAAGAAATCTGCGGCTGACGGCGCTGCTTCTGGTCTGCGCGGTGCTGCTCGGCAGCGTCGCGATGGCGGCGCCCGAGGACTGGGAATATGAATTCCCGACGAACTGGAGCCATGACGCGATGGTATTTGCCGTGGAGAACGGCATCCTGCGCGGCGATCAGAATCACAACCTGAACGCCGAGCAGCCGATCACTCGCGCGGAGCTTGCGGCGGTGCTGACGCGCCTGCTGGCGGCAACGGAGCGGGCGGACATTGCCGCGTATGCCGATGTCGCCGAGACGGCGTGGTATCACGACGAGCTTGCGGCGGCAGTCGGTGCGGGTCTGCTCAACGGCATTTCGCCGACAAAGATGGATCCTGATGCGCAGATCACGCGTGAGCAGACGGTCACGGTGCTCTGCCGCGCGTTCGGCATCGTGACGGAGCAGGCCAATGCCTGCGACGCCTTCTCCGACGGCGCGAGCATCTCAAATTATGCGCGTCCGTATGTCAGCGCCATGCTCGAAAACGACCTGGTGCACGGCTATCGCGACGGCAGCTTCTGCCCGCAGCAGAGCATCACCCGCGCCGAGGTCGCGCAGCTGCTCTATAATTACATCGACGCGATCGTGGACGACCCCGCGCAGCTCCCGGAGCAGGGGAATGTCGTCTATCGCGGCACGGAGGCGCTCCCGTCGGCTCTGACGCTGGACGGCTCGCTTGTGATCGGGCAGGCCGCCCCGCTTGAGACGAAGCCCGGAGACTGGAGGCTGACCGGCAACCTCACGGTCTGCACCGGCCGCAGCAGCGAGATCGACGTCCGTGCCGTGCAGGCGGCGCATGTCACCTGCGCCCCGTTCAGCGGAACGGTCACGGCCGATCAGCCGGTCTGGCTGGGCGGCGGCGGTGCCGCGCTTTCCGGCGCAACGGATACGGTCACGGTTCTCGTCGGCAGTCACAGCGCCTCCGTGGCGCTGAAGTCCGTCACGATGCTGGGCGGAAGCCTGAGCGTCGCGGGCGGCGTGGATCAGGTGCGCTTTGACGCGTCGGCCGTGATGGACATCACCGGCAACGTCAGGGACGCCGTGCTCGCCGTCGGCGGCACGATCACGATCAACGGCTCGGTGGAGAAGCTCTCGCTGGGCAAGAACGCGAAGGCCGTGGTCAACGGCGAGGCCGTGCAGGTCGAGCTGGACGCCAACGCCTCGCTCGAGATGAACGGCTACGCCAAGCTGATCGTCCTCAACGGGCAGTACGGCAAGGTCGTCGGGTCGGGCTATGCCGAGGAGATCCGCATTCTGGCAGGCGACACCTTTGTCACGCTTGCGACCTCGAAGCTCGACAACCAATGGTGGACGAGCTGCTACGAGAATGCGCCCAATGTCGTGCAGACGCAGAAGGCAGCCTGTGTCATTGACCGCGACACGAAGCTCTATGCAGACCGCAACATGAACAAGGTCGTGCGCGAGCTGAAGCAGGGCGAGATCGTCTATAACGAATATAACAACGGCGGTCGCCTGAGCGTGACGCTCCCGGACGGCACGACGGGCTGCATCTATCGCTCGACCTGCACGATCCTCGACGAGCCGTCCACCGACGGAACGGTAGACTATCCCACGCCCACGAAGGAGGGCTTTATGGATTATCTGGGCTATGACAGCGAGACGGACTACCTGATCTGGGTCAGCCGCTACACGCAGAAGGTCATGGTGTTCCAGGGCAGCGCGAGGAATTGGACGCTGATCCGCACCTTCCCCTGCGGCAGCGGCTCAAACACCACGCCCACGCCTCCGGGCGCCTTCCGCACGGAATATCGCAACACGCGCTGGGATTACGGCGGCTACTACGTCGGAATGCCGACGATCTTCAACGGCGGCCACGCCTTCCACACGGTTCTTCTGAACTACGACGGCTCGTATTATAACGGGACGGTAGGCCGTCCGCTCTCGCACGGCTGCGTGCGTATGCTGCCGGACGATTGCCGCTTCATCTATGAGCTTCCGCTCCACACCCGCGTGGTCGTTTATTGATCCTTGAGAAAACGGAGCGCGCGGCGATCCTGCCGCACGCTCCGTTTCAAGTGCCTATATAAAACATGTTATATGGAAAAGAAACCTCCGGCCGGTCGAAAGGACTTGCCGTCTGCACTGTGCAGACGGCAAGTCCTTTTCTTTTTGCGTGGACGAATAAGCTTAAGACGTCCATCGACGGGAGAACGTATTTATACTGAGGTTGGATGAAGCCATGATATGCCTTCATAGCCGCCGCTGCGGCGCAGATTTCGTATGAGACGATTTTGAAGCATCAACCGCACTTTGCGCAGCTCGTGGACGCCTGATTAAAATCATGGATCTTAATCAGCCTCGCCCGAATCTACGTGTGCCGCACAGTGTTTTCTGTTATGAAGCCGGAATGCTTTAATATTCTGCGTAATCGATGCTGCGTGCGTACAACACAGTATGACCATCGATGTCGCGCCGATGATTCCTGCGGCTGCCATGATGATTTTTGATACTCTTTTCATAGGTCGACTCCCTTCACACAATATTTCTTTTTGCCAGCTTTTGCGTTACGCGGTTTAAATTCGTGACCAGCATATCCCCGGTTATGCGGGGTGTACCACATCCCGACCGGTTATTGAGGTAGTCTATAGAACGATATATGGAGTCCAGATTTTTCGATCCGTCGCAGAGAACCGTCTGAAGGATATGCTTGGCTCTGTCATAGCCGTCGCGGAGCATCTGCTCAATGTTTTCCTGTCTAAAAATAAGAGACTGCTTTACGATGCTTTTGCAGGGAAAAGAAATTTTGACGATTTTATTATCAAAATAGGTGTTTTCAAATTTGTAGCAAATATCATCGAAGTATATGCATATCATATAATCCAGATTGTGTTTTAGAAGCGGGTAGACCGGTATATTGTCGATCATAGCCCCGTCGTAGTAAGCGGTGCTCTCGATTTGGACGGCGTGATTATAGACGGGCATTGCTACACTTGCACGAAGATACATTGGAATTTGCTCGGCGCTCACAGAGGAGAGATTTTTATAAATGATGCTTTTGTGACTCCAGTCAAACAAGGAGCAGTAGAATACGGGTATGGGAACGATTGGCGGCGTGCAGATATCCAGAATGCCTTGCTGCAGCATACTGCTTCTGAGCATTTGCGTGATAACGATCCTCGTTTCTTGGCTGCAAATCGTTTTCCACATTTCAGCGGCGTTTTCGAGCCTGTCGGTTGCATATGCATACCCGTTAAGTACTCCGACTGAGGAACAGCTTATATATTTGATATCTTCAAAGGGGATCAATTCGTTCAGCGCTTTTAGCGCTCCGATTTGATACGCGCCCTTCGCCATCCCGCCGGACAGCACCAACCCGATATCCAACTCATCATCCCCCGAATTACATGCAGATAGAGCCAAAAATGTTGGCAATGAGTGGGGTGCAGAAGCTTTCTGTTCTGCACCCGTTCAAAATTTTGCAGATTATCTTAGATATGCGCCGTTTTTATCTGTGAAGGAACCGCAGAGAATCATAATAAAGTCGACGATCTCGCCGATTCCGCAGAAGCCGAGCGTCACAAGCCAGAGAATACCCGTTCCGATTTTCCCAACATAGAACCGATGGACACCCAGCGCTCCAAGAAAAAAGCACAGAACGGCCGCTGTGCCCTTCGATTTCTCCGAAACAGCCTGCTGGTTTTCAAAAGTTTGATTTGACATGATAAAACCTCCCATTTTATAAATTTTTCCTTGGGTGACAGGATCGATGCGTTTGAAACAAGATCATCCCCGTGAAATAATTATAGACGTTTTCTGTCTATTTGTCAATAGATATTTTCTTTCTAATGTAGAATAGAGCAGGTGATTGAAATGATGTGTTCATTCGGAGAAAAGATCAGACTGCTCCGCGAGAAGGAAGAGATGAATCAAACACAGCTGGGGAAGGCTGTAAACATGACCCAGCGCAAGGTGTCGTATATTGAATGTGGCAAATATGAGCCAAGCATTGACGATATAAAGGCTTTCTGCGCGTATTTTAAAGTTTCGGCTGATTATTTGCTCTCACTGCCCAGAAATTACCGTTATCCCGAAATTTAGGGAACCTCTGATTAAATCGCAAGACCTGCCGAGCACCGCAGCTGATTGATTCAGAGGGTCCTTAGTATTGACTTCCCGACTGAAAGCCTACGCGGATTATGGCTGCAAAGGTGCCGCGCGCTCCGTTTGACAAAGAATGCGCTGTGCGCTATAATAGGCGGCAGAACATCCAAAAAAATCAGACAGGAGGACTTACCGATGAAAAAACTGCTGCTTTTTGCGCTGTGTCTGCTGCTCACGGTTCCGCTTCTGGCCGGCTGCGGCAAGGCGGACGCGGGCAAGACTTCCGATGCGTCTGCGGCGTCAGACAGCACCGCAGAAGATCCGGACATCGTCTATAAGAAGCCGGCGGATGTCGCCGGGATCGATCAAACGGCCGAGGATCCCAGCAACGAGGTGCTGACCTTCAGCTATGACAAGGAGGGGCGCGTGACCGGCTGCAGCTATGCGCTCGACGGGCACCAGATCGCCATTGTCTATACCTATAACGACGAGGAAAACACCGTCCAGCTCACGGCCTTCTCCGACGACATTGTCGCCGCACTGGAGGAATACGACCTGCCCGGCGCGTTCGACGCCGCCCGCGGCTTCACGGAATACAAGGGCTATTATTTCTGCGGCTACGATTTCCAGAAGTAATACTGATTCTTGATTAAAATATTTAATCAAGAATCCCGTGTGCTACGCACA
>URCY01000057.1 GCA_900546415.1 uncultured Eubacteriales bacterium
CAATTTGGAACAAAATCCCTCGCTGACCACTCTTGCGATTTAATCAGAGCTTCCCAAGCATTTTTTACAGCTCCGGGCGCCGATACCGGTGCAGGCCGAAGGCCGTCTCATTCGGGCGCTGCGCCGCTGAGGTGGATGTGAGGGCGGGCTATGGGATCGTCGGAGCTTGGCATGAGGCGTGCTCCGACGGCGGATAACGAAGTTTTTTGCCGGGCTGCGAAGGGCACAAGGGAGACCCGTTCAGCCCTTGACCTGACAAACGCCCCTTGACCGAAACAGAGCACCCCTGAAAGGCGTGCCGCCTGCGGCTCTTTGACCGACGAGCCAAGCGGTCATATCCTGCAAGGTCTGTTCGATCGGACGCGGACGATAGGCAAACCGCTCCGTTGCGGCGCTGTGGGAGAACCGCCCGTTTGAGCCGAGGACTGCAATGGAGTACGGCGTAAAGAAAAGCGGCTTCTTCTCCTTCAGGCAACGGCGCTCATAATACGGCGCTGCGAGCTTTGCAAGCCTTAACGGCAGACAGATGGGGCGATAGATCAGCCGTGCCGCCTTTCCGATCCGGCGCAGCATTCCGGAAATGGTGATGTAATGCCCGGACAGAATGTAGCCCCTGCCCGGCTCGCCGCCCTCCGAGCAGGCGAGGATGCCCTTTGCCACATCCCGCACATCCACAAAATCATACCCGCCGCGCACGGCAAAGGGCAGCTTGCCGGAAAGAAAGGCCTGCGCCATCGAGGTAAAGCTTCCGCCCGCCACATCACCGGGGCCGATTATTCCGGAGGGGAAAACGACGCTGACGTTAAGCCCCCGCGCGGCTGCGTCAAAGGCCATTTCGGTCGCGGCCGCTTTGCTTTTGGCGTAATCGCCGTCTACAAGCCCCGGAGAAAACGTGCAAGCTTCCGTCATGACGCAGCTTTTCGGCTTTTCCGGTATGGCATGGACGGAGCTGACATAGATCAATTTTCCGATCTGGTGCTCCATGCATTGCCGGATGACCTTGCCGGTGCCGCCGACGTTGACCTGATAGAGCCTGGAACCGGCTCTGGACGCGACGGAGATCACACCGGCACAGTGAATGACACAGGTGCTGCCGTCGGCGTCTGCAAAAAACCGCGCAAGCGAGTCCTCCTCGCATACATCGCCGACGACCGTATGAGCCTCCTTCGGGAGCAAGGCCGCACAGGGGTCATCAGGCAGCACCAATGCGTCTATCCGGGCGTTGCGACGCACCAGCTCCTCAATAACTGCACGACCGAGAAATCCGGAAGCTCCGGTAATCAAATATCTGCTGTACATACAGAACACCTCCTTGAGATAGCCACACAAGTGTTGATTATCTTTCACATTTATAGTATACTGGATGAGAGAACGAAAAGCAATCGGCACTCGCAGCCCATCTGAAAGAAAGACAACATATCATTCGGATGTGTCGACAAACTTTGTAAACTTTTTTTGGAGGAATTATGAATGGAGAAAACGGACGCAAGAAAGCGGTATACACAGCTTGTGCTCAAGCAAGCCCTGCTGAAGCTGCTGAAGGAGAAGCCGGTCAATAAAATTACCGTAAAGGAGGTGTGCGAGCTGGCGCAGCTGAACCGGGCAACCTTCTACGCGCATTACAGGGATTGCTTTGCGCTGCTGGAGAGTATTGAAAATGAGCTTATCGACGCATTTGAACAGTCCCTGCGTTACATAAGCTCATTTGATGTTACGGCGCTGATTGAAGCCATATACGATATGATCGATCGCAATCAGGAGGCCTGCAGGGCCCTGATCCTCGGAAATACAAGCTCGACGGTTCTCAAGCGCATGATCGCGCTGGCCAAGAAGGACAGCATTGCCTACTGGCAAAAGGAGCTGCCCATGGCCGGGGAGGCGGAGCTTGAGATGATGTACATCCACCTGTCAAACGGCTTGATGCATGTTGTCGTGGAGGGCTACGACCGGTATGACAAGGAGGACATGATCCGCTTTGTCAGCCGGGTGGCGAAGGGCAGCCTTTCCCTGTTGGGGAGACCCTGAGCCGGGTTCAGGCGGGGGCTGTCCGCCCCCGCCTGCTGTGATTTTATCAGCCCTTGCTGTTTGCAATGGCCTGATCGATCAGCTTTTGCAGCGTCTGCGCCTGCTTCTCGGAGGTTATCGCACCGACGATCGGCTCGCCTACAATGTTGCCGTTCTTATCAACAACATAGGTCGTGGGGTAGGAGAACAGCCCGGAGGTGAACACTCCGGCGTCACTATTCGAGTCAAACCAGACGTTTTTGTAGGACACGCCCTTTTTGGCCAGAATCTCCTTCGCCTCCGCGATCGCCGTTTCGTCGCCGTCCAGAGTAAACGAGTTGATGCCGACTACCGCGCCGCCTTTTTCGGCAAGCTGCTGGTTCAGCGCTTCAAGCTCGGCAAGCTCCTCTACACAGGGACTGCAGGTGGTGAACCAGAAGTTCACGACGGTAACGTCGTTTTCTGCGAACAGCTTGCTGCTATTCACGTCGTTTCCGTCAAGATCCTTGCCGTCAAATGCGGGGAATTTCGTCAGCTCGTCTTCTTCTATCGGCTTTCCGTCCTCCGCAGGAACGCTCATGTCGTCGCCGGACGGCTTGCTTCCGCAGCCGGGGAATTTCTGTTCAAGAATCGCCAGCTTTCCTTCAAGCTCCCGGACCTGCTCGGCGCCGTCGTTAAGCAGCTTCAGCTCATCGGCGGTGAACTGATCCTTGGCGCCTTCGATCGTTTTCAGCAGGAAATCACCGTAGTTTCCGCCGTCCTCGATCATCGCCAGATCCTTGTCGGCGGAGAGAAATACCTTCTCCCAGAGCGCGCTGTTTTCGGAAAGAATGGCGTTTTCCTGCGCCATCAGCTTCTGGTGCAGGTCGGCCGCCTCGTCGGCTGTGCTCGGCTCCATTGCAAGCAGAGCGATGATTTCGTCGTTGCTGCCTTCGGTGACCTGCTTGCTGTCCTTGCTGTCCTTGATCTCCTTGCCGTCCTTGTCCGTGCCGCAGGCGGCAAGGCTGAGGATCAGCAGGAATACGGTCAATACGGATAAAATTTTTGCTGTTTTCATAGTGATTACTCCTTTTCTGTATCGGATAGTTGTTTTGATGTTTCCGCCTTTTTGGCGGGACAATCCACTTCTTTTCCCTTGCCGAAGCCGTATCGGAAGCTGACAGCATGGGTGGGGCAGGCGCGGACGCACATGCCGCAGCGGATGCATTCGGCGTGGTTGGGAGTTTTGGTCACGTCCACATCCATCTTGCACGCCCTTGCACATTTTCCGCAGGAAATGCATTTGTGCTGATCCACCTTCATCCCGAAAAGCGACACCCTGTTAAGCAGCGCATAAAAAGCGCCCAGCGGACACAGCCACTTGCAGAACGGCCGGTAGAAAAGCACGCTCAGCACGATCACCGCGATCAGGATACCGAGCTTCCACGAAAAGAGCGTACCGAGCGCCGCGCGGATCCCCGAGTTGACGGCAGAGAGCGGTATGGCGCCCTCAAGCACCCCCTGCGGACAAAGGTACTTGCAGAAAAACGGATCTCCCATACCGACGTCATTTGTGACGAGCATCGGCAGCAAAGCCACCATAAAAAGCAGAACGGCGTATTTTATGTAGGTCAGCGGCTTCAGCCTTTTGGTGGACAGCTTTCTGGTCGGGATCTTGTGCAGCAGCTCCTGAAGCCAGCCGAACGGGCAAAGAAAGCCGCAGATAAAACGCCCGAGCAGAACCCCAAGCAATATGAGAAATCCAGTGATATAATAGGAAAAGCTGAATTTTGAAGATCCGACCACCGCCTGAAACGAGCCGATGGGACAGGCGCCCGATGCCGCCGGGCAGGAATAGCAATTGAGCCCCGGCACACAAACCGCCTTCCCGCCGCCCTGATAAATTCCGCCCTTCAAAAAGTTGGGCAGATGCAGATTGGTCAGCAGCGCCGCTCCGGCCTGAATCGGCCCGCGGAAGCGCGAGAGGAACTGCGATACGCCGTTCGTTTTCTCTTTCCGATTCCTGTTAGCCAATTCCCACACACTCCAAACACAACCGGATCGCCTTGCTTAACACGGCCGCTGCCTCACCGCGCCAGGCTCCGTAGCATAGCATCGCTGCTCCGCAGATAAGCAGCGCGACCTGAAAAAGCGCTTTTTTTGATCGAATCAATTCGGTCACCCCTTCCTTTCGTGCCCTATTGTAGCACAGGGGATATAAAATCCTCGTTAAGAATGGAAACTTAACACAAACCTTATTTTCGCATGGTATAATATACCGGTCAAAGAACCCAAAGGAACCTCTGATTAAATTGGCTGCGGCGCTCAGCGGGTCTTTTGCCCCAACTTATCGGTTTGAAAATCTTGAAATACACAAAGTATTCCTGCAATTTCCAAACCTCAATTTGGAACAAAATCCCTCGCTGACCGCTCTTGCAATTGAATCAGAGCTTCCCAAAAAAACAAAGCGGGGAGGCCTCTATGCATATTTTAGTGGTTGAAGATGAACGCGCACTGTGCGAGACGATCGTCCGCAGTCTCAGGCGGCTCGCTTACAGCGTGGATTGCTGCTATGACGGAAACAGAGCGATCGAGCTGCTCGGCGTGGAGCAGTATGATCTTGTGCTGCTGGATCTGAATCTGCCGGGCGCGGACGGAATGACGGTATTACGAACGCTGCGGCAAAGCGACAGAGACACAAGGGTGCTGATCCTTTCGGCGCGCAGCGAGGTTATGGACAAGGTGGAGGGACTGGATGCCGGAGCAAACGACTATCTGGCAAAGCCCTTTCATCTGGAGGAGCTGGAGGCAAGGATACGCAGTCTGACCCGACGGCAGTTTACCCAGAACGATGTGATCCTGTCCTGCGGCAGACTGTCCTTTGATACCAAGACCCGCTCCGCCATGGCTGACGGCCGGAGGCTGACGCTTACCCGGAAGGAAATCGGTATCCTGGAATACCTGCTGCTCAATCAGGGACGCCCCGTCAGTCAGGAGGAGCTGCTCGACCATGTATGGGATAACAGTGTGGATTCCTTCAGCAATTCGATCCGGGTACATATTTCCGCACTGCGCAAAAAGCTGCGTGCGGAGCTTGGCTTTGACCCGATCCGCAACCGCATCGGGGAAGGGTATGTTATGGAGGAGGGAAAAGCGTGAAAAAGCTGTCCTTACAATGGCGCATTACCCTGATGACTGCGCTTCTGATCGGCGCCACCTGTGTGTTTATGAATGTCCTCACCGGTTATTCCGGCAGGCACTATATGGATTCCATAGGCTCCAACATTACGGATTACGGAGATACCGACAGCGCAGAACCGGACTTTTTCGACCCGGAGCGTGAAAAGCTCGATCAGGATCTGACGATCATCATTCACGGGGCGCAGGAATCCTATATCACGACCAACTGGTATATCACGGCGGCGGTGACGCTGCTCGGCGGGGTGCTCGCTTACTTTTTGAGCGGACATGCGCTGAAGCCTCTGCGCGTTTTTACCGCGCGGGTGGAAAAGGTTCAGCCGAACAATCTGTCGGATATGAAGATCAACGAGGACGTCCTGCCGGAGTTCCGGCAGTTCGGCCGGTCGTTCAACCGGATGCTCGACCGCCTTGACGAGGGCTTTACCGCGCAGCGGCAGTTTACCGGAAACGCAGCCCACGAGCTGCGCACGCCGCTCTCCCTGATGCAGGCACAGCTTGAGCTGTTTTCCGCAGAGCATCCCGAGGTACTGCCGGAAACGGCGGATTTTCTCCGCCTGCTGCGTGAGCAGACCGAACGGATGACGCAAATGACAAAAACGCTGCTGGAGATGAGCGCGCTGCGGACGGTGCCGTGTACCGACCGCATCGAGCTGGGGCCTATGGCGGAGGAGATCCTCGCAGACCTTGCGCCGCTTGCAGAGCGGAACGGCATAAGCCTCGAAAGCACAGGCGACGGCGTTATGACCGGCAGCGACACGCTGATCTACCGGATGCTCTACAATCTGACCGAAAATGCCATTCGGTATAACCGCCCGGACGGGTCGGTGCATATCACGATAACCGAGGAAGGGCGGCGACCCGTTATCCGGGTCGCGGATACCGGCTGCGGCATCCCGGAGCAATACAGAGACAGCATTTTTCAGCCGTTTTTCCGTGTGGACAAATCCCGGAGTCGGGAACACGGCGGCGTGGGACTCGGGTTGTCTCTGGTATGGGAGATCGTCGCGCTGCACGGCGGCGAGATCCGGGTTGAAGCCGGATCGGAAAAGGGGACGACGATCGCCGTCAGGTTCCCGGCGGATGCGGCCAAGGGAAGCTCTGATTAAATTGCAAGAGGCGCTGCGATCCGGCTCAGACCTAGGGAACCTCTGAATAAATCGTCTGCGGCGCTCAGCGGGTCTTTTTCCCCAACTTATTGGTTTGAAAATCTTGAAATACACAAAGTATTCCTGCGATTTCCAAACCTCAATTTGGAACAAAATCCCTCGCTGACCACTCTTGCGATTTAATCAGAGGTTCCCCAGCGCCGGAGCTGCGGCGGTGCCGCTTTACAGCAGCACGCCGACGAGCCAATAGATCAGGCCGTAGACCACGCTCGCAAGCGTGCCGAAAACCAGAACCGGCCCGGCGATCGTGAACATCTTCGCGCAGGTGCCGAGGATGACGCCCTCCGTGCGGAATTCGACCGCCGGGGCGACGATCGAGTTGGCGAAGCCCGTGATCGGCACGAGCGTGCCTGCGCCTGCAAAGCTCGCAATGTCGTCGTAGACCGAAAGCCCGGTCAACAGGGCGGACAAAAAGATCAGGCTGATGCTGACGAGCGTCGCGGCCGTGTCGTCCGACGCGCCTGCGAGGCGGAACAGCGTCAGAAGTCCCTGCCCGAGCAGGCAGATCGTGCCGCCGACCCAGAAGGCATTCAGGCAGTTTTTCAATGAGCTTGTGCGCGGCGCGAGCGAGTTGACGAGCTTTCCGTATTCCGCATTTGTCATGGCGATCCCTCCGAGGCCGGTGATTTTCCGATAGGATGTGCAGAATCAGAATTATTATGCATGAGACTTGAATTTTTATTTGAAATCTGCTACAATATGCCAAGCTGGGGGGATATATATGAGAGTAACGATCAAGGTGGGCACGTCCACGCTGGCGCATCCGAGCGGGCTGCTGAACATCCGGCGCGTCGAGGCGCTGTGCAGGGTCATGAGCGACCTGAAGAATGCCGGGCACGAGCTGGTGCTCGTCTCGTCCGGCGCGATCGGCATGGGCGTCGGCAAGCTGTCCCTGCGGGAGCGGCCGAGCGACATTCCGACGAAGCAGGCGGCCGCCGCCGTCGGCCAGTGCGAGCTGATGTACACCTATGACAAGCTGTTTTCCGAATATCACCACGTTGTGGCGCAGATCCTTGTGACGGCGGGCGACATCGAGCTGCCGCAGCGGCGCGCGCATTTTCACAATACGCTGTTCCGCCTGCTTGAGCTGGGCGTGCTGCCGATCGTCAACGAGAACGACACCGTCGCGACCGAGGAGATCGTCATCGGCGACAACGACACGCTTGCCGCGGAGGTCGCGGTCAGCGCCAACGCCGAGCTGCTCGTGATCCTGTCGGACATTGACGGGCTTTATACCGCCGACCCGCGCACCGACCCGGCCGCGCGGCTCATCCCCTGCGTGCCGCGCCTGACGCCCGAGATCGAGGCACTGGCGGGCTGCGCGGGAAGCGCACTGGGCACGGGCGGCATGGCGACAAAGTTGCGCGCCGCGCGCCTGACCGAGCAGGCCGGCATCGAGATGGTGATCGCAAACGGCGCCGACCCGAGCGTGCTCTACCGCATTTTCGACGGCGAGCCGGTCGGCACGCGCTTTCTGGGAGGGAAGGACCGATGAAAACGACTCAGGAGCTGATGCAGCGCGCAAAGGCGGCCGCGCCGGCGCTGGCTGCGGCCGACACGGAGCAGAAAAATCGTGCGCTGCTTGCTATGGCGGACGCGCTCGAGGCTGCGCAGGAGGAAATTCTGACCGCAAACCGGCTGGACGTCGAGGCCGCGCGCGGCGCGATCTCGCCGGTCATGCTCGACCGGCTGGCGCTCGACGCAGGACGCGTTGCGGCCATGGCCGAGGGCGTGCGGCAGGTCGCCGCGCTGCCCGACCCCGTCGGGCGCGTGCTGGCGCGGACGGAGCGGCCGAACGGCCTGAAAATCGAAAAAACCGCCGTCCCGCTGGGCGTCGTCGCGATCATCTACGAAAGCCGCCCGAATGTGACGTCCGATTCGGCGGCGCTCTGCCTGAAGAGCGGGAACGCCTGCCTGCTGCGCTGCGGCCGCGAGGCTGCCCGCTCGGCGGCGGCGATCGTCGACGCGCTGCGCGGCGCGTTGGCGCAATGCGGTCTTCCGGCCGACGCGCTCGGCCTCGTGGAGGACACGACGCGCGCCGGGGCGCGGGAGCTGATGCACGGCGTCGGTTATATCAACCTGCTGATCCCGCGCGGCGGGGCGGGGCTGATCCGCGCCTGCCTCGAGGAGGCGCGCGTGCCCTGCATCCAGACCGGAACGGGCATCTGCCATATCTATGTCGACCGCGCGGCCGATTTGGAGATGGCGCTGAGGATCGTCGAAAACGCAAAGACGAGCCGCCCGTCCGTCTGCAACGCGGCGGAGGTCTGCCTCGTACACCGGGACGTTGCGGCGTCGTTTCTGCCCGCGCTGCGGCAGCGGCTGGTCGAGGCGCGCGCCGCATCCGGCAGGCAGCCGGTCGAGCTGCGGCTCGATGAAAAGGCGGCGGCCTATATTCCGGGCACGCCCGCCGGAGCGGCGGATTTTGACACGGAATTCTTGGATTATATTCTGGCCGTCAAGGTCGTCGAGAGCGAGGACGAGGCGCTTGTGCACATCGCGGCGCATTCGACCGGCCACAGCGAGGCCATTCTGACGCAGGACGCGGCGGCGGCCGAGCGCTTCGTGCGCGCGGCGGACAGCGCGGCGGTCTACGTCAACGCGTCGACGCGCTTCACCGACGGCGGCGAGTTCGGCCTCGGCTGCGAGCTGGGCATCTCGACACAGAAGCTTCACGCGCGCGGGCCGATGGGCTTGCAGGAGCTGACGAGCTGGAAATACATCGTCCGCGGGAACGGACAAATTCGATAGGAGGGACTGCGGTGATCGGGTTTATCGGAGTCGGAAATATGGGCGGCGCGCTGGCGGAGTGCGCCTGCAAGAGCGTCGGCGCGTGGCAGATTGCCGTCAGCAGCCGCACGCGGGAGCACGCAGAGGCCGTTGCGGCGCGCTTGGGCTGCCGCGCGTCGGAAAACGCCGCGCTTGCGGCGCAGGCGCGGCTGCTGTTTCTCGGCGTGAAGCCGCATCAGCTTGCCGGGGTTTTGCGGCCGCTTCAGGAGATCCTGCGGCGGCGCAGCGACCGCTTTGCGCTCGTGAGCATGGCGGCGGGCGTGACGACGGAGCAGCTTGCAGCCTATGCCGGGGGAAGCTATCCGGTCATCCGTCTGATGCCGAACACGCCGGCGCAGGTCGGGGCGGGCATGGTGCCGTTCTGCACGAACGCCGCCGCGAACGCGGAGGACGTCGACGCGCTCAGAGCCGCGCTGGCCTCGGCCGGACGCGTTGAGCCGCTGCCGGAGGCACAGATGGACGCGATCAGCGCCCTGAGCGGCTGCGGCCCGGCTTTTGTTTACCTGATGCTCGAGGCGCTGGCCGACGCGGGCGTCGCCTGCGGTCTGCCGCGCGGGCTTGCGCAGGAGGCTGCCGCCCAGACCGCGCTCGGCGCGGCGCAGATGGTGCTGCAAACCGGCGAGCACCCGGCGGCGCTCAAGGACGCGGTCTGCTCGCCGGGCGGCAGCACGATCGCGGGCGTGCTGGCGCTTGAGCGGGGCGGCTTTCGCGCGGCGGCGGAGCAGGCCGTGCTCGCGGCCTTTGAGAAAACAAAAAAGCTGGGATAAAAGAAGAAGCCGTCGCAAAATCATTTGCGACGGCTTCTTCTGGTAAAACGTATTTTTCGACAAGAATCAATCGTCGGAGGCGGCGGCCTGCTTTTTGGCGGCGCGCATGGCGCGCAGGGCGGCGATCAGCGGCCGCACCGTGTCGAGCAGGCTGCTCTGCGGCTCGGCCGGAGGCTGGAGGAGCTGCACCTGCCCGTCGATCACGGCGAGGTAGGTCTCCGGCGTGCGCTTGACCTTCGCGCCTGCACCGGCCATCAGACCGTCGGCCTTCTTCTTGGCCGCGAGATCCGAGCCGCCGCAGCTGAAGCCGCAGGAGACACTGGAAATCGGGATGATCGTCACGCCGTCGACCGTGACGGGCGTGTCTGCAACGGACTGCTCGCGCGCAAGGTCGCGCACCTCGCGGGTGGTAAATTCAAAAATCTTCAGCAGCTCACTCATGCTTTGCGGCACTCCTTTTCAAATAATTTCCGATCAGGCGGAAGAGGTAACAGACCAGATACCACAGGCGGAGATGGATCAGGGCGTCGAGACGGACGGCCGTCTCCTCGGCGTCGAAATCGCAGCGCAGATCGACGCGGCGCTGGCGGAAGCGGAACGTCCCGTCGAGCAGGGCCAGCAGGGGATAGACCGCCGCGCAGACGCGCCCGTAGCGCATGGCGGCGTCGGCCGCGTCGTCGTCACCGACGACGATCTGAAGGGAAAACTGCCGGAAGACCGCCTTGCGGAGCATTCCGAAGGTGGCCGAGAGCAGCGAACCGACGGCGGCGTTCAGGTCGCTCAGCAGCCCGAGCAGACCCTTCTCGCTGAGCGCGCGCTTTGCGGCCGCGATGCTGCGCAGATCCTCCAGACCGAGAAGCTCCAGCAGGGAGCGGACGGCACCGCGGTCGGAGCGGGGCTTCCTTTTTGCGGGCTTTCCGGCCTTGGCGGGCTGCGTTTTCGGGCGCTTTTGGGGCTTCAGCGCGGGCCTGTCGCTGTCGTAGAGGGGCACAAAGGCATAATACACGCGGTAGTGCAGGCCGGTCTCGGCGTCGAAATGCAGCTTGGTGCGCAGCGGCAGGAGCAGCGCCAGCGCAAGCAGTGCGGCGATCCCCAGGAGGATCCATACGGCGATCATGGGCGCGCTCCTTTCGGCGGGATTTTTCTTTAGGAACCTCTGATTCAATTGCAAGAGCGGTCAGCGAGGGATTTTGTTCCAGATTGAGGTTTGGAAATTGCAGGAATACTTTGTGTATTTCAAGATTTTCAAACCG
>URCY01000058.1 GCA_900546415.1 uncultured Eubacteriales bacterium
ATAAGCTGGGACAAAAGACCCGCTGAGCGCCGCAGCTGATTGATTCAGAGGTTCCTTTATTTCTGCTTCTCGGCTTCGCTGGCCTCGAGGAAGCGGTTGACCTGTGCAAGGAACTCGTCGGCGTTCACGCCGTGAACCATGCAGGCCTCCTCGACGGTCTCGCCGCGGGACGCCGGGCAGCCGAGGCAATGCATACCGATGGCCATAAACAGCGGCGCGGTCTGCGGTGCGATGTCCAGAACGTCGCCGATGATGGTGCTTTTCTCAATTTTAACTGCCATATTTGTCAGTCCTCCTATGGAAATTCAGTCATGAAACGTCAGAAAGCCCGCGTTTCGCCTTATTATACCCAATTCCGCGCGGAAAATCAACCGTTTTCGCCGGAAAAAGTCTCGATCAGATAGGCCATGGCTCTTTTGTAGCCCTCGAAGCCCAAGCCGACGAAGCGCGCCGCGCACGCCATGCCGACATAGGACACGCGACGGAACGGCTCACGCGCGTCGACGTTGGTCAGGTGCACCTCGACCGCCGGAAGCTGCACGGCCTTGAGCGCGTCGAGCAGCGCGACGGAGGTGTGGGTATAGGCGGCGGCATTGATGACCAGGCCGTCGAAGCGCGGCCGCGCCTGCTGGATCCAGTCGACAAGCACGCCCTCGTGATTGCTCTGTCGCATCTCGACCGTGCAGCCCAGCTCCTCGGACGCCTCGCGGACGTAATTTTGCAGCGCGGCATAGTCCTGCACGCCGTAAAGCTGCGGCTCACGCTGACCGAGCAGGTTCAGGTTCGGCCCGTTAAGAATTAAAATGTTCATAAAATGCCTCCTCCGTGCGTTTGACCGCCGTTTCCGGCGCAGAATCGTTCACAATGGTCGTCTGCGCAAGCGCGCGATAGAGCGGCTCACGCCGCGCGTAGAGCTTGTCCGTGCCCTGCGCGCTCAGCGGCCGGTCCTCAAGCGCCAACGCGTCCAGCGGACGCTGCACCCAGACGACGAAGCCGTTTTGCAGCAGGAGCGGCGCGTTCTCCGGCCGCGTGACGCAGCCGCCGCCCGTCGCCAGCACGACGCCGGAGCGCTTGCCCAGCTCGGCCAGCACAGACGTCTCCTGCGCGCGGAACGCATCCTCGCCGTCTGCGCGCAGCGCCTCGGCGGGCGTGCGGCCGAAGCGGCGCGCAAATTCCTCGTCGCAGTCCAGAAACGGCCTTCCAAGCCGCGCGGCGAGCGCGCGTCCGAGCGTCGTTTTGCCGCTGCCCGGCATTCCGATCAGGATCAGATCCGTGCTGTCCCGGCGAAGCGCTTGCAGCGCGCGGTCGCGCGTCTGCGCGGGAATGCTGCTCCCCGTGAAGCGTTCTGCGGCGGCGCAGCCCTGCCCGACGAGCATGGAAAGCCCGTTCTCCGCGCGCAGGCCGAGCGCCCGCGCCTGAAGCAGCAGCGCCGTCTCCAACGGGTTATAGACGACGTCCAGCACGGTGCGCAGGCCGGGCAGGCGGCGCAGGTCGACCGGCGAAGCGCCGTTGTTCGGGAACATCCCGACCGGCGTCGTGTTGACCAGCAGCGCGGCGTCGGCATGACGCCCGAGATTCTCATAGTTATCCGCGCCGCTGCGCGAGATCACCACGACCTCCGCACCGCGCTCATGCAGCACGGTCTGCGCGGTCTTGGACGCGCCGCCCGAGCCGAGCACGAGTGCCTTCTCCCCCGCCCGGATGCCGCCGTTGCGGTCGAGCAGCCACGAAAAGCCGTCATAATCGGTGTTGTCGCCGATCAGTCTGCCGTCTCTGCGCGTGATCGTGTTGACCGCGCCGATCTTTTTCGCGCGGTCGGTCAGCTCGCAGAAGGGCATGACGGCCATTTTATAGGGGATCGTGACGTTCAGCCCGTCGAACGACCCGTCGCGCAGAAAACGCTCCAGCGCCTCCGGCTCGACCTCGAACAGCTCATAGGCATAGTCGGCCAGCAGACCGTGCAGCCTGGGCGAGAAGCTGTGCCCCAGCTTGCGCCCGAGCAGTCCGCAGCGCATCAGACGACCTCCGAATAGCTGCCGAGATAATGGAATTCCTCACACATCGTGTCCAGATCGCACAGAAGCTGGATGAACTCCGGCGAATAGACCGAGGTTTGCAGATCGAGATAGAACTGGAATTCAAAATCCCGGTCGGGGATCGGGCGGCTTTCGAGCTTGAGCAGGTTGATGCCCAGCGCATAGAGCCGCGCAAGGACCTTATACAGCGCGCCGGTGCGGTGCGGCAGGACAAGGCGCACGGTCGTGCGGTCCGCGCCGGGGAAGATTTCCGGCTTCTTGCCGATGCAGATGAAGCGCGTGTGGTTGTTGCCCTCCTGCTGGATGCCGCTCTGCCGCACCTTCAGGCCGTAAAGCTCGGCGCACTTGCGCGAGGCGATGGCCGCAATGTCCCTGCGCGGGGATTCCGCGACCAGACGCGCCGCGACGGCGGTGTTCTCGACGGGCGTGATCTTGACATCCTTGAGCGTGTGCAGGAAGCTCTCGCACTGACTGAGCGCCTGCTCGTGCGAAAAGATCTCGTGAATGTCGCCGGAGGACTCACGCGTCAGCAGGCAATGGTCGATCTTCAGCCGCGTGGAGCGGACGATGCAGAAATCGTGCGAGATCATCAGGTCATAGACGCGCTTGACCGTGCCGGCGGTGCTGTTTTCGACCGGAAGCACGCCGTATTGGCAGAATCCGGCCTCGATGGCCGAAAAAACGCCCTCAAAATTGCGGAAATATTGGATGGAGGGGTCTGCAAACAGACGCTCGCAGGCCAGCTGGGAGTACGACCCCTCCACGCCCTGACAGGCGACGCTTGCCGCGCGCGGGAAGCAGCGCGGCGTGCTTTCGAGCGCCGCCATGACGCGGTCGCTCACGGCGCAGGTCTCGCCCCGGCTCTGCCAGGTGCGGCTCAGCTCAAAGAGCAGCGAATACAGTACGCGCACATAGGCCTGCAGCTCCGGCTGCGTCTGCGCTGAGAGCGCGGTCAGCTTCTCGCGCTCGCGCGCGCTTTGCAGCACGGGCAGCCCGTTCTCGCGCTTATACGCGCCGATTTTTTCGGCCAAGTCCATGCGCTTTTGGAACAGACGCACCAGCTCGTTGTCCACCTGATCGATCTGCTCGCGATAATCCTTCAATTCCATACGGCTCACCTCTCCAAAAGTAATCCGGTAACCGCCAGCGCGGCGGCCGCCTCCACGACGGCCACGGCGCGCGGCACGATGCACGGGTCATGCCGCCCGCGGATCTCCAGCTCCGCGCCGCAATGGGCGACCGGATCGACCGTCTCCTGCGGCAGGGCGATGGACGGCGTCGGCTTGATCGCGACGCGGAAGCAGACCGGCATTCCGGTCGTCATGCCGCCGCAGATTCCGCCCGCGTGATTCGAGCGGGTGCGCACGGCGCCGTTTTCGTCATAATAATAGGGGTCGTTGTGGGCGCTGCCGCGCATCTGCGCGCAGCCGAAGCCGCTGCCGAATTCCACGCCCTTGACGGCCGGGATGCCGAAGAGCAGCTGCGCAAGCCGGTTTTCGACGCCGTCGAACATCGGCTCGCCCAGTCCGGTCGGAAGCCCCGTCACGGCGCATTCCACACTGCCGCCGACGGAGTCGCAGGCCGCGCGCACGGCCTCGATCTCGTCGAGCATTGCCTCGGCGCGCGCCGGGTCGACGAGGCTCAGGCCGCGCTCGAGCACGGGGGTCTGCGGCGCAAGCGGGTCATAAGGCTCGTCGCGCTGCGCCCCGATGTTGAAAATATGGGCAAAGACCTCCACGCCCTGCTGCCGCAGATACTGCTTGCACAGGCCGCCCGCGATGCAGATCGGCGCGGTCAGACGGCCGGAATAGCAGCCGCCGCCGGAGAGATCCATCGCCCCGCCGTATTTCACAAAGGCCGGGTAGTCCGCGTGCGACGGACGCGGCAGAAAGTTCGCGTAGTCCGCGCGGCGCGCGTTCGTGTTGCGGATGATCGCCGTGAGGGCGTCGCCGCAGGTTCTGCCGTCGTGCAGGCCGCTCAGAAATTCCGGCGCATCGGCCTCGCGGCGGCTCGTGGAAAACACGGACGCCGACGGCGCGCGGCGGTTCAGAAACGCCTGCAATTCGGCAAGATCCGGCTCGAAGCCCGCCGGAAAGCCCTCGAGCGTCATGCCGACGGCCGGCCCGTGGGATTCGCCGAAAACCGTCAGCTTCAGTCTGGTTCCGATCGTGTTGCTCATGGTCAGTCCCCCTTCGTCAGTTGTGTGAAGTCCTTCCAAAAGCCCGGATAGGACTTGTTCACGGCCTCTGCGCCGCAGACGCGCACCGGCTCTGCGCACACGGACGCCGCCACGGCGGCCAGCATGGCGATGCGGTGGTCGTTCTGCGCGTCCGCCGTGCCGCCGGTGAGTGCGCCGCCGTGTATTTCCAGCCCGTCCGGGAGCACCCGGACGTCGCCGCCCAGAGCGTTCAGTGCGGCGGCCACGGAGCGCAGCCGGTCGCTCTCCTTGATGCGCAGTCGCTCCGCGCCGAGGATGCGCGTCGTTCCCTCGGCGCAGGCCGCGGCAAGCGCCAGCGGCGGCACCAGATCGGGGATGTCGCGTGCGTTCAGCTCGATGCCGCGCAGCCGCCCGGGGCGGACGGTCACGGCGTCGCCCTCGGTCGAGACCTCCGCGCCGAAGCGCGCTAAGATTGCGGCCGCCGCGCGGTCGCCCTGCCGGGAATCGGGCGCAAGCCCCGTCACGGTCACGGGCGAGGAGATCGCCCCGGCCGTCAGCCAGAAGGCCGCGTTCGACCAGTCGCCCTCGACCTCCGCCGCGCCGCACGAGGCGTAGTGCGCGCCCGCCGGGATGCGCCAGCCGTTTTGCGTGCATTCGACGCGGACGCCGAAGCGATGCAGCGCGTCGAGCGTCATGTCCACATAGCCCGCAGATTCCAGCGGCGTCGTCAGCACAAGCTCGGAATCCGTTCTCGTCATCGGCAGGGCAAGGAGCAGCCCGCTGATGAATTGCGAGGAAATATTGCCGGACAGCCGGAACACGCCGCCCGTCAGCCGTCCCGTGCAGCGCACGGTGTCGGGCGTCGGACGCGAGAGTGCGCAGCCGTGCGCCTCCAGCTCCTCCCAGAGGGGCGAGAGCGGGCGGGCGGCAAGGCGTCCGTGCAGGCGGAAGGTCGTGTCGATGCCCAGCGCGGCCGCGACCGGCAGCAGAAAGCGCAGCGTCGAGCCGCTCTCGCCGCAGTCGGCCTCAGCCCTTTCCGGGGCTTGCGCCGGCTGCACGGCGTAGCCCGTCTCCGTGCGGCGGATCGCCGCGCCGAAGGCCGTCAGGCAGCGCGCCGTGGCCTCGATGTCCTGCGAGTTCTCCGGGCAGGTCAGCGCCGTCGGCTCGTCGGCCAGCGCGGCGCAGATGAGCAGGCGGTGCGCCTGCGATTTGGACGGGATGGCGGCGATCCTGCCGCCGAGCTTATGGGGAAAAATCGTCCGTTCCATCCTCATTTCCCCCGGAATTTGCGCAGCTTATTCAAAAAATCCTCGAACGGCACCGTCTCGAGCGTGCAGTCCCCGACGCCGTGCGGCACGACCAGCGTCAGCGCGTCGCCGCGCCGCTTTTTGTCTGAGCGCATCGGAAGCGCAAGCGCCTCGGTGGGCAGGTCGGTGTCGGTCGGCAGGCCGAGCGCCGCGAAGGCCTCGCAGATCGCGTCGGCGTCGCGGGCAAACAGCCGCGCCATGATGCACGTGCCGACGGCCACGGCCTCGCCGTGCAGCACGGAAAAGCCGCTGCACGCCTCGACGGCATGGCCGATCGTGTGCCCGAGATTCAGAAGCTGACGGCGGCCGTTGTCGCGCTCGTCGGCGCAGACCACGTCGCGCTTGTGCCCGACGCAGGCGGCAACCACGCGTTCGCGGTCGAAGCCCAGCCCCCTTTGCCGAAAATGCTCGAACAGCTCCGGATCAAACAGAATTGCGGTCTTGAGCGCCTCGGCCGCGCCGCAGCGCAGCTCGCGCTCGGGCAGCGTGTCCAGCAGCGACAGGTCGCAGACGACCAGACGCGGCTGATGGAACGCGCCGACGAGATTTTTCCCCGTCGGCAGGTCGACGGCCGTCTTGCCGCCGACGGAGGAATCGACCATGGCCAAAAGCGACGTCGGAAGCTGCACGAAGGGCAGCCCGCGCAGATAGGTCGCGGCGGCAAAGCCGCTCAGATCACCCACGACGCCGCCGCCGAGGGCGAACACGGCGTCCGTGCGCGTCAGCCCTTCGCGCGCCAGCGCATTCAACAGGTTGACATAACTTTCGATCGACTTGGAGCGCTCCCCGGCCGGCACGACCTGCCGCGCTACGCGCAGACTGCTCAGCGCCCCGGCCGCGCGGTCGGCATAGAGCGGCGCGACGTTGCTGTCCGAGACGAGCAGCGCCGAGCGCGCGCGGAAGCCCTCCGGCAGAAGCGCCGCCGTCTGCGGCAGCAGACCGGCGCCGATCACAACGTCGTAGGGCGTCGAGACCGGAACGGAAATGCGGATCATCCGACCAGCTCCTTTCGTTTTTTGCCGTCCTCGAGCAGGCGGCAGAGCGTCTCGGCGTCGTTTTCCTCGAGCGCCGCGCGATATTCATTCAGCGACGCCGTGATCGCGTCCAGCTCGGCGATCAGGTTGTCGCGGTTTTCCAAAAACAGCTCCGTCCACATCGGCGCGTTCAGCCACGCCACGCGCGTCAGGTCGCGGTAGCTCCCGGCGGAGAAGCCGCGCCGCTGCGCGGCCGTCGGACTTTTCACATAGGCGTTGGAGACGACGTGCGCAAGCTGCGAGGTGAAGGCGATCGTGCGGTCGTGCTGCTCGGCCGTGGTGACGGAGAACGAGCCGAATTGCAGCGGCTCGAGCAGACCGCGCACGCGGTCGATGAGCTGCATGTCGTCCAGATGCGGCGGCACGAGCACCATCGGCGCGCCCTTGAAGAGCGTCGCGCGGCTGTTTTTATAGCCGGACAGGTGCGTACCGGCCATCGGGTGGCCGCCGACGAACAGAAAGCCATACCGCTCGGCCAGCGCGAAGCCCGCCTTGCAGACGAGGCGCTTCGTGCCGCAGCAGTCGACGACGACCGCCGTCTGCGGCAGCCCGGGCGCGAGTCGGCTCAGCCATTCGACCGCCGCCTCGGGGCTGGCGGCGATCAGGATCAGCGCGCAGGAGGCGGCGTTCTCTGCCGTCAGCTCTCCGACGCAGGTCTGATCGAGCCGCGCAAATTCCAGAATGGAGCGGTCGCGCTCGGCGGCCAGAACCTGCCAGCCCGCCGCGCTGTAGGCGCGCGCCAGCGAGCCGCCGATCAGCCCGAGGCCGATGATCCCGACGGTGCTCATGCCTGCACCGCCTCGCGCACGACGCGGATGCGCTTCGCCAGCTCGGCAAACTGCTCCGGCCGGAGCGACTGCGCGCCGTCGCAGAGCGCGTGCATCGGGTCGTTATGCACCTCGACCATGATGCCGTCGGCGCCGCAGGCCGTGGCCGCCAGCGCCATCGGCGGCACCAGCTTGGCGCGGCCGGTCGCGTGGCTCGGGTCGACGATCACGGGCAGATGTGTCAGCTCGTGCAGCGCCGGGACGGCCGTGAGGTCGAGCGTGTTGCGGGCGTAGGTATCGAAGGTGCGGATGCCGCGCTCGCAGAGGATGACGTTCTGATTGCCCTCTGACATGATATATTCCGCGCTCATCAGGAACTCCTTGAGCGTGTTGGCCAGACCGCGCTTGAGCAGGATCGGCTTTTTCGTGCGTCCCAGCTCCTTGAGCAGGTCAAAATTCTGCATATTCCGCGCGCCGACCTGGATCAGGTCGACGTCCTCGAACAGGTCGAGGTAATTCGCGTTCATGATCTCCGTGACGATGGGCAGGCCGGTCGCCTTCTTGGCCTCGAGCAGCAGCCGCAGGCCCTCCTCCTTCAGCCCCTGAAAATCATAGGGCGAGGTGCGGGGCTTGAACGCGCCGCCGCGCAGCAGATTTGCGCCGGCCGCCTTGACCTGCTGCGCCACGCCGATGATCTGCTCCTCCGTCTCGACGGAGCACGGCCCGGCGATCAGGCAGAAGCTGCCTCCGCCGATCTTCACGCCGCCGACGTCGACGACCGTGTCGTCCGGGTGGAACTGCCGGTTGCACTGCTTGAACGGCTCGGTCACACGCTTGACGGATTCGACAATGTCGAGGCTGGCCAGCAGCTCCATGTCGATGCGCGAGGTGTCGCCGATCAGGCCGAGGATGGTATAATCGTGCCCCCGCGAAACGTGCACCTCCAGCGACTGATTGCGCAGCCAGTCGATCAAATGCTCCATCTGCTGCGGAGTCGTTCCTTTTTTCAAAACGGTAATCATAATCGGGCCTCTTTTCCGATAAAAATAAAACCTGCTGCACGGCTTGATTCGTGCAGCAGGAAAATCATGAAATCACCCGAAAAAATCTCACTGTTTGCAGCACGAAAAACTATTACCCATAAAGAAGTAATAGTGAAACGTAAAGGCAAACAGGTAAGCGGACATGCTTTTGAAGATCCTTTCAGTTTTTTTGAATTATATCATGTTTCGGCAGGATTTGCAAGGGGGTTTTCCGCCGTTTTTTCTAGGGAAGCTCTGATTCAATCGCAAGAGCGGTCAGCGAGGGATTTTGTTCCAGATTGAGGTTTGGAAATCGCAGGAATACTTCGTGTATTTCAAGGTTTGCAAACCGATCAGCTGGGGCAAAAGACCCGCTGAGCGCCGCTGCCGATTGATTCAGAGGTTCCCTCCTAACGGGCGGATCATTTTCCGGTTCAGTCTTCCCAGCATCAGCGCGGAAAGCGCCAGCGAGACGGCCTCGGCGATCGGGAAGGAGAGCCAGACGAGGTCGATGTTCCCCTGCATCGACAGCAGGAAGGCCACCGGGATCAGCACGATGAGCTGGCGCGCCAGCGAGATATACATGCTGTAAATGCTCTTGCCCAGTCCTTGGAACGCGCCGCTGAAGATGATGCTCGTCCCAGCCAGCATGAACTGCGAGGCCAGAATGCGCAGCGCCGGTTCGCCGACGCGCAGCATCGCCTCGTCGGCGTTGAAGAAGCCGAGCAACTGCGCCGGGAGCAGCTCGAAGATCGCCACGCCGATGAGCATCAGCGTGCTCGCGGCGAGCACGCCGCAGCGGATCGTCCCGGTGATGCGCTTGGGCAGGCGCGCGCCGTAGTTATAGGCGCAGATGGCCAGCAGCGCGTTGTTGATGCCGAAAACCGGCATGAAGATGAAGCTTTGCAGCTTGTAATACACGCCGAACACCGTCGTGCCCGTCTCGCCGAGGCCGAATTCCACGGCGTTGAAGCGGCCGAGCACCAGATTGAACAGGTAATACATCAGCGAGCTGATGGCGATCATAACCGTGGACGGCACGCCGATGCCGAGGATCTTCCCGATGACCGAGCCGTCCGGACGGAAGCCCCTGAGCGCGAGCTGGACGTCAGGATTCTTCTTCAGGTTCAGCAGAATTGCCAGCAGGAAGGCCACGATCTGTCCGATCACGGTCGCGACGGCCGCGCCCATGACCTCCATGCGCGGCAGGCCGAAGAGGCCGAAGATCAAAATTGGATCAAGGATGATGTTGATGATCGCGCCCGTGCCCTGCGTGACGAGCGTATAGGCCGTGCGGCCGGTCGATTGCAGCAGCCGCTCGAACAGAATCTCGCCGAAGATGCCGAACGAGGCGAGCGTGATCACGCGGATATAATCCACGCCGTAGCGGATGACCTCCGGATTCTGGCTCATGGACTGCATGAACGGCCTTGCGCAGAAGACGCCGAACAGCGCGGCAAGCGCCGTCCCGCACGCGGCCAGCAGCACGCCGTTGAGCGCCGCGCGGTTGACCCGCGTCTGATCCCGTTCGCCCAGCGCGCGGGAGAGCAGCGCGTTCACGCCGACGGCAATGCCGGAGGCAATGCCGATCATGATGTTCTGCACCGGGAAGGCCAGTCCGACGGCCGTCAGCGCGTCGTTGTTCGTGTCGGAAATGCGCGAGACGAAGGCGCTGTCGACCACGTTATAAAGCGCCTGCACCAGCATGGAAAGTGCCATCGGCAGCGCCATGGTCAGCAGCAGCCTGCCGACCGGCATCACGCCCATTTTATTTTCTTTTAGGCTCATTTTTTGGACTCTTCTTTCTTTTTATTCTCATAAATATTTAAAAACTCAGTTCATTATAAAGGCATTTTTCCCAAAATGCAAGCCCCAATTATCGACCGTCGCGGGTAACTCCGGACTTTTTTGACACACCGGCAGACTGCAAAAAATGTTTGGAAGACAAGTAACTTGCACCCACCGGCGTGCAGGGGCAAAGTCAAAATCCTTGCGAAGCAAGCTGTTTTTACCCTAAAAACGTCTCAATTTCCGTGTCATTGCGAGGTTCGTGCAAAAACGGGACGTTGATTCTGCTCGAAAACGCCTGCATCCGGCCAAAACCGTTCGTTTTCAAACAAAAACGCCCCGATTGGGTGTCATTGCGAGGAGCGCAGCGACGCGGCAATCTTAAAGGTGAAGGTATGGAATCCCGTGGCGAAGCACGGGAGCACGAAGCAAAAAGGAAGCCCTATCATATCACAAAAAACGTGGGAATCGCCGCGTCGGTTCACGTCCCTTCTCTTCATTTTTAGGTTCTGTTTCGTTACGCGCAACCATATGTCGTTCCGGGATGGCAATTCGCATCGTTTAAGATTGCCGCGTCGGGCGCACGCGCCCTCCTCGCAATGACAAATTTGGTAGGTTTTGCGGAAAAACGGAACAATTTCCGGAACGAAACGTTTGAAAAAAGGTGCAGAGCAGCACCGCGCAAAAAATAACCGCAAAAAACAACCGCAAAAAGTAAAAACCGTTCGTTTTCAAACAAAAACGCCCCAATCTCGTGTCATTGCGAGGCCGCAGCGCGGCCGTGGCAATCTTAAAGTTTGAGGCATGGCATCCCGTGGCGAAGCACGGGAGCACAAAACGAGAAACTGCCAAGATTTTAAGGAACCTCTGATTAAATCGCAAGAGCGGTCAGCGAGGGATTTTGTTCCAGATTGA
>URCY01000059.1 GCA_900546415.1 uncultured Eubacteriales bacterium
GCGTCACATCGACACCGGCGACATAGTAGCTGCTCATCTCGCCGGCAAGCGCCTTTCCGTTGCCCGCGTTGTAGAGCACGACCTCGTCGCCGTCCTTCAGCGAAGCGGCCTTGACGTACTTGTTGCCGGTCGGCTTCGGATCCTCGCCCAGCTTCGCGCCGCAGCGATCGCAGAGCTCGTCCTTATTTTCGTCGATATGACCCAGAGCCGGAAGCTCCTCGGTCTTGGTGTTGCCGCACTTCGAGCAGGTGTAGGTCTTAACGCCCGCTGCGGTGCAGGTCGGTTCGGTCGTGACCTTGCCCGCGTCCCAGACGTGGTCGCAGGCGGACGAATTGCCGGAAGACGGCGTGGGATAATTTGCCGGGACTTCCTCGCCCAGCAGACGGAAGGCCAGCTCCGGATAGTCGACGAACACGTTGCGCACGCCGGTGATCGACTGCACGGCATCGTTGCGCCCCATCTCCCAGGTGTCGACCGGGTCTTCCTTGAGCCACTTGAGCAGCAGCGCACGGTTTTCCAGCACGCCGCCGCTGCCGTAGAACTTGTTGGTGTTGCCCCAGCGGATGAGATGCTGCAGCATCAGGCGCGCCACGTCGCCGTGGAGCTGCTTGTTGAACTCGTTCGGATCGTAAAAGCCCCTGCTCTCGCCGTAGGCATCGTTGCCGCGGTTGGAATTCTCGGAGACCGCCGTCGGACGCAGCATCATGATGTCGTGCTCGTCCGCGCCGTTCAGACCCTTGCTGTCCGGCCAGGTGTGCTCGCGGTTCCAATTCTCGCCCTCGCCCCAGCCCGGGCCGATGGCCTTGCCGGAATAGAACGAGGAGATCTTGTCGGCATTCTGCTGGCAATCCGTATAACGATACAGCTCTTTTGTTTCGTTATAGCTCGTCGTGTGGGTCTGCTTGGCGGCCAGCATGGTGTGCAGCGCCTTGCCGAGGTCACTGTCATAGATGGCCTCGGCGCCGGTCGCCTGCGAGCCGCTCTTTTTCGACAGCACGTCGAAGGAATAGCTGCCGGTGTAATAAGACGCGGCATAGGTGGTCAGGAAGGTCGCGGTGGTGTCGCGCTTGCCCCAGTTGTAGACGTAGTTTCCGCTTTTGCGATAGACAACCTCCGCTGCACTGGTCGGCTCTGCGGCCGCAGCGCTGACGGTCAGGCCGGAGAACACGCTGCAAAGCATTGCAAGCAGCAGCAGAACCGACATAACCCGTTTGGACATGGTATCAGCTCCTCTTTCATCATTCGTTTGCGCCCGATCTGCCCCGACCGGGTGCTTTGGGTTCATTTTATCACAAAATCCGACAAAAAACAACCGGAAACGGCAGGGCGCAAAAAAAATCCGTCGGCCGCCGTTGAATCCCACGCGCAAACGGCTTGCGCTGTCCGACAAAAGATGCTATAATATCTGCGATTATGCACACCTCCTCCCGTCGGAGAAAGAAAGGAGAACACTCCGTGGTATTTTCCAGCCTCCTGTTCGTGTTTCTGTTCTTCTCTGCGAACTATGTCACGCAGGCACTCATGCCGGACATTCGCCGCAAGAACATCGTCATGCTCGTCTTCTCCCTCGTGTTCTATGCGTGGGCAGGGCCGCGCTACCTGCTCCTGCTGCTCGGCATGGTCGGCATCTGCTGGTTCACCGCGCTGCGCATCGGCGCGGCCTACGGCAAATCGCAGAAAAAGCTCTGGATGATCGTCGGCGTTGCGCTGGTTCTGATCATCCTCGGTGTCTTCAAATACACCGGCTTCCTGCTCGGCAACCTCAAGGCGCTGACCGGCTGGCCGAAGGTCATCCCGTCCATCACGCTGCCGATCGGCATCTCGTTCTATTCCTTCCAGCTGCTGTCGTATGTGGTCGACGTTTACCGCGGCGAGGTCGAGCCGCAGAGAAAATACTGGCTGCTGCTGCTCTATGCCAGCCTGTTCCACCAGTGCATCGCCGGGCCGATCGTGCGCTATCAGGACGTCAACGAGGACATTCTGCACCGCCGCGTCCGCAACGCCGACCTGAGCGCCGGCATCACGCGTTTTGCCGTCGGCCTCGCGAAGAAGGCCATTCTGGCCAACGGCTGCGCCGCCATTGCCGACCAGCTCCTGCTGACGGACAAGGCCGCGCTCGCCGCCGTGCCCGCTGCCGGTGTGTGGCTGGGCTGCCTTGCCTATATGCTTCAGATCTACCTCGATTTTTCGGCCTATTCCGACATGGCCATCGGCATGGGTCTGATGTGCGGCTTTCATTATAAGGAAAATTTCAACTATCCCTACGTCGCCGATTCCGTGACGGATTTCTGGCGTCGGTGGCATATCTCGCTGAGCACCTTCTTCCGCGACTATGTTTACATCCCCCTCGGCGGCAACCGCAAGGGCATGGGGCGGCAGGTCTTCAATATGTTTGTCGTCTGGGCGCTGACGGGCATGTGGCACGGCGCAAGCTGGAACTACGTCCTCTGGGGGCTTTACTGGTTCGTCTTCCTGCTGCTCGAGAAATACCCTCTGCGCCATACCCTCGAGCGCACTCCGGCGGCGCTGCGCCGCGTGGGCGTCCTGCTGGTCGTGTTCTTCGGCTGGATTCTGTTCAAATTTGAATCCATGTCCCTGCTCGGCACGGCGCTCAAGGGTCTTTTCGGCGGGAACGGCAACGGCTTCACGAGCCTCGCCACGGGGCTGCTTTTCAAGAACAACCTCTGGTTCCTGCTGTTCTGCTGCATCGCCGTCACGCCGCTGGGCAAGCTTCTGCGCAATATGCTCGGGAATCTCGGCCAGCGCAGCGCGGTCTTCCGCTGGGTCGACGCGGTCTGGAACGTCGCCTGTCCGGTGCTCCTGCTGGTGCTCTCGGCCATGGCGCTCGCGGGCGACAGCTATAATCCGTTCCTCTACTTCCAGTTCTGATCGGGAGGTGCTCACCTATGCAAGAACAAGATCAAGCAAAACGGCGGCAGCAGCAGAAGCGTCGCCGCTGGAATAACCGCGTCACAGGCATCAAGGTCACCGTTTTCTTCGGCGTTCTGCTGCTGCTTTCGCTCATCGGGCTGCTCTGGTTCGCCCGGCCGAGCGCCTCCACGCTGGAAAAGCGCGAGCTGACGAAGTTCCCGAAGCTGACCTGGAGCTCCTTCTGGGACGGCAGCTTCTTCTCCGGCCTGGACAAATGGTACGCCGATACCTATCCCCTGCGCGAGTCGATGATCGGCGCGGAGCAGCGCCTCAAGAATGCCTACGGCATCCGCGGCACGCAGCTCTCCGGCAATCAGAATCAGGTCGCCGAGACGATCCCGACCGGCACGCAGGATCTCGAGGAGCTGGTCAAGCAGACCGAGGCGACCGACCAGCCCACAGAGTCCACGCAGGAAACGCTCCCCGACGGCACGATCAAGGCGCCGCTGGAGCAGGTCGGCAGCATCTACATTGCCGATCATCAGGGCTTCGGCCTGTATTACTTCGGTCAGAAGAACGCCGCGCGCTATTGCCTCGCGATCAATTCGCTGGCCGACTCGCTCAAGGGCACGGCCAACGTCTATTCCCTGATCGCGCCGATCTCGGCCGGCGTCATGCTGGACAAATCCGTCATCGAGCAGACCGGCAGCAGCGACGAGGAGGAGGCCATCAACTGGATGTACGCCAACATGGACGAAAACGTGAAGACCGTCTCCGTTTTCGAGACCCTGCGGGCGCATAACGCCGAATACATCTATTTCCACACCGACCATCACTGGACGGCGCTCGGCGCTTACTATGCCTACACCGACTTCTGCAAGGCCAAGGGCATCGAGCCGCACGCGCTCTCGAGCTTCAAGACCTACACCTTCCCGGACTACCTCGGCACGTTCTATTCCGGCAGCAACCAGTCTGAGGAGCTTGGCTCGAACCCCGACACGATCACGGCCTATATCCCGAACGGCACGAACCTGATGAAGACCTATATGTCCAATCACGACGGCACCTATACCGAGTATGATTGGAACATTGTCTTTGACGTCTCGGATTACGACAAATCCGCGCTGTATTCCACCTTCACGGCCGGTGATCAGCCCTATAGCTACGCGCATAACCCCGAGATCCATGACGGCTCGTCCGTGGTGCTGGTCAAGGATTCCTACGGCAACGCCTTCCTGCCCTTCCTCGTGGATCACTATGAGCATATCTATCTGGTCGATTTCCGCTACTACAAGAGCTATTGCGAGTGGGCGGGCATCGCCGATCCCTCGCTGGAGGCGCTTGTGCGCGACAAGGGCATTCAGGACGTCATCGTGCTGAACAACATCTATAACACCGCCGCCGACGAGCTGCTCCCCTACCTTGAGGAGCTTTGCAAATCCAACGGCTGATCAAACACGCCCCCGGTAAGCTTTTCGCCTGCCGGGGGCGTGCTGTTGTATTTTTATGATGATTCCGTTCAGTATCCGTATCTTTTGCGCTTGACGAGCAGGAAGACGGCCGTTGCGGCGACGGAGAGCGCCTCGGCGACGATGATCGACAGCCAGACGCCGTCGATCCCCCAGAGCAGCGGCAGCAGCAGGACGGCCGCGACCTGAAACACCATCGTCCGCAGCAAGGAGACCAGCGCCGAGGTCAGGCCGTCGTTGAGCGCCGTGAAAAAGGACGAGCCGAAGATCGAAAAGCCGCAGAACAGAAAGGAGAACGAAAACAGCGCGAAGGCGTGCTCCGTGATCGCGAGCAGTCCGGCGTCATAGCCGACGAAGATCCGCGAGAGCGGCTCACCGAGCGCCTGTCCGGCGGCGAACATCAGCACTGCCGTCGCGGCGATCAGCAGCAGGCTCTTGCGCAGCAGGCCGTGCAGCTCCCTGTGGTTTTTTGCGCCGAAATGGAAGCCGACCACGGGCGCGACGCCGACGGAATAGCCGATGAAGATCGCCAGAAAGATCATGTTGACGTACATCAAAACGCCATAGGCCGCGATGCCGTTCTCTCCGGCATACGCCATGAGCTGGAGGTTATAGAGCATACTTACGAGCGACATGGAGACGTTGCTCATAAACTCCGACGAGCCGTTCGTGAGCGTTTTGCGCAGCGCCCGGCCGTCAAAATGCAGCCGTCCGAGGCGCAGTCGGCTCGAATTCTTCCGGCCGAAATAGATCAGCGGGAGCACACCGCCGACCAGCTGGCTGAACGCCGTCGCAGCCGCCGCGCCGACCAGCCCCCACGAAAATACCGCCACGAAAACCGCGTCGAGCACCATATTCGTCACGCCCGCCGCGACCGTAACGAAAAGCCCGAGCTTGGGCTTTTCGGCCGTCGCGAAGAGGCACTGGAATTCATATTGCAGCACATAAAATGGCAGCGCCGCGAAGATGATCCGGCCATAGACCACGCAGTCGTCCAGCATCCGCCCCTCCGCGCCCATCAGGCGCGCCAGCGGGCGCAGAAAAAGAATGCCAAAGGCCGCAATCACCACGGCCATTCCGGCCGAGACCCAGACGTTCATCGAAAAGATCCGATTGGCCTCCCCGTTCTCGCCCTCGCCCATTTTCATGGCGACGAGCGCCGCGCCGCCCGTTCCGAACATGAAGCCGATGCAGCCGAGGATCATCAGCAGCGGCATAATGAGGTTGACGGCGGCAAACGGCGTTTTCCCGACGTAGTTCGACACGAAGAAGCCGTCCACGACGCCGTAGATCGATGTGAAGATCATCATCACGATCGACGGCAGCGTGAAGCGCAGCAGTCTGGAATAGGAAAAATGATCCGAAAGCTGAATTTTCATCTGTCTTGCCCCTTTTGCTGCAAATCGCGGAGAAAGCGCTCCGTCAGCGCAAGATAAGTCTCGACCTCACGCTCGTCCCACGAGGCCAGCACCTCATTTTCCATCTGCATAAGGCAACCGGCTGTGCGCGCGGCAAGCGCCTTCCCCTCCTGCGTCAGGCGAACCTCCTTATTCTTCCCGTCGCGCAGGGAAAGCGTCAAAAAGCCCTCGCGCTCCAGGCCGTGCAGCGTGGAATGCACGGTCTGTCGGCTCATGCCGCTGCATGCGCAAAGCCATGTCAGCGCGCAGGGCGAATCCGCTTCAAGGAGTATATAGAGCACGCGCATGGCGCTGTCCGCAAGGCCGAGCTGCCGCGCGAGCCGATGATACAGCGCTTCCGTTTGGCTGAGCAGTCCGTTCAAGCGCGCCAGCGCCTGTGTGGCATATTTCTCCATGTTCTCCGCTCCTTTTTTGTCCGAAATCAGACAATATGATAACACCCGTTCCGGTCAATGTCAAGGATTATAAAATTTTTTCATTTTTTCGCTTGACAAAATCCCCCTCATCTGGTATGATAATCACGGTTAGCAGATGCTAACCAGAAAATCCCCCTCATGGTTAGCAATTGCTAACCTGTATGAACCTCCTCCGGCGCGGAAAAACTAGCCGAAGGGAAAGCCTGAAGCTCTGCCGGAACGCTCCGCTTCAGGTCTTCCTTCAGAGTGCCGCGCGCAGGGAACAGGGATGCGGCCGGTCTTCCGAGCCGCCGCACCTTGCGCATACGCGCTCACAGGGACGCGCCCCTGTTGTTTGTTCCGCGCCGGGAAAATGAAAGGGATCCACCGCTTTTCAGAGAAAGGAGCACATCTATGGATCTTGAATTGGTATTGTCTGCCGCAGTTCCGCTGGCTTGGGTCGCGGCCTCGGCCGTCATCAAGCGCCGACTGCTCCGCATGGCCTCGCAATCGGGAGCGCCCGCATGTCTGAGGAGCTGCTGATCGCGCAATGCGCCCCGACGCTCGCCGACCTGAAGACCGGGAGTCTGTTCACCTGCCCGGTCGACGATCCGGCACGGCTTCGGGAAAGCATTCGCCGCTATAACGCCCAGCTCGTGCCCAAGGGGCTGTGTCTGCTGCCCATGCGCATCGAGAACGGACGGATGCTGCTGTATCTTTACCGCCCGTCGCGGCTGCGCCGCGACCTCGCGCAGGCGCAGGCGGCCGCGCTGCTGGCCAAGCGGCACTATCCGATCGGCGATCCGGCGCTCTGCGTCACGGAGCTGGTACACCGGCTGCAAACCGAGGACGCCTTTCCGCATGAGATCGGTCTGTTTCTGGGCTATCCGCCGGAGGACGTCGAGGGCTTTATCCTCCACCGTGCACAGAACGCCCGTTGTGTCGGCACATGGAAGGTCTACGGCGACACCGACGCCGCGCAGCGTGTCTTCGCGCGCTATCAAAAGTGTACGCGGAGCTATCAAAACGCTTATCAAAAGCACAAGTGCTTTTCCAGGCTCATTGTGAGCGAAAAAAATCAAAATCAGAAAGGAATCTTATCATGAGCAAGCTTGCAATCGTTTATTGGAGCGGCACGGGCAACACCGAGGCCATGGCCGCAGCCGTTTCCGACGGCGCAAGGAAGGCCGGCGCCGAGGTCAGCCTGATGACCGTCTCGGACTTTGATCCGGCTCTGCTGAGCAGCCTCGACGCAGTCGCCTTCGGCTGCCCCGCGATGGGCGCAGAGGAGCTGGAGGACGGCGAATTCGCGCCTGTGTTCAGCGCCTGTGAGCCGTCCCTGAACGGCAAAAACATCGCCCTGTTCGGCTCTTACGGCTGGGGCGACGGCGAATGGATGCGCACTTGGGAGGACACCTGCCGCGCTGACGGCGCAAGGCTCGTCTGCGACAGCGTGATCTGCAACGAAGCGCCCGACGGCGACGCCGTCGCCGCCTGCGAGGCGCTCGGCGCAGCGCTGGCCAACGCGGGCTGAGCGTTCCGCACCTTCTGAACTTCTCTCCGGGGTGCTCCGATCCGCCCGTCCGACGCATTCGGCGCCGGCCAATCGGCAAGGCTCGCGTACCGGCTATGGCGTCCTTGCGAAAAACCGCGCCGCGTATGGCAGACGGCCGCATTGCGGTATCCCTGATCTTTCCTCTTATTTTCCCCATTTTCACACACAAAAAGAGGGCTGCAGCTTTGGCTGTAGCCCTCGACCTTTTTTCGGGAGATACCGGGACGGCAGTCGGCGCCGCAGAAGTAACGTGCTTCCGTACTTCGTTCCGGGATGCCATGCCTTCAACTTTAAGATTGCCGCGTCGCTTTGCTCCTCGCAATGACACGAAAAATGGTAGGTTTTATAAAAAACCTACCATTTTTACAACCGAAATATTTGAATTTGTCGCGGAGCGACACCGATATAGCGCCCCTTTGGGTGCTATATCATGCGGCCATCCGGCCGTATATCATATGCGTCAGCATATATCATTCAGCCGAAGGCTGAATATCATTGCAAAGCCTATGCAGCCTTTTATGCCCGTTGAACGCCGATCACAGCTCGCAGGTGCCGACGGTGCGCGGGAAGGGCAGCACGTCGCGGATGTTGCTGACGCCGGTCAGATACATCACGCAGCGCTCAAAGCCGAGGCCGAAGCCCGCGTGGCGCGCCGAGCCATACTTGCGCAGGTCGAGGTAGAAGGCGTAGTCCTCCTCCTTCAGGCCCAGCTCCTGCATCCGGCCGCGCAGCGTCTCATAGTCGTCCTCGCGCTGGCTGCCGCCGATGATCTCGCCGATGCCGGGCACAAGGCAGTCCATCGCCGCGACGGTCTTGCCGTCCGGGTTGAGCTTCATATAAAACGCCTTGATCTCCTTGGGATAGTCCGTGACGAAGACCGGGCGCTTGAAAACGACCTCGGTCAGATAGCGCTCGTGCTCGGTTTGCAGGTCGCTGCCCCAGTGCACGGGATATTCAAACTGATCGTTGTGCTTCTCGAGCAGCTCGATCGCCTCGGTGTAGGTCACATGGCCGAAATCGGACGTCAGCACGTGGTTGAGCCGCTCGAGCAGCCCCTTGTCGACAAACTGGTTGAAGAACTGCATCTCCTCGGGCGCCTGCTCGAGCACATAGGCGATGATATACTTGAGCATATCCTCGGCAAGGCGCATGTCGTCCTTGAGGTCCGCAAAGGCGATCTCCGGCTCGATCATCCAGAACTCGGCCGCATGGCGCGTGGTGTTGGAGTTTTCGGCGCGGAAGGTCGGGCCGAAGGTATAGATATTGCGGAAGGCCATGGCGAAGGTCTCGCCGTTGAGCTGGCCGGAGACGGTCAGATTCGTCGGCTTGCCGAAGAAATCCTTGCTGTAGTCGACCTTGCCGTCCTCGGTGCGGGGCACGTTGTCAAGATCCAGCGTGGTCACCTGGAACATCTCGCCCGCGCCCTCGCAGTCCGAGCCGGTGATGAGCGGCGTGTGGACATAGACGAAGCCGCGCTCCATGAAGAAGCTGTGGATCGCGTAGGCCGCCAGGCTGCGCACGCGGAAGACCGCCTGAAACAGATTCGTGCGCGGGCGCAGATGCGTCATGGTGCGCAGAAATTCGACGGTATGGCGCTTCTTTTGCAGCGGATAATCCGGCGTGGACGCGCCCTCGACCGTGACGGTCTCGGCCTGCACCTCGAAGGGCTGCTTGGCCTCGGGCGTCTCGACGAGCGTGCCCCGGACGAGGATGGCAGCGCCGACGTTCAGCTTGGAAATCTCCGCAAAATTCTCCATATTGTCGTGATAAACGACCTGAAGCGGCGTGAAAAACGTGCCGTCGTTGACCACGATGAAGCCGAAGCTCTTCGAGGCGCGCACGGAGCGCACCCAGCCGCCGACCTCAACGGTCTTGCCGGCGTAGGCAGCGGTGTTTTTGAACAGTTCTCGAACGGAAATCAATTCCATATTCTCTCCTCACTTTTTAAAGCAGCATGACGCCGGCATCCCGGCAGGCTGCCACGGTTTCCTGATCCCAGAGGCTCGACTGCACCTCGCCGATGTGGCAGCAGCCCAGCAGCAGCATACACAGACGGCTCTGGCCGATGCCGCCGCCGATGGTCAGCGGAAGCTCGCCGGCGAGCAGCGCCTTGTGGAACGGCAGTCTGCGGCGGTCATCGCAGCCGGCCTCGGTGAGCTGGCGGTCAAGCGACTCGGCATCGACGCGGATGCCCATGGAGGACACCTCGAACGAGCGGTCGAGCACCTCGTTCCAGAACAGGATGTCGCCGTTCAGCTCCCAATCGTCGTAGTCCGGGGCGCGGCCGTCGTGCGGCTTGCCGGAACGCAGCTTCTTGCCGATCTGCATCAGGAACACGGCCTTGTCCTTGTGCTGCCGGTGGAAGGCGGTCTCCTTCTCCTGCGCGGTGTGCAGGTCGGGGAACATATCCTCCAGCTCCTGCGTCGTGACGAAAACGACCTCGCGCGGCACATGGGTGTTGATCTGCGGGAATTCGATCTTCAGCGTCTCGCCGGTGACATAGATCGCGTTGACGATGCGCTGCACCGTCTGGCACAGCGTGCCGACGTTGCGCGTCTCGCGCGTGATGACCTTCTCCCAGTCCCACTGGTCGACATAGACCGAGTGCAGATTGTCCACGACCTCGTCGCGCCGGATCGCGTTCATATCGGTGACCAGCCCCTTGCCCGGGCGGATCTCATAGCGGCCGAGGGCATAGCGCTTCCACTTTGCGAGGGAATGCACCACCTGCGCCTCCGCGCCGACATCGGGAATGTCAAACGAGACGGGGCGCTCGTAGCCGTTCAAATTATCATTCAGGCCGGAAGCCTCCTCGACAAACAACGGCGCAGACACGCGCAGCAGATTCAATGCACGGCAAAGGTTTTTCTGGAAATTGTGCTTGATGTACTCAATGGCACACTGCGTCTCATAGACAGAAAGCGGATTTTTGTATCCCGACGGGATATAACATTTCTGCATTTTGACATCCTCCTTTTTCAAATGATGGTATCGTCTCGGACGAGATCGATAATTTCCAATTATTATACTCCACACGCCGCAAAAATACAAGATTTATTTCATATTTTTGCAAAGGAACCTCTGAATAAATCGGCTGCGGCGCTCAGCGGGTCTTTTGCCCCAACTTA
>URCY01000060.1 GCA_900546415.1 uncultured Eubacteriales bacterium
TTGAAATACGTAAAGGATTCCTGCGATTTCCAAACCTCAATTTGGAACAAAATCCTTCGCTGACCGCCCTTGCGATTGAATCAGAGCTTCCTTAGAGAGGAAGCTTGCCCTCGTGCTTGCTGTTGACGACATAGTAGACCATGCCGTCCTCGGGCTTGACATAGAGCTTGCAGCTGCGGATCGCGCCCTTGTTGTTCGCGCGGAAATCCGCCTTGCAGCGCTCGGCCAGCTCCTGGCAGCTATATTCGTGCCCGAAGACCTGCAAATAGACCTCGGAGTTCAGCGCGGCTGCGGCCTTCTTGCCGGTTTCCTTGGCGGCCTTTACGGCTGCGTCCACCTTCGGAGCGGCCTTGCTCTTGGCCTGACGCGCGGCCTTCTTGCCGGTCTCGGCGACGGTCTGCGCGACCTTTTCAGCCTCTGCAACGGCACTCTGCACCGTGTTTTTGAGTTTTTCGTTGCTCATGGATAAGCTCCTTTCTGTGCCGTCGAAGCTCTTCCTGACGGCTTGCACCATTATATCACACTTTGCGTAATTTGCAAGCGAAATCCCGCGAAAAAACCAACTCTAGGGAAGATCTGATTCAATCGCAAGAGCTGTCAGCGGGGCGACCGAAAGCACAGGAGGACGAAGCGCCCGGAGGCGGCTCTATACGACGCCGCCGTGGCGGAATGAAGTCGTCCGGAGGCCTGCTATGGACATGACTCGCCTTGCAGGATCGCCCGAATGGGTCTGCATGGATTTCCGACGGCGACCACGTTCGGCGGAATATCGTGTGTCACGACGCTGCCGGCGCCGATCACTGCGCCGTCTCCGATGTGCACGCCGGGAAGAACGCATACGCTACCGCCGATCCAGACATTGTTGCCGATGGTGATACCGGCGGCAGATTCCAAGCCTGCATTGCGCGTTTCAATGTCCAGCGGATGCGCAGGGGCGTAGAGACCGACGTTCGGGCCGATGAAAACATGATCTCCGATGGTGATCCGTCCGGTGTCAAGCACGGTCAAATTGTGGTTACCGTAAAAGTGATCGCCTACGAACGTGTTATAACCATAGTCAAAATAGACGGGTGGTTCAAAATAGGGATCGCTTCCCAGATGACCGAGGAGCTTTCTCAAAAGGCGGTTGCGGCTCGCCGAACGGACGCGGTGATTGATGCGGGCGCACAGACGCTTGGAGCGCTGACAGGCGCGAAACAGCTCCGGATCTGCAGGTCGGTAAAGCTGTCCTGCTGCGGCTTTTTCTTTTTCTGTCATAGTTTTAGGGAAGCCAGCGATGGTACATTGCGTCAGAAATGCCGATATAAACATCGCTCCAGAGGCATTCGGGAATGTGCAGATTCAGGTTAAGCTTCAGGCTGTCAGCGGAGCGGCTGCGCACCTCCTGCCAGAAGGCATCTGCAAGCAACGGGAAAATATCGGTAATATAGCCTGTGACATAAAAATCGCTGGGGTCAAAAAGGTTGATGAGAATGGAAGCAACCTGCCCGAGCAGGCGTCCCCAATGGTTCAGCAGCGGCGCGGACTGCTCGGTGTTCTCCGAGAGCAGACGGACACATTCGCGCCATTTCTCGGGCAGCGGGAGCGAGGGATCTATCTGCGGAAAGTGCCGGACAATGTGCTCAACATTCAGGTCGGTTTCCACACAGCCATAGGCTCCGCAGGTCGGGCATCGGAGCGAGGGATCGCCGATGGGAATATGCGCGATTTCGGCTGCATAGCCGTTTTTGCCGTGCAGAATCTCGCCGTCAAGAATCACTCCGCAGCCGACGCCCTGCGAAACGTCCAGACAGACGATATTTGAGGATGGCGACTGCGCATAGGCGGAAATCGCTCGCAGATTGGCACAGTTGTCCACATAAGCGGGGCAGCCGAATGTTTCGGCAATGATCCTTTTCAGCGGTACATTCTGATAGCGCGCGATGGAGCTGCATTTGATCAGGCCGTCGTTGCTGTCGTAGACGGCCGGGACGGATGCGCCAACGCCGATGATCTGCTTCTCGATGCCCTTTTCCGCAATCGCCTCGCGGAGCTTTTCATGCGCAAGCGCAACGATCTCTTCAACCGTTGCGTTGGAGCTGATGCGCACGGAATTGCTGTAGCAGATTTCGTTGCGCAGATTCAGAACGGCCAAACCTACGGCGTTATTGAACTGGAAGTCTAAAGCAAGCACATAAAAACGATCATAGTGGAACTTCATCAGGTTCGGTGTTCGACCGATCCGCACCTCCGCGCTGTAATCGCCCTCGGAAAGGACGCCCTTTCCGATCAGCTCGTTGCAGAGATTTGTGATCGTAGCAATGCTCAGAGAGGTCAGGTTGGAAAGATCCTTCTTTGTGAGCTGATCGTTAAAACGAATCGCCGTGATCAGTTTTTTCAGGTTGTGCTGTTTAATGGAAACAACGTCTTCAAATAACAAAAAATCCCATCCTCTCCGATATATATGATTACTGACTAAGAATATTTTACATCAAATATTTCACGATGTAAATAGAAAAAGCGTGGTATTATAAAAATTATTATAAAAACACCTGATAAAATAGAGGAATGTGCCGCCCGAAGAAAGGCCTCTCCGGACGGCACGATTGCTGCTTTACAGGCCCTTGCCGACCAGCTCCTGAACATCGGCGGGAAGATCAGTCAGACATACGACGCCCGTGCAGCGCTTGTGGAAAGCACTTTCCACGCAGCCGCCGCAGATGTCCTTGTGCGGATAGTGATACACACCCATATCGAGCATAATACCGATGTTGTTGCCATAGTAGATCTCGCGGTAGGGGTGGATCAGCTGCTTCTCGAGGCATTCCGTCAGACCGGTGCCATGCGCCGAGCTGAAATAGTGGTAATCCGACATTTTTTTGCCGTCGATGAACTTCGTTGCATAGAACTGCCGCGCCTTCAGATCAACGGTGTGGCTGGAGTCGCCTGTGGCGCAGACGCGAGCCAGTTCGTCCACAGCGGTCTGGTAGCCCTCGTTGAGCACGGCGAAATACTGCTCCTGCATTTCGTTGCGCTTGCCGACGACAAATGCACGGCGGCAGACGCCCTTGTAGCAGTGGTAGCTCGGGCTGATGCCGATCTGCACGATCTCTCCGGCCTCGATGACCTTGTTGCTGGCCGGGCCGATGATCGTCTTGCAGCGGTCGCCGGAGTTGACGATGGTCTCAAAGCCGTACCCGTCTCCGCCCAGAGACTTGACAACGTAATCAGCAACGGCTGCGACCTGCGATTCCCGCAGACCCGGCTTAACGACGGCAAGCATAGCGCGCGCAGCGGCGCAGGCGATCTTGTCAGCGACGGCCATGCAGGCAAATTCGTTCTCGCTCTTTTCATAGCGCAGGTCGGCGAGAATATCCGAAGCGTCAACGACTTCGGCTTCCGGGGCGACGTCCTGCGTAAACACCTTGTAGATATCGCAGGGCAGAATGTCACGGGAGGTCATGGAACCGATGGTTTTGATCTCCTTGCCGACATAGGCGCGCAGGACATCGGGCAGCCGCTCGCTTGTAACGCCCTCATAGTATTCGCCGGGAATCGTGAAGGTGTCAACAAAGTGCGTTTCGAGGTTCAGACCGACCTCCTCGGCCAGCAGACCGGATTCGGGGCCGACAAGAAGCACGGGGCGCTTGCCCGGAGCGATGGCACCGCTGGCCTTTTCGAGCGTAGGATTGTAGCCGGTGAGATATGCGCCGTCGCCGGGCATCTCGCGGAACCAATAGAAGAAGCCGACGTCAATGCCTTTTTCCTCCATACGCTTCCAGACTTTTTCGTAGCGCGCTTCATATTCCTCCAGGGGAATGGTGGTGGTCAGGTCGATCTCCTTTTCGTAATGCTCGAGGATTTTTGTTACCTTCTGCATATCTTCGCAGGATAAAAACATGATAGATTGCTCCTTTCAATTTTTTCCGGCGCGCACCCGCCCGCTGACGGACAAAAGGGTGTTCCGGCGCATGGGCCGCAGTTGCCCGAGGCACAGACGGAAGAGCTTGACCGGCTTGGATGAACTGAGTATAACAGCCCTATTCAATTTTTTCAAGTATTATTTTAATAAATTTTATTTTTTTTTGAAAAACACTTGAAAATTTTAAAATGGTGTGATAGTATGAAGAAGCAACAAGGAACCGGGAAAAGCACGACGGTTTTCTGGTGACTCTCACAACACTGTAAAAAATAAAGGAAGTGGTTTTCTCTATGGGTACCAAACGAAAAGCCCTAAGGAGAGTGCTCGACGGCAGAGTGGTGACGCTGTTGATTTTAACGGCGCTCCTGAACGTCGCTTTGACACTGCTCCTGCCGGGGACGTTCCTGTCCGCATCCAATTTCTCCGGAATTTTCACCTCACTGACCTTTGATCTGCTGCTCTCGTGCGGCATGACCGTCGTGCTGATCCTCGGGGGCGTGGATCTGTCCGTCGGTTCCGTGGTCGCACTGGTGGGGATCACGACGTCGACGCTTGTGAAAAACGGCTTCCCGCTGGTGCCTACGATTTTGATCGGGCTTGTGATCGGGGCGGCTGTCGGGTGCATCAACGGCTTTCTTGTGGCGAAGATCGGGCTTGCCCCCTTTATCGCGACGCTCGGCATGAATGCGATTGTTCGCGGAAGCTGCTATGTGCTTACCAGCGGTTACCTGATCAGCGGCCTGCCGGAATCCTTTACGAACCTCAGCCGTCTGACTGTTCTCGGCGTTCCGATGATGGTCATTATCTCCCTGGCCTGTGCCGCGATCATGGCCTTCTGTCTGTTCAAATTGTCCGTATTCAAGCAGATGTATCTGATCGGCACGTCGCCGGTTACGGCAGTCCTGTCCGGCATCCCTGCGGTGCGCCTAAAGATCATCGGATATGGGATCAGCGGTCTTTTCGCGGCCCTGACGGGAATTCTGATGAGCAGCCGCTACGGTATGGGCTTTGCGGGCTATGCCGTCGGCTTTGAGAGCCGTGCAATTGCGGCCGCGGTCATCGGCGGCGCGGTCATGGCCGGCGGCGAGGGCAACATGGTCGGCACGCTTATGGGCGTGATCCTTGTGGCGATCGTCAATAATGCATTTATTATGCTCAACGGCCCTGCGGAGGCGCAGTATGCAATCAGCGGTGTCATGCTTATTACGGCGCTGATCCTCGACCGCGTCAAGGGCATGAAAAAGAAAAAAGTAAAGAAGGAGGGAGCGTAAAATGGAAGATATTCTCGCCCTGCAAGATATTTCGATTTCCTTCGGCGGCGTCGAAGTCCTGCATAACGTTTCCTTCAACGTCCGGAAAGGGGAGGTCCACTCGCTGATCGGCGAGAACGGCGCCGGTAAATCCACCCTGATGAAGATCATCAGCGGCGTTTATATCCCGGACAAGGGAAGGATCGTCAAATCCGGAAAGGAGATCAGGCTCCGCAATCCGCTGGACGCTTTTTCGGAGCGCATCGGCATTGTGCACCAGGAGCTGAGCATTGCGGGCAACCTGACCGTCGCGGAGAATATGATGGTCGGACGCGAGCCGGTGAACAAGCTCGGCTTTATTAAGGACAGGCAGCTTCTGGAGACAGCCCGGAAGGAACTGAAGGAGCTGGGCATCGACGTCGATCCCGCCGTCAAGGCAGGCACCCTCAGCGTCGGTATGCAGCAGGTCATCGAAATTGCAAAGGTGCTTGCAAAGGATATCGACCTTCTCATTATGGACGAACCGACCAGCTCCCTTTCCGAGCGCGAGATCGTGCACCTGTTTGCACTGCTGCGCTCTATTAAGGAAAAGAAGGACCTGACCGTGATCTTCATCAGTCACAAGCTCTCGGAGGTCATGGAGCTGTCGGATCGGGCGACGGTGCTGCGCGACGGCAGCATGGTCGGAACGCTCGTTCGCAGCGAAATGTCCATCGACCGTCTTATCAGCATGATGATCGGACGTGAGCTGGACTATAACAAGCACCTGCTGGCTTCACGCGCACCGGGAGAGCCCATACTGCGCGCGGAGGGACTGACGCACGGAAAACGGTACCGTGAGATCAGCTTTGAGCTGCGTCCTTATGAAATTCTCGGCATGTTCGGCCTGGTCGGCGCAGGACGCACAGAGTGCATTCTCGGGATGCTCGGCATGGAGCATCTGGACGCAGGCGAGGTGTTTTACCGCGGTGAAAAAATCAGGCTGCGCTCTCCGCGCGATGCGGTGAAAAACGGTATTTATTATGTGACGGAAAACCGCAAGGAAATGGGCCTGTTTCTCACAAAGGATCTGACGGATAACATAATCGCCTCCTCCATCAAGGACTATGAGGGCTTCCTTGGCGCACTGCACTTTGCCAAAATGGCGCAGTCGGGTCGCGAGTATATTGAAAAGCTCAACATCCAGCCGCCGGAGCTTCACAAGCCCGCTGTCAGCTTCTCCGGCGGCAACCAGCAGAAAATTCTGCTCTCGAAGGCGCTGGCAACAAAGCCGTGCGTCCTGATCATCGACGAGCCGACACGCGGCGTGGATGTGGGCGCAAAGGCGATGATCCACCAGATACTGCGTGAGCTTGCCGAGAGCGGCATTGCCATTTTGATGATCTCCAGCGAGCTTCCGGAGATTCTGAAGCTCTCCGACCGTGTGCTCGTCATGCACGAGGGAGAACAGATGGGAACGGTCAAAAACGACCGTCTGGAGGAAAAAGACGTCATGGCCATCGCATTCAGTAAGGAGGTAGCAAATGGATAAGAAGCCTTCCGTGCGTCCTGCGCGAGCCTTGAATGCTGTGGGAGGACGGCTGAAAAAGGTCGATCAGCAGATCTGGGTTGTGATCACGCTGACTGTGCTGATCTTTTCGGGAATGTCGGTCGCAATCCCGCATTATGCCTCTCTTTATAACATTAAGACCATGATCAACAACTATGCGCTTGAGGGGATCATGGCGCTGGGCATGACGCTTGTGATCATTTCTGGCGGTATCGATCTGTCCATTGCAGGCGTGATGCCGTTCTGCGCAATCGTGTTTGCATTTATGATGAAGGGCGGAATTCCTTACCCGCTGGCCATGGTGCTGGTGCTGCTCATCTCCGCTTTCATCGGCTTCTTGAATGATCTGATGATCCGGAAGCTGGCCGTGCATCCCTTTGTGATTACGCTGGCCATGCAGCTTATTCTGAAGGGCGTAAACGTGGTCATCACCTCCGGCGATGTGGTTTCCGGTTTTCCGGAGGACTTTTCCTCAATCATGTTCAACGAGTATCTCGGCATGAGCATCCCGCTTTTGGTCATGATCGTTCTGGCGGTGTTCTATGCAGTCATGCTGCGGAAGAATCGTTATTTCCGTCAGGTGTATTTCATTGGCGGAAACACGAACGCCGCAGAGCTTTCCGGCATTAATACCCGCCGCTTTTTCCGTTTCGTCTATATGCAGTCGTCTCTGCTTGCCGGCGTTGCGGGCATCATGGCCTGCTTCTTCTACGGCAGCGCCAATGCCAGCTATGGCCTGAATATCGAAACACGTGTCATCACAGCCGTCGCGATCGGCGGCTCGAGCATGATCCACGGCGGTATCGGCTCCATCGGCGGCACAATCCTCGGCCTGATCTTCGTGGCGTTTATCAACGGCTCGTTCATTATGAGCGGCCTGTCCACCTATTATCAGGACGTCGTTACCGGTGTACTTTTGGTCTTCGCTGTGGTGTTCAGCGAACGGCTTAAAGGAATGAAACGCAAGCTCCCCGGAAAAGCCAAAACTTAATCATCAAGGAGGAAAGAGAAATGAAAAAAATCATCGCAATGTTCACAGCGCTCGTTCTTCTCGTTGCCTGCCTCACCGGCTGCGGTAAGACCGGCAGCAACGGTGATGCCGTGCAGCAGGAAGAGGAACTGTATTCCATGGTCGTATTCTCCAAGGGCTCGGAATATTTCAACTGGACTTATGCCGGCTTCTCCGATGCGGCTAAGGCCATGGGCGCGCATATCAAGACTGAGCTGGTCGGCCCTGCGGAGGTCGATGCTGCCGCTGAGGCAAAGGCACTGGAGCAGCTCATTGCCAAGAAGCCCAACGGCATTGTCGTCACCTCTGCCGACTCCAACACGCTGATCCCCTCCATCAACAAGGCCATCAGCGCGGACATTCCCGTGGTCGGCTTTGACGTTGCATCGCCCGAAAGCAATTATCTCGGCTTCGTCGGCACGGATAACTACAGCTTTGGCTGTGTTGCCGCCGACATTGCGGCCGAACTGACCGGCGGCACCGGTGAGGTCGCTGTCCTGTATGTTCCCGGCAACGTCGACCTTGAAAAGCGTCTGAACGGCTTTAAGGATACCTGTGCAGAAAAGTATCCCAACCTGAAGGTCGTTGCCGAACTGAACCACGAGGGTGAGGTCGTCAAGGCGGAAACCGTCACGCTCTCCGCGCTCCAGCAGAACCCCGAAATCGACATTGTCTTTGTTTGCGAGGGTCTTGGCGCGACCGGCGCGGCCTCTGCGGTTCGCTCCATGAATATGGGCGATTCCGTCAAGGTCATTGCCAGCGACTTCAATACCTCCACCAATGAGCTGATGACCAACGGCGAGGTCGCCGCGACCATCGTGGACGACCCCTATTTCATCGGTTGGAATGCCTTCCTGCAGGTATGGTCCGGCGCACACCCGACCAGCCGTCCCTCCGATCAGGCTCCGTTCGGATATGTGGCCAGGGGGATCTACTGCACCGTGCAGGGCATCCTCTCCGAGAATCTGACGGATGAGATCCGTGATATGTACCTCAATCCGCCCTCTGTCTGACGGATCGGAACGGATTTGCCTGAACGGGCTGCCGGCGCTGCATTGCGCCGGCAGCCCGTTCTAATACGGATTCTTGATTAAAATATTTAAGGAACCTCTGAATAAATCGGCTGCGGCGCTCAGCAGATCTTTTGCCCCAACCTGTCGGTTTGAAACAAGATTCCTCGCCGACCGCTCTTGCGATTGCATCAGAGGTTCCCTAAAAAGGAGATACTATGAGCTATTTAATTGGAATCGATATCGGCACCTCCGGCACAAAGACCGTCCTGTATGATTTGGAAGGAAATGCGGTCGCGCAGGCAATGCAGGAATATCCCATGCATCAGCCGCAGGCGGGCTGGGCAGAGGAGGATCCGGAGGATTGGTGGAATGCCGCAGTTACCACGCTGCGGGGCGTGATGAAAGCCGGCGGTGCTGCGCCGGAGGAAATCCTGGGCATCGGCTTTTCCGGCCAGATGCACAGCCTCGTGATGCTTGACGCTTCGTGCCGCGTACTGCGCCCGGCAATTCTGTGGTGCGACGGCCGAACGCGCAGCGAGTGTGACGAGATCAACGAGCGGGTCGGTGCGCAGCGTCTGCTTGAGATCAGCGCCAACCCTGCGCTGACGGGCTTTACGGCGGGCAAGCTCCTTTGGGTGCGGCGGCATGAGCCGGAGCTTTTTGCGCGCTGCCGACATGTGCTGCTGCCGAAGGACTATGTGCGCTTTCGCCTGACGGGCGTGCTTGCCACGGATGTCTCCGATGCCTCCGGCACAAATCTCCTGAATGTGGCAGAGCGCGCATGGAGTGCGGAGCTGCTGGAAAAGCTGGAGCTGGATCCGGCGTGGTTTCCGCCGCTGCTGGAAAGCTGTGAGCTTGCGGGCAGAGTGACCAGGGAGGCAGCGGCAATGACCGGCATTGCTGCAGGAACACCCGTTGCAGCGGGAGCGGCCGACAATGCGGCCTCGGCGGTCGGTACCGGCACGGTACGGACGGGGGGCGTTTTTCATACCATCGGAACCTCCGGCGTGATTTTCGCACATTCCGACCGTCCGGCCGTTTCTGCGGGCGGTCGTGTCCACACGATCTGTGCCGCCGTTCCGCAGGGCTGGGGCTTTATGAGCTGCACCCTCTCGGCGGGACTGGCGCTGCGTTGGTATCGCGACCAATTCTGCGCACAGGAGTGCCTTGAAGCCGAACGGAGCGGCACGGACAGCTATGCGCTGCTGGATAAGAAGGCTGCTGCCGTTGCACCCGGCTCGGACGGCGTGATTTTCCTGCCCTATCTGATGGGCGAGCGCAGCCCGCTGCTCGACGAAACCTGCCGCGGCGTGTTTTTTGGCTTGTCTGCGCTGCATAGAAGAGAACACCTTTTGCGTGCGGTGATGGAGGGCGTTGCGTATTCTCAGCGTGCCTGTCTCGACGTTTTCCGTGAGATGGGGCTGCGCCCGGAGAAGATGAAGCTCTGCGGCGGCGGCGCAAAAAGTCCGCTGTGGCGCCAAATTCTGGCCGATCAGTTCCATTTGCCGGTTACGACCATGGCCTCAAGCGAAAGCCCAACCCTCGGTGCGGCGATCCTTGCAGGCGTCTGCGCGGGGGTCTATCCCGATGTTCCGTCCGGCTGCGGGTGCGTGCGCGACGGCGGGACGATGGAAGAACCGCAGGAAGAAGCAATGCGCATCTATGATGCCTATTATCCGGTGTATACGGCGCTGTATCCGGCGCTGCGCAGACAGTTTGCGGCAATGGCACAAATGAAACCGTAAGTCGCAAAGCGTGCGACGGCCTTTCATAAAGCAGAACACGGTGCAGCCTCCGAGAGGAGGCTGCACCGTGTTCTGCATAAAAGCCCTGTTATCCGCCCGCTTCTGACGCAAGGGAACCTCTGAATAAATCGGCTGCGGCGCTCAGCGGGTCTTTCGTCCCAACTTA
>URCY01000061.1 GCA_900546415.1 uncultured Eubacteriales bacterium
CAGGGGCGAGGAAATGGCACATTTCTGTTTTTGCTATGCTTTTGCATAGCAAAAAATTCCGGCCATAGTTTGGCCGGAATCCCTCTTTTTTATGCTTTTTGTGCGTCAATAGCGCAGGAAGCGGCGCAGGCGCTCCTCGGCACGGCGCAGCGTCCGATTCACCGTAGAGCGGCAGACGCCGCGCTCCCGCGCGACCTCGGCCTGCGTCTTTCCGAGAAAATAGACGTCCCGCAGGACGGCGCGCTGCTGCTCGGTCAGCTCGCGCTCGATCACGCGGCGCATCCGCGTCAGCTGCTGCTCCTTCGGCAGCCGCTTGTCCGAAAAATCATAAAGTGTAGTTGTCATCCCGATAAAATCCCCTTTCATAGTAGTGCGCGGTCAGCTCTGCAAGCTTGCGGCACTGTGTGTAGATCGTCGAGAGCGCGGCGATCTGACTGCGCAGAGCCGCCCGCTCCTGTGCATCCGACGATTCCGCAAGCGTTCTGCGCAGCGCGCGCAGCTGTGGTCTGAGCAGCGCCCCTGCCGCCAGGTATCCGGGCGCAAGCTCCGCCAGCTTCACTTTTTCGGCTGAGCCATTCTGCGTCGCAACAGGAAAGGGCTTTTCCAAACGGTCAACCGGATCACCTCCTTTTGGTTCAGCTCATCCAAGCGAGGCATGTCCAGAATCGACCGTTTCAGGATATTTACATTGAGAATGTTAACTTTTTTGCCAATTTCTATTTCCAGTATTTTCCATTTCTACACGCTTAGTGTACTACACGTTCCGTGGTTTGTCAAGTAGTTTTTTTCTTTCGTCCAAATGTTACAAAAAATTACATACATCCTGTGATAAGGTTACAAAGGAGAACGAAACGGAGGCGGTTTTTTATGTTGGGTGCGCGGATCGCGCTGCTGCGCCGGGAATCCGGCTGGTCGCAGAAGGAGCTTGCGGGGCATCTGGAGATCAGTCCCAGCGCGGTAGGAATGTATGAGCAGGGGCGGCGCGAGCCGTCGAATGCGCTGCTGCTGAAAATGGCGCGGCTGTTCGGCGTCAGCGCGGATTTCCTGCTGACCGGCGCCTCGACGCCCGCCGACGCGCCGACGCTCCGGGCGCTCCTGCGCAGCACCGAGGGGCTGCTGACCTCCTCCGGCGGGCCCGTCGCGGCAGAGGATCGGGCGCTGCTGCTCTGCGCCCTGCTTGGGGACTTGACGCAAAGCAAAAAATCGTCTATCATAGACAGCAAGGGAGGTGCCGCCATGACAGACGAGGAATATATGCGACAGGCGATTGCGCTTGCCGGAGAGGCCGCCGACGAGGGAGAGGTCCCGGTCGGGTGCATCATCACGGATGGCGAACGGATCGTCGGGCGCGGCCGCAACCGCCGCGAAACGGGCAAATCGGCGCTCGCGCACGCCGAGCTGGAGGCCATTGCCGAGGCCTGCGCGACGCTGGGCGGCTGGCGGCTCTGGCGCTGCACGCTCTATGTTACGCTTGAGCCGTGCCCGATGTGCGCCGGGGCGATCATCAACGCGCGCATTCCGCGTGTGGTCTACGGTGCGCCGGATCAGAAGGCCGGCTCCTGCGGAACGCTGGTGAATCTCTTCACCATGCCCTATAATCACCATCCAGAGGTCACAGGCGGCGTTCTGGAGGACGAATGCCGCACGCTTTTGCAGGATTTTTTTCGCAGGCTGCGCGCCAATCCCGTTGTGAAGCAGTGGGATCGCAGCAGTGCCTCCAAATGACGCAGACAGGCCGCGCCGCACACCGAAGCTCTCTTCGATGTGCGGCGCGGCCTGTCTGTTCTGTCCGGACTTCCTTGCTCATCGGCCTCTCCGGGGGTCATGCCATAAAATGTGCGCCGGGGCCTTCCCCGGCGCACAAGGTCGATTTAGCGTTGCCCCTTATCGTAGGGGATACCCTCTGCCTTCGGAGCGTGAGAGCTCTTGGAGGTGAAGACCAGAACGATGATCGTCACGATGTAGGGCAGCAGGTTGTAAACGTTGGACGGTCTGCCAAGGCTGGAGAACTTCGGCAGGAAGGGCAGAAGCGTGAAGCTCGTGCCCAGGATCCGGAACAGGGCGAAGAAGAACGCGCTGAACAGGATACGGAAGGGTTTCCAGTTGCCGAAGATCATAACGGCGATGGCAAGGAAGCCGTAGCCGCCGACGTCGCCCTCGAAGGAGGAGCCAGCCGCAAGGACATAAGCCATGCCGCCGACGCCGCCGAGGAAGCCGGAGATCATAACGCCGGAATAACGCATCTTGTAGACGTTGATGCCGACGGAGTCAGCCGCCTGCGGATGCTCGCCGCAAGCGCGCAGACGCAGACCGAAGCGGGTGTGATAGAGCACGAACCACGCAGCAATGAAAAGGATGACGGCGATGGGAACGGTGATGTAGAACTTCTTGAACAGAGCCGGCCAGAAGTCAGCCTTGACGCTGCCGGGAATGTTGAAGTTTTTGTAGTTGAGGGCGGTCCACTTCGGGATGGAGATGCCGGTCAGGCCCTGACCCTGAACAGCCCACGCGACCACGACGCAGAACGCCGGCGCAAAGATGTTCAGCGCGGTGCCGCCGATGGTCTGGTCAGCCTTCAGGTTGATGGCCGCAAATGCCAGCAGCAGCGAGAAGAGGATGCCGGATGCACCGGCGACGAGGATCGCGATGAGAAGGCCCATCTGGCTCTTGCCCACTGTTTCGCCCCAGCCGGCCGTGTTCATGGCACGCAGCACAAGACAGCCGCAGAGAGCGCCGATGATCATGATGCCGTCCATGGCAATGTTGATGATGCCGGAGCGCTCGGAGTACATTGCACCCAATGCCACGAGCAGCAGCGGGATGGCAAACGAGATCGTCTGGTTGAGAATACTGGCCAATGCTACTTCAGACATTTATGCCACCTCCTTCTTTTTTCCGTTGAAGACGGACGAAAGCTTGATGCGGAGCAGGAGGCTGAACGCGGCCAGATAGATGATAACGGCCGTAACGATGTCCGTAGCCTCGGTTGCGTAGCCCTGAGACTGCATGGCGATGCCGCCGAGCTTCAGGTAGCTGATGAAGATCGCGCTGAAGATGCAGCCGATCGGATGCGAGTTGGCAAGCAGGGCGACGGAGATGCCGTCGAAGCCCATGCTCAGGATGGTCTGCTCGGTGGTGTACTGAACGCCGCCTGCGAGGTAGCACAGGCCGCCGCCGAGACCGGCGAGAGCGCCCGCGATGACAACGGAGAGCACGATGTTGCGCTTCGCGTTGATACCGGCATAGATCGCGCCGTCGCGGTTCAGACCGCAGGCACGCAGCTCATAGCCGAAGGTCGTCTTGCTCATCACGAACCAGACGATCACGGCGATGATGGCCGCAATGAAGATGCCGATGTTCAGGTAAACATACAGCTTGTCGAGGCCGAGACGCGGCATGATGGCCGAGGGGTTGCCGGCATCGAGTGCGAGGGAACGGGCGCCGTCGCTGGCAAGCATCTTCTTGACGCTCAGAACGAGCAGGTTCGCGCAGTTCATGCCGATCCAGTTCATCATGATGGAGGTGATGACCTCGTTGACGTTGAACAACGCCTTGAACAGGCCGGGGAAGAAGCCCCAGATTGCGCCGCCGACGATGGACATCAGCACGCAGACATACCACGGGGCCTTGATAACGAGTGCGAAGAACAGGGCGGCCATGGCACCGATGGTGTACTGGCCGGGAGCGCCGATGTTAAACAGGCCAACCTTGAAGGCGATTGCCACGGAAAGGCCGGTCATGATCAGCGGAGTCGAACGGTAGAGCACGTTGCCGAAGTCGGTAATGCCGTTGGAAAGCATGTTCCACATACCGGCGGGAGCATTTTTCGCGTTCAGCAGCAGAAGAAGAATGAAGCCGAACAGCAGGCCGATGACGATGGAGAGCAGGGACGCAACGATGCTGATAAACGCCTGATTCTCACCGAGTCGTTTTTTCTGGGTCATGACTGCACCTCCATTCTCTTTGCGCCGGCCATGTACAGGCCAAGCTCCTCGACCGTCGTCGTCTTCGGGTCGAATTCGCCGACGATCTCGCCTTCATACATGACCAAAATCCGGTCGGAGAGGTTCATGACCTCATCCAGCTCGAGGGAAACGAGCAGGACGCCCTTGCCGGCGTCGCGCTCGGCGACGATCTGCTTGTGGATATACTCGATCGCGCCGACGTCCAGACCACGGGTCGGCTGAACCGCAATCAGCAGTTCCGGGTCTTTGTCGATCTCGCGGGCGACGATGGCCTTCTGCTGGTTGCCGCCGGACATCGAACGGGCGATCGTGATCGAGCCTTGGCCGGAGCGGACGTCATACTGCTCGATCAGGCGGTCGGAATACTCGCGCACCTTATCGAAGCGGATGATGCCGTGTTTCTGGAACTCCGGCTGCCAATAACGCTGCAAAACCATGTTCTGCTCCAGCGTATAGTCCAGGATCAGGCCGTGCTTATGACGGTCCTCGGGGATATGGCTCATGCCGTCCTCGGAGCGCTGGCGGATGCTCGCCTTGGTAATGTCATGCCCATTGAGCGTGAGCTTGCCGGAGGACATTTTGTCAAGACCGGTCAGCGCATAAACGAACTGGGTCTGGCCGTTGCCCTCGATACCGGCAAGGCAGACGATCTCGCCGCGGCGAACCTTAAAGGAGACGTCGGAGACGTCGTTTTTCTTATGAACCTTGGACGGAACCGTGACGTGTTCCACGTCCAGAACGACCTCGCCGGGGGTCATGTCCTTCTTGTCGACCTTGAAGTTGACGTTTCTGCCGACCATCAGGCGGGACATTTCCTCAACGGAGGTGTCGGCAACGTTGACCGTGCCCATGTACTTGCCCTTACGCAGAACCGTGCAGCGGTCGGCAACGGCCTTGATCTCGGCAAGCTTGTGCGTGATGAAGAGGATCGACTTGCCCTCGTTCGCGAAGCCGCGCATGATCTGCATCAGCTCGTCGATCTCCTGCGGGGTCAGGACGGCCGTCGGCTCATCGAAGATGAGGATCTCGTTATCGCGGTAGAGCATCTTCAGGATCTCGACGCGCTGCTGCATACCGACGGAAATATCGGAAACGATCGCATCCGGCTCAATGCGAAGGCCGTACTTCTCGGACAGCTCCATGACCTTCTGACGCGCGACCTTTTTCTGAAGGACGCCCATCTTCGTCGTCTCAACGCCGAGGATGATGTTGTCGATTACGGAGAAGCACTCGACCAGCTTGAAGTGCTGGTGAACCATGCCGATGTGAAGCGCCGTCGCGTCGTTCGGGTTGCGGATCTGTACCTCAACGCCATCCTTTTTAATAATGCCTTCCTCGGGCTGGTACAGGCCGAACAGGACACTCATCAGTGTCGACTTACCTGCACCGTTCTCGCCAAGCAAGGCATGGATTTCGCCGCGCCGGAGCTGAAGGGTGATGTTGTCATTCGCAATGATGCCGGGGAAACGCTTCGTTATATTCAGCATCTCAATGACGTAATCATTTTCAGATTTCGGAGCGGTCTTTGCAATTTCGTCCATGCTCATTCAATACACTCCTTTACTTTCGGTATGTGCATGTTGCCGTATCTATTGTAACACACAGCCGACGCAAATTGCAAGGAAAATGTGTAACTTCCTCTAATTTTTTGGTGAAAAGAATTTGTCGGAAGCCAACCGCAGCCGGCCTCCGACAGAAAAAGAGAGAGGCGCCCTTCGGCGCCCCTCTCGGGTTCGATTTGCAATTATTGCCAATCAACAACGACCTTCTGAGTGGTCGGATGCTGCTCGGGATCGGAGGTATCGTCGATGGTGACGGTGCCGTCAACGATCTGCTGGAACAGCGTCTCATAGGCAGCCTCGTCGAAGTCGCCCAGCTTGCTGCTCTCCATGGGCAGGCCAACGCAGTCTTCCTTCGCGCCGAGGGACTGGCAGGTGCCGGCATAAGCATCCGGCCAAACCAGACCGTTGGTGCCGACCGCAGTCAGAGCCATACGCACGGAGTTGGACAGAGCCTTCATGGCAGAGGTGATGATGGTATCGGAAACGTTGCTCTGGTCGACGTCGACGCCGATCATCAGGCCTTCGTTGGCCTCAGCAGCGCTCTGGCAGGACAGGTAGATGCCGCCGCCGCAAGCGAAGACGACCTCGGTGCCCTCGGTGTACCAGCTGTCCATCTTAGCAGCGATCTCGTCGGTCGGGCCGAAGCTGCCGGAGTACCAGTACTTGATGTTGACGTCAACGTTGTCTTCGACAGCCGCTGCATCAGCGCCCTGAACGAAGCCGTAGCCGTAACGGACAACAGCGGGGACGGACATGCCGCCCAGGAAGCCCAGCTCGGTGTAGCCAGCCTTAACAGCGGCGTAACCAGCCAGATAGCCAGCCTGCTCTTCCTTGTAGACGATCAGGGAGACGTTGGACGGGATGGAGTCGGTGCCCAGGTCGCCAGCGGAGACGTCCAGAGCGAGGAAGTTGACTTCCGGATGCTCGGCAGCGCAGGAAGCGGTTGCCGGCCCGAACAGGTAGCCAGCCATAACGACGGTGTTGTAGCCGTCAGCGATGGCCTGGTTGATGGCATCGATACGAGCCTGATCGGTATCCTCAGCGGGCTTGTAGTAGGTGCAGTCAACGGAGTTCTCTTCTGCGAAGGTGGTGATGCCTTCGTAGGTGTACTGGTTGAAGGAGTGGTCGTCGATGTTGCCGACGTCGGTCACGAAAGCGACCTTCATGCTGGGATCAACAGCGCCAGTATTATCATCGGTGGACTCAGTGGTCTCGCTGGTTTCGGTCGGTTCGGTCGGGGTCTCAGTGGTGGTCTCGGTCGGAGTCTCAGTGGTGGTCTCCTTGTCGTTGCTGGCGCAGCCGGCGAACAGGCAAGCGACCATTGCAAGGGCAAGAAGAAGTGCTACAAGTTTCTTCATTTTCTTAACCTCCATATAGATTATGTTGCAGCTTTTACTGCTTGCTAAATTATTACACACAATGTCGGAAAAATCAAGTGGTTTTTAAAATTTTGTTAAAAATGTATATATTTACTTGTTGAGGTCGTTCGCAGAGAAGCTCAAAGGCAGCAATTCCGCCAAAGTCGTTTCATAGAGCTTCGTGCCGTCCGTGGTCAGAACGATGGGGAAATCGTCCGGGCAGAACTCGCGGATGACCTGACGGCAGACGCCGCAGGGCGCGCAAAGCTCGGAAACGGGCTTGCCCGCAGGGCCGCCGCAGATCGCCAGCGCCTCGAATTCGCGCTCTCCGGCGCAGACGGCGGTGAAAAAGGCCGTGCGCTCGGCGCAGTTGGTCGGGCCGTAGGCGGCGTTCTCAACGTTGCAGCCACGATAGACCTTGCCGCTCTTGGCAAGCAGCGCCGCGCCGACGGCGAAGTGGGAATACGGGACATAGGCGTTCTCGCGCGCCTCAATGGCAGTTTTCAGCAATTCCTCATGGGTCATGGTGGTTCCTCCTTATTTCATTTAAAATAATAGGGAAGCTCTGATTAAATCGCAAGAGCGGTCAGCGAGGAATTTTGTTCCAAATTGAGGTTTGGAAATTGCAGGAATACTTTGTGTATTTCAAGATTTTCAAGCCGATAAGTTGGGACGAAAGACCCGCTGAGCGCCGCAGCCGATTTTTTCAGAGGTTCCCTAGCCCTTATAAATGGCTGCGCCCAAAAGGGGGCAAGAATCGGGTGGGAGTCCCCCACCCGATTCGGATGATCCTTGTGATTTTCCTCAGCCGAGAATCTCCCCGGCGAAGCTCTTGCCGGGCGTGGAGAACTTCACGCCGAGCAGCTCGGTGACGGTCGCGGCGATGTCGGCAAAGCTGGTGCGCGTGCCGAGGTTGACCGGCTTGACCTTCTTGCCCGCGATGAGCAGCGGCACATATTCGCGGGTGTGGTCGGTGGTCTTCGTATAGGCCGGGTCGCAGCCGTGGTCGGCGGTGACCATGACGATATCGTCCTCGCCGAGGCTCTCGACAAATTTGCCGAAGAAGCCGTCGAACTCGGTCAGCGCGGCGGCGTAGCCGTCGATGTTGCGGCGATGGCCGTAGAGCATGTCGAAGTCGACCAGATTGATGAAGCACAGGCCGTGGAAATCGCGCGCAGCATAGTCGAGGGTCTTGTTCAGACCGTCGGTGTTGCCCTTGGTATAGACGAATTCGGTCATGCCGCGGCCGGCAAAGATGTCGTGGATCTTGCCGACGGCCAGCATATCCAGTCCGGCCGCCTTGACAGCGTCGAGCATCGTCTCTGCGGGCGGCTCGAGGGAGAAGTCGTGGCGGTTGCTCGTGCGCGTGAAGCCGTCCTTCGGGTTGCCGATGAACGGGCGCGCAATGACGCGGCCGACGCCGTGCTTGCCGACGAGCAGCTTGCGGGCGATGCGGCAGTATTCATAGAGCTGCTCGGGCGGGACGATGTCCTCATGGGCAGCGATCTGGAACACGGAGTCGGCGGAGGTATAGACGATCAGGTCGCCGGTCTTCATGTGCTCCTCGCCGTACTTGGCGATGACCTCCGTGCCCGACCAGGGGGCATTGGCCAGCACGCCGCGGCCGGTCGCCTCGCGGAAGGGCTTGAGGATCTCCTCCGGGAAGCCGTTGGGATAAGTGGGCAGCGGGTTCGGGGAGACGATGCCCGCGATCTCCCAGTGGCCGATCGTGGTGTCCTTGCCCATGGAGGCCTCCTGCAGGCGGGCGCAGGCGCCCTTCTGATGCTCGGCCTTGCCGAGGTAATCGACGGTGTCGATGTTGCCGAGGCCGTAGGAAACCATATTGGGAACATGCAGCTTGTCCGAGGTGGCACAGCTGCGCAGGGTGTTGACATTATAATCGCCGAAGGCGTGGGCGTCGGGCGCTTCGCCGCAGCCGCACGAATCGAGCACAAACAGGAATACGCGCTTCATGATTCAAAAAATCTCCTTTGATGATTACTTTTCGAGCTTGACGGCGGTCTCAAGGGCGACCTGCATCATCTGACGGAAGCCGGTCTGGCGCTCGTCGGCAGAGAGGAACTCGCCGCGCACGAGCTGGTCGGAGACGGTGCAGATGCACAGGGCGTTCTTGCCGTAGCGCGCGGCGTTCAGGTAGAGCGCGGCGGACTCCATCTCGATGGCCATGATGCCCATCTTGCGCCAGTTGTGGTTGGGGTCGAGTGCCTCGGGGACGTTCTCGTCGTCGCCGTAGAACACGTCGGAGGACAGGATGTTGCCGACATGATACGGCGCATCCAGCTCCTCGGCGGATTCGATGGCCGCGCGGAGCATCTTATACGAGCAGATCGGCGCGAACGTGCCGGCCAGATGGAACTGGTTGGCCCAGTTGGAATCGGTGCTCGCGCCCATGGCCATAACGATGTCCTTCAGGTTGATGTGCGGCTGAATGGCGCCGGCCGAGCCGATGCGCAGGATGTTCTCGACGCCGTAGGCATTGTAAAGCTCGTGGGAATAGATGCCGATGGAGGGCATACCCATGCCGGAGGCCATGACGGTGACCTTGACGCCCTTATAGGTGCCGGTGTAGCCCTGCACGCCGCGGACGTTGTTGACGAGGACGGGGTTCTCGAGGAAGTTCTCGGCAATATACTTCGAGCGCAGCGGATCGCCGGGCATCAGGACGGTCTTGCCGAAATCGTCGGGCGTGGCCTTGATATGGGGAGTCGGATAATTCATTGTGTGTTCTCCTTTCGATCTATGACGATATTATGTTAACAAGATTAACGCACCTTGCGGTGTTCGCGGATATTGCGCACCCAGCATTTGTGGCACATGGCGATATAGCGGTCGTTGCCGCCAAGCAGGAGCTGCGCGCCCTCGGTGACGACATAGCCGTCGGAATCGATGCGGGCGTTGGTGGTCGCCTTTGCGCCGCAGTCGCAGATGGCCTTGATCTCGGTGATCGTGTCGGCGACCTCGAACAGGCGGCGGCTGCCCTCGAAGAGCGTGCTGCGGAAGTCCGTGCGCAGGCCGAAGCAGAGCACGGGAATGTTCTCGGAATCGACGATCTCGCGGAGCTGATCGATCTGCGTAGCCGTCAGGAACTGACATTCGTCGACGATGATGACGTCGGTGCGCGCGCGGCCGCGATAGGCCTCGAGCAGGTCGCGCTCGGGGGCGACGACCTCCGCCGGAGCCTCCAGCCCGACGCGGCTGCGCAGGATAATCGCGCCGTCGCGCTGATCGGCGGCGGGCTTGATGAGCCAGACCAGCATCCCGTTTTCTTCGTAATTATACTTGGTGATCAGCGCCTGAGCCGTCTTGGACGAGCCCATGGAGCCGTATTTAAAATAGAGCTTGGCCACTGTGCTTCCTCCCGTGCCGCCATTGGTTCTATTATTATACAGGATTTGTCCGAAAGATGCAAGGGGAACTCGCGCCTGCGGCGTCCAAGTTCCGGAAAATCGGCGAAATTATCAAAATGTCCCCGCTTTTTTTGTGGAATTCTCCGCGCCGTCCGATTTTCGCGCGCAGTCGTCCGCCCCGAATCGGCAAATTTTGTTTTTTCTTGGGAACCTCTGATTCAATCGCAAGAGCGGTCAGCGAGGGATTTTGTTCCAGATTGA
>URCY01000062.1 GCA_900546415.1 uncultured Eubacteriales bacterium
GTGCTTCGTTCCGGGATGCCGTCTCGTTCCGTTTAAGATTGCCGCGTCGGGCGCACGCGCCCTCCTCGCAATGACAAAATCGGCAGGTTTTGCGGGAAAACGGAACGTTGATTCTGGCTGGAAACGCCTGTATCCTACCCAAAACGTTCGTTTCCCAAACAAAAGCGTTCCAAATTTATGTCATTGCGAGGCCGCAGAGCGGCCGTGGCAATCTTTAAGCCAACGGCATGGCATCCCGTGGCGAGGCACGGGAGCAGAAAACGACAAAATTCCCAGAGGACGTTCCGAATTTCACTGCAAAACCATATTCACTTACCCGATGGGCAAATTTCACATGCACAGTATCTTTCACTTGCTCAAAGAGCAAGTTTCACTGCGCAGCCATGCTCGGCCGAAAGCCGAATTTCACTGCGCAGTCCGAACTGTGCCTTACCGCGTCAGGCGCAAAGAACGGTCGCCGCAAATCGACTTTGCGGCGACCGTTTGGTCTTTCTATTGAATTTGCTCAGGCCTCGCGCTTCAGCTCCGGCAGGAGCATATGCAGCGCAGCGGAGCAGGCGGCCTTACGGTTCTCCGCACGATTGCCCTGCAGCTCCATGCGCAGACAGCGCGTGCCGGAGGTCTCCGCGCAGGCGACAAAGATCTCACCCACATTTGGGTTCTTCGGGTCGCTGGAGGGTCCGGCGTTTCCGGTAATGCCGATGCCGTAATCGGCGTCAAGCTTTTTCCGGATGCCCTCAGCCATCTGGCGGGCGACCGTCTCGCAGACGGCGCCGTCGCGCTCCAGCACTGCGGCGTCGACGCCCAGCAGCGCCTCCTTTGCGGAATAGGCATAGGTCACAACGCCGCCCAAATAGACGTTTGAAGCGCCGGGAATATCCGTCAGCAGCGCCCCCAGCAGGCCGCCGGTGCAACTCTCGGCCGTCGCAAGCGTTTTGCCGATGGTCGTGAGCGTCAGAACGACGCTCTGCGCGTCCTCGCGCAATGCGGAAGCATCCATGAATCATTCCTCCCTCTCCGCTCGGGCGCACGCCCGGCGGTCTGCGGCAGCACCGCGCAAGCCCCCGTGGGGGACGCGGCGCTCCATAAGCTTAGCCCTGATAGCGCACCTTGACCAGCTCGGTGTTTTGCAGCGCGCGCTCGATCAGCGCGTCGAAGTCCAGCAAGGCGCAGGCGCGGTCGACCTGCGCCTTGGTCGGCTTCGTCTTGGGGTGCCTGGGCGTGAAAACGGTGCAGCAGTCCTCATAGGGCAGGATCGACGTCTCCATCGTGCCGATCCTGCGCGCGATCGTGACGATCTCCTCCTTGTCCATGCCGATCAGCGGCGGGAAGATCGGAATATCGACGCTCGCAGCGGTGACGGCCATGGCCTCCATCGTCTGCGAGGCGACCTGCCCGAGATTTTCGCCGGTGACCAGACAGCCGCAGCCGTGGTCGCGGGCGATGCGCTCGGAGATCATCATCATAAACCGGCGCATGATAAGCGTGAAATACTCCTCTGGACAATTGTCGCGAATGGCCTCCTGAATTTCGGTGAAGCCGACGATATTCACGGTCATACGGCCACAGTAACGCGTCATCAGCCGTGCCAGCTCGAGCACCTTATCCTTGGCCAGCTCGCTCGTGTAGGGATAGGAGAAGAAATGCACCGCCTCCAGCTCCACGCCGCGCTTGGCGATCATATAGCCTGCGACCGGCGAATCGATGCCGCCGGAGAGCAGCACCAGCGCGCGGCCTCCGACGCCCGTCGGGAGTCCGCCCGCGCCGGGGTCGGCCGGGCCGTGGACATAGGCGGCTCGGTCGCGCACCTCCACAAAGACGGTATATTCCGGGTGGTGGACGTCGACGGCGACGGTGGGAACGGCCTCGGCGATGCGCCCGCCGATCTCCTGCGAAAGCTGGATGGAATTCAGCGGGAAGCGCTTGTCGGAGCGGCGGGACTCGACCTTAAAGGTTCTGGCCGCGCGCAGCTCGTCGCCGAGGTAGGCCATCACCGCGCGAAAAATCGCGTCGACGTCCTTCTCGCAGGGGCGGCAGCGGCACAGACTGACGATGCCGAAGACCGTGTGGCAGGCGTCCCAGGCGCCGTCGAGGTCGCAGGCGTCGTCCTCCGGTTCGATGAAGACGGTCGACTGCGACAGACGCACGCTGAATGCGCCGAAGGGGCGCAGCCGACGGCAGACGTTGGTTTTCAGACGGTTCTCAAACTGGAAGCGGTTGCCGCCCTTCAGGACGGTCTCGCCCAGCTTCAAAAGAAACATTTCATTCATAAATGGCTCCCTCATTTATCGCTGCACCAGTTGATAGGTGCGGTATTGAATGGCCTCTGCCAGATGCTGCGGTTGGATCTCCGCGCTGCCGTCGAGGTCTGCGATCGTGCGCGCCACGCGGCGGATGCGGTCATAGCTGCGCGCGGTCAGGCCGAGCGCATCGAATGCCTGCTGCATCAGCGCGGCACAGGCGTCATCCAGCTCGCACCAGCGCCGCAGCTCCTTCGCCTGCATATCGGCGTTGCAGCGGCAGTCTGTGCCCGCAAAGCGCGCAAGCTGCCGGCCTCTTGCGGCCTCGACGCGTTTCTTGACGGCCGACGACGGCTCCGGCTCCTCGTGCGCCCGCAGCTGCGTGAAATTCAGCGCCGGAACCTCGACAATGATGTCGATGCGGTCAAGCATCGGGCCGGAGATGCGCGAGAGATAGCTCTGCACCGAGGCCTGCGAGCAGACACAGCGCCCGGAGGGGTCGCCGTACCAGCCGCAGCGGCAGGGATTCATCGCGCAGACGAGCTGAAACCGGCTCGGGAAGCTCGCGCTCCCGCTGGCGCGCGAGATCGTCACGACGCCGTCCTCCAGGGGCTGACGCATGACCTCAAGCGTCTCCTTACGGAACTCAGGCAGCTCGTCGAGAAAAAGCACGCCGCGATGCGCCAGCGAGATCTCGCCGGGACGCGGGACAGTCCCGCCGCCGGTCAGACCGGCGGTCGAGATTGTATGGTGCGGTGAACGGAACGGCCGCGACCGCACGAGCGGCGACTGCGGCCGCAGCAGCCCCATAACGGAATGGATCTGCGTAACCTCGAGCGCCTCCTCGCGCGTCATATCCGGCAGGATGGACGGCAGACGCTTGGAGAGCATACTCTTGCCCGAGCCGGGCGGGCCGACAAGCAGGACGTGATGCGCCCCGGCGGCCGCGATCTCCAGCGCCCGTTTGACGTTCTCCTGCCCCTTGACGTCGGCAAAATCGGGCAGCGGAACGTCGCCGTCCTCCGGCTCCCAGGGCGCCTGCGGCTCCAGCTCCTCCTCGCCGCGCAGATGCGCCACGAGCTGACGCACCGTGTGCACCGGATAGACCGTGATGCCACCGGCAAGCGTCGCCTCACGGGCGTTCTCGGCCGGAACATAGAGCTCCTGAATGCCCTCGTCGCGCGCGGCGATCGCCATGGACAGCACGCCGTTGACCGGACGCAGCCGCCCCTCGAGGCTCAGCTCGCCGACGAAGGCCGAGGGCTTCTTCGGCAGGCGGCAGTGCTCCGTGGCCACGAGAATGCCCAGCAGGATCGGCAGGTCATACAGCGTGCCGGATTTGCGCGTGTTTGCCGGGGCGAGGTTCAGCGTGATGCGGCTGGGCGGGAATTTGAAGCCGCTGTTCTTGATCGCGGCTCGAACGCGCTCGCGCGCCTCCTTCACGGCGGCATCCGGCAGGCCGACGATGTCAAAGGCGGGCAGACCGCCGGAAATGAAGCATTCCACCGCGACGCAATAGCCGCTGATGCCGTTCAGGCCGAGGGAAAGCAGCCGCGAGATCATCCGAACCCCTCCCAGTCGTCCGGCGTACCGGACCCGACACGCCGTTTCTTTTTCTTATCATACAATAAAATCCCTAAAAATACAAGCCGCACCGCCCGGTTTTGTCATTTTTTGCGGAAAAGCGCCGCGCCGTCCGCGCTCAGGCCGGGTTCTCCTCGGTCAAAAGCGCGTCGACCTGCGCCCGCAGTGCCTCGGGCAGCGTCTCTCCGGACGCCAAAAGCTCCGCCGCGGCGTTCTGCGCGTCGCGCAGGATGCTCATATCGCGCACCAGACCGCCTAAGCGGAACAGCGGCAGGCCGTGCTGCCGGCTGCCGAAGAAATCGCCCGGCCCGCGCTGCTGCAAGTCCTCCTCGGCGATGCGGAAGCCGTCGCTCGTGGCGCAGAGCGCCTTGAGCCGCTTGCGCGTCTCGTCCGACCTCGTTTCGGAGACAAGCACGCAGTAGGACTTCGCGCTCCCCCGCCCGATGCGGCCGCGCAGCTGGTGCAGCTGGGACAGACCGAAGCGCTCGGCGTTCTCCACGACCATCAGCGTCGCGTTCGGAACGTCCACGCCGACCTCGATGACCGTCGTCGAGACGAGCAGGTCGTATTCGCCCTCCGCGAAGGCCTGCATCACGGCCTCCTTCTCCGCGCCGCGCATTTTCCCGTGCAGCAGCGCCACGCGCAGCTGGGGAAATACCTGCTCCTGAAGCGTCTGCGCCCATTGCTCAGCGGCCTTGAGGTCGTCCGTCCCGTTCTCCTCGATCGCGGGGCAGACGATGAACACCTGATGCCCCTCGTCGGCCTGCTTGCGGATGAACGCGTTCAGGCGTCTGCGATAGCGCTCGTCGACCAAAAAGGTGTCCACCTGCTGCCGCCCGGGCGGCAGCTCGTCGATCACGGAGACGTCCAGATCGCCATAGAGAAACAGCGCCAGCGTGCGCGGGATCGGCGTGGCCGACATAATCAGAAGATGCGGCTGCTCACCCTTGCGCAGCAGGGCGGCGCGCTGCGCCACGCCGAAGCGGTGCTGCTCGTCGGCGATCACCAGTCCGAGCCTTTTGAACACCGTCGCCTCGCTGAACAGGGCGTGCGTCCCGACGATCAGGTCGATCGTTCCGGCCTGCAGCGCCTCGCGGCACTGCGCCTTCTGCTTCGGCGTCATCGAGCCGACCAGCAGCCCGCAGGAGATGCCCAGCGCCCCGAGCATCGGCGCAAGGCGCTCGTAATGCTGCCGCGCAAGGAGCTCCGTCGGCGCCATGAGCGCCACCTGCGCACCGTTTTTGGCCGCGCAGCAGGCCGCCGCCGCCGCGACCATGGTCTTGCCGCTGCCGACGTCGCCCTGTACCAGCCGGCTCATCGGCACGCCGCGCCGGAAATCCTCAAAAATTTCGTCGATCGCGCGCTGCTGCGCGCCGGTCAGCCGGAACGGCAGAGCCGCAAAAAACGGCGCGGCGCGCCGGGTGTCATAGGGCGCGGTGTGCTGCACGGTACGCCGCGTGCGCACGAGCGCCAGCGCCAGCGAGAAGTGAAAGAACTCCTCAAACACCAGCCGTCTCCGCGCCGCCTCAAGCGCCTCCATGCTCTGCGGCTCATGGATCTGCCGATAGGCCTCCTCCGCGCCGCAGAGGTCATAGTCGCGGCGCAGGCGCTCCGGCAGCGTCTCGGGCAGCGCAGCGCGCTCCAGCGCGTGCTGCACGGCCTGCGCGACCTGCCTGCTGCTCAGCCCCGCCGTCAGCGGATAAATCGGCACGATGCTCCGCGTCACGCCGCCCGTCGCGTCCAGCGGCTCAAACTGCGGGTTGACCATCGCGTAGCCCAGATAGTCCCCGGTCACCGTTCCGTAGAAGCAATAGCTCTCGCCGCGGTGCAGCCGCTGCACGCTGAAGGACGCGTTGAAAAAGGTCAGATTCAGCCGCCCGGTGTGGTCGGCCACGGTCAGCTTCGTGATCTCCGTCGCGCGGCCGCCCCCCTTGGGGATGCGGTGCGTGTGCGGCTCGGTCACGACAGTGGCCAGAAAGCACGCGGGCGTATCGACCTCCAGCGATGCGACCGGCAAAAGCCGTGTCCGATCCTCATAGTCGCGCGGGAAGAAGCGCACCAGCTCCCCCAGCGTCCGCACGCCGAGCCTCGCGAAAAGCTCGGCCTTTTTCGGCCCGATGCCCGGAAGCACACGAATTGACTCCTGCTCCACCGCAGCCGCCCCCTTTCCGTTTGCATACACACATTATAGTATAGAAAAAGCCGCAGTGCAATCCCAAAGAATGCGCTGCGGCGGTCCTGCTCTTGCAGGCCGTTCCGTTTCAGGGCGGTTTGCGCGTTTTTGATGTGCCGAACGGCAGCATGGGCGGAAAAACTCCGGCCTCAAAAAAGCCACGCCGAGAGATTTTTCGTCAAGGTAACGTTTGGTGCGCGCCGGAATACTTTGTGTATTTCAAGCGCACCGAACGGCAGCATGGGCGGAAAAGCTCCGGCGTGAAAAAAGCAAAAGCCTGACGATTGCTTCTACAAGCCCATCGTCAGGCGGAAAACTCCAATTTTGCTTGCTCATTGTCCCGGCCGGAGCCGAAACGCCGAAGCACGTTGCTTACGCCATCGCGTTGATCTTCAGAGCCATGCTGCTCTTCTTGCGAGCTGCATTGTTCTTGTGAAGGATTCCCTTGTTCACAGCCTTGTCGACAGCGACAACAGCGGCGGTGAAGGCGGCGTTCGCCTGCGTCTTGTCACCGGCGGCAACAGCAGCGTCGAACTTCTTGATGGTGGTCTTCAGAACGGACTTCTCCATCTTGTTCTTCTCGTTCGCAGCGCGGGACAGGGACACTCTCTTCTTCGCGGACTTGATGTTGGGCATACTTGCACCTCCTCTGACGGTGATTCTCAGAAACCTTTGGTTTCTCTTCACGCAGAAATCTATTATAATGGTTTTCCTCCCCAAAATCAATAGGAATTTCATTTTTTTGCAAAAATTTTTTTACAAACCGTGTTTTCGACGCTGCATCCGTGCTTCCTGTTACACGCTGTCGGAATGACGAAAATTTCATGGCCGAACAAATTTCGATGAAAAGCAGGAAAATTCCGGAAAACCCGGCGTCATTCATTATGTAAACCGTCTATTCAGAGGATGCAAGGCGCACAATCAGCTGGGTCTTGTGCACAAACCTGTGCATACTGTGCAAAACTCCCCGGAATCAGCGGCTTTTGAACAGGCCCGTCCGAGCCTGGCGGCGCTTGCCGGCTGTATAATATCCATGAATATCCTGCAAATGCACAGTTGAAATAACAGTTACAAAACGGTGATAATTTTTTGTTATGTCAACCTCCTTCCGGTCGGTTTTTGTCGAAAAAGTTCGAAGCGGCAAAAACGCGGTCGGAAGCATGTTGGCCTTTTACAGGCTATTTCCTCAAAATTTTCCAAAACAGCCGTCGAAGTGACGATTTTTTCCAAACGTCCAAAAAAACGCTTGACAGCCTTTGCATGAAATTGCCGCATCGGGAAATACTGTGCAGAGAACGGAATTTACGGAGGAAGCGTTATGCTTGGAAAGGTCGAGATCTGCGGCGTCAACACCGCGCAGCTGAAAACGCTCAGCAACGACGAGATGAACCGTCTGCTTCGGCAGGCGCAGGCCGGGAACGAGCACGCGCGGCAGCAGCTTATTGAGGGAAATCTGCGCCTCGTGCTCTCAGTGATCCAGAAATTCATGGGGCGCGGCGAGCAGCCCGACGATCTGTTTCAGGTCGGCTGCGTGGGCTTGCTCAAGGCGATCGCCAACTTCAACACCGGGCTGGACGTCCGCTTCAGCACCTACGGCGTGCCGATGATCGAGGGCGAGGTCAAGCGGTATCTGCGCGACTACAGCGCCATTCGCGTCTCGCGGTCGCTGCGTGACACGGCCTACCGCGTGCTGCAATGCAAGGAAAAGCTGAGCGTGACGCTCGGGCGCGAGCCGACCGTGCAGGAGCTGGCCGACGCGCTGGAGCTGAGCGTGCAGGCCGTCAACGAGGCGATGGACGCCATGGCCGCGCCGGTCTCGCTGTATGAGCCGGTCTGGTCGGACGGCGGCGACCCGCTGACGGTCATGGATCAGGTGCGCGACACGCGCAACACCGACGATCGCTGGCTCGAGCGGCTCGCCCTGCGCGAGGCGATCGGCAAGCTGGGCATAAGGGAGCGGCGCATTCTTGGGATGCGCTTTTTTGACTGCAAAACGCAGACGGAGGTCGCCTCCGAGGTCGGCATCTCGCAGGCGCAGGTCTCCCGGCTGGAAAAAAGCGCGATCTCATCGCTGCGGAAATCCATTTGTGTCTCCTGAAGGCTTCCCGATCGCCTCGTTCCAAATTTTACAAAAGAAAAACAATAATTACGTTTTGCTTACGTTTTTTCGGATTTTATCGGCTTGACCGTAATTTTCATCCGCAAAATGTTGACGTTTTGAAGCCCTTCTCCGGTTCGGCGGACGCTCCGAGCCGGGGAAGGGCTTGCTTTTTGTGCGGATTTGCGGTAAAATGGGTGTGATTTATGATGAATTGAGGTGCATTTGCTTGAAAAAACGTATGCTGTCAGCCCTGCTGTCGCTTGCGCTGCTCATCTGCATGATCCCCGCCGCACGGGCGGACGACGGCTTCACCGACGTCGGCGACCACTGGGCCAAGGCTTACATCGATTTTGTGACCGAGCAGGGGCTGTTCAGCGGCGCAACGCCGACGACCTTCGAGCCGGAGACCACCATGACGCGCGGCATGTTCGTGACGGTTCTGGGACGTCTGGAGCGTGTCGACCGGACGCACTGGACGGATGCCTCCGTTCCCCGCCCCTTCACCGACGTGGACGACACGCTGTATTACGCGCCCTATGTGAGCTGGGCGGTCTGCAACGGCATTGTCGACGGCAACTCGCCGACGACCTTCGCCCCGGACGCGCCGATCACGCGTGAGCAAATGGCCAAGCTGGTTGCCTTCTATGTCGAGCGCATGGGCTATACCCTGCACGATGCCAAGGACACCTCGACGATTCCGGAGACCTTCGCCGATGCCGACCGCATCTCCGACTACGCCGTCGAATCGGTCGAGACGCTGCGCAGAACCGGCATTCTGAACGGCTCGCAGAACGCGGACGGTACCGTGAGCTTCCAGCCGACTCAGACCGCGACGCGCGCGGAATGCGCGGCGGTGTTTTACCGTCTGGCTAACAATGTGACGGCCTCGCTCGTGCGTCCGGCCGCGCCGACGGCGATGGACTTTGCCAACGAGAGCGTGACTCTTCGCATCCCCCACGACGCATCGCGTCAGCTCGTGCTTGCCTGCGCCCCGCGCGAGGCCTCGGCCTACCGTCTGGTCTGGAAGAGCAGCAAGCCCGACGTCGCAACGGTCGATCAGAACGGCCTCGTCACGGCCAAGGCCGTCGGCACCACGACGATCTCGGTCTATTCCTCGAACGGCCTGAGCGCCTCCTGCACCGTGACCTGCGTCAGCACCGATCTGCCCTCGGCCGACGAGACCTACGAGGAGCGCTGCGAGCGCCTGTTCGGCGAGCGCGTCTCCGACCCGCGCACCTATTACAAATTCCAGGAGAACGCCGAGGCCGATATGGTCAAGGTCACGGTCAAGGTCTGGGATTTTAACGCCTCCGGCAAGAAGGTCACAAAAGAGCTGAGCTTTATGGCGCACAAGAACCTGAAAAAGGCCTTTGAGGCGATGTTCGACGAGATCTACAACGGCTCGGAAAATTTTCCGATCTACAGCATCTCCGGCTGGAGCTGGTCGGGGCGCAGCGAGCACAGCTGCGGCACGGCGATCGACATCAACCCCAAGGAGAATTACTACTGCGACCCGATGGGCAACCCCCTGTCCGGCGAATACTGGAAGCCCGGCGAGGATCCGTACTCGATCCCGCTCGACGGCGAGGTCGCGACCATCATGGCGAAGTACGGCTTCACGCAGGGCGTCAATTGGAGCAGCGGCTTCAAGGATTACATGCATTTCAGCTACTTCGGCACTTAAGGAACCTCTGAAAAATCGGCGACGGCGCTCCGGGGAGACCCGGAGCGTCACTTTTTGCGCGGTGCTGCTCTGCACCGTTTTTCGAACGTTTCGTTCCGGAAATCGTTTCGTTTTCAAACGTTTCGTTCCGGAAATTGTTCCGTTTCCCCGCAAAACCCACCAGATTTGTCATTGCGAGGAGGGCGCAATTTTAGCGCCCGACGCGGCAATCTTTAACGGAACGATTTGCCATCCCGGAACGAGGCACGGCTGAGGCTGCGCAGTGAAATACGATCTTTGATCGTGTGAAAGATGCTGAAGCATGTGAAATGCGGGCTGACGCCCGCGTGAAATGGCGCTTCCAAAAAAGCGCCGTGTCGGTGTCCCTGCGGGACAGATCAAAAACTCGGGATTCTGTCGTTTCCTGCTGCCGTGCTTCGCCACGGGATGCCGTACCTTCGCCTTAAAGATTGCCACGGCCGCTATGCAGCCTCGCAATGACACAAAAATGGTAGGTTTTGCAATAAAACCTACCATTTTTATTTCCGAAATGTTT
>URCY01000063.1 GCA_900546415.1 uncultured Eubacteriales bacterium
ATTTGGAACAAAATCCCTCGCTGACCGCTCTTGCAATTTAATCAGAGGTTCCCTAAAAATCGCAAAAACGTCAGGTTTCCTCGGAAACCTGACGTTTTTAGCGCTCCGGTTCGTATCCCGGAACGACTTTCAAAGCAGCGCGCCATTGATTGAAACTGTCGAATTCACGGCGCCGTTCTACGACAAATTTGAAACTTTTCGTTTCGGAAACCGTCCTCATTTCCAGAAAATCCTACCAATTATGCCATTGCGAGGAGCGGAGCGACACCATCATATATTCCGCGCCTCACGCTTCCTCCGGCTCTGCGCCGACCACGCACTCGATGCGCGCGTTGCGGATCATGCGGCTGCACATCAGGCACGGCTCGGCGTGGATCAGCCTGCCGTTCTCAAACCCGGCAAGATAGAGCGTTGAGCCGATCATATCCTGCCCGTTGGCGCTGATGATCGCGTTGGCCTCGGCATGGACGGCGAGGCATTTTTCGTACTGCTGCCCGTGCGGAACGCCGTGCGCCTCGCGCCAGCAGACGCCGACGTCGCAGCAGTTCTCGTCCCCGCGCGCCGAGCCGTTGTAGCCGGTCGCGATGATGACGTCGTCCTTCACGATCACCGCGCCGTACTGCCGCCGCAGGCAGGTCGAGCGCTGGGCGACAGCCTTGGCAATGTTCAGATAATACTCCCGCTTGGTCGCACGCATTCTCCGCGCCTCCTTCTTGTCGTTTGACTCGGCTTGCTCTCGTGGCTTGTCCGCCGGTCTTTCCGTGCTTTCATTATATACGATCGCCGCTCCGGCCGCAAGAGAAATCTGAGCCTTGCGTCTCTTTTTTTATTTGTTTCGTTTCCATTTTAGGCAGCTTGCTTCTGCTTCCGCAGCATGGTATACTAAAATCAATCCGTATTCTGCGCCGCCGCGCAGGCCCGGCCACTCGCGAACAAGGAGCGTTATTATGGAACTGCAGCTCGCATACTGCGATGACGAGGCTCTCGTCGGTCAGATCTTTATTCCGAAAATACAGGCCGAGTTTCAAAGGCAGGGCGTCCGGGCGCATGTTTCCCTTGTCTCAAGCCCCAAGCGGCTCCTCTCGCTGGTCGAATCCGGCAAGACCTTTGACGCATATTTCTTAGACATTGACATGCCGCAGCTGGACGGGATCACGCTGGGGCGGCACTTGCGGGAGCGGGCGCCGAACGCGGCAATTATTTTTTTGTCGAACAAGGAGGAAATGGTCTACAGCGCCTTTCGGGTCAAGCCGCTTCGTTTCCTGCGCAAGAACCGCTTCGAGGCTGAGATCGCCGACGCGGTGCAGGCGGTGCTCCTCTCTCTTCGCGAGGTCGAGCGAAAGACGGTCATTTTCGAGGACGGGAATCAGGTGTACCGTTTTTCGCCGCGCGAAATCCTCTTTGTCGAGATCCTCAACCGGACGCTGATCGTTGTGCGCGCAAGGAACAGCATTCGCCTCCGCGCAACCATTACCACGGCGGAGGAGCTGCTCGTGCCGTTCGGCTTCATCCGGATCCACAAAAGCTATCTTGTCAATTACCGCGCCATATTCACGATCGGGAAAAAGGATGTGCTTCTGGAGGACGGCAGAGCCTTGCCGATCAGCAAGCATCGTTATCGGGAGGTTTTGCAGCAATTTATGCAGCTGCACAGGAAGGAAGACGAGGAGGTGGAGACTTAGATTATGTTTAACTATATTTTTTTAACCGTAAAATACACCGTTGAATCCTCCCTGCTCTGCCTTGCGCTGGCCTTGCTGCTCAAGCGCAACCGGAAGGCGCTTTGGGCCGTTCTGCGCAGTATGCGCTGGCTGCCGCTCTTTCTTTGCTCCGGCCTTATGCAGGGTCTGCTGCACTACGGCTTGACGGTGTGGTTTGGCAATGCGCTGCAGGCGCAGACCTTCACGCCCCGCTACATTCTCTCCAACACCGTGACCATGCTGCTGTTCTGGCGTCTTTGCATCAATGACAAGCGCGATTCGAGCCTTCTGTATGGCTCTTATTTGCTGATTACCATGCAGTTCTGCCAGATAATGGCAACTTATGTGGTATATTATATGCGTGAGAGCATCCAGATCGTCACAGACTTCGGGCCGCCGGAGCAGCTCATCTCGCAGTCCATCATTCTCGCCGCCTTCGCGGTCAATTATATTGTGGCGTTCAAGCTCTCGCGCAAGACCGTGAGCATCACCCCGCGCGAGGCCGCCCTGTGCGCAATATTTGACTGGTTCTTTTTCATCATCGGGCGGCTGCTCGGGCGATTTTTCATGGGAGCGCAGCTTTATCCGTATATTTCCGTCTCCATTTATCTTCTGTTCCTGATTGAAATGGTCATTTTCTTCGCCATCTCCATGGAAATGGTGCATTTGCGGGAAACCTCCATTGAGGAGGCACGGTTGGCGCAGCAGTATGCGCTTCAGATGCAGCATAACGACGAGATCTCCGTCCTTTACCGGGATTTCCGGCGGCTCCGGCACGAGGAGAAAAACCAGGAGATCTACGTCTGGCATCTGTTGAAAACCGGACAGTATGCCGATCTGGAGGAATATTTCAAAAAGCTGGCGAACCTGACCGATTCCTACTCCATGCGGATCGACAGCGGCAACCAGCTCGTCAATTCGATCCTGTGGGCCAAGGCGCAGGCAGCGGAGCACGAGCGGATCGCCATGAAGATCGACGCCCACGTTCCGTCCGACCTGCCCATTGAGGGGCCGCATCTTTGCAGTCTGCTGGTCAATCTGCTGGACAATGCGATTGAGGCAAGCCGTCGAGCCTCGTCGCCGAGCATCTCCGTGAAGCTCTGCATGAAGCAGGATTATCTTTTCTGCTATGTTACAAACAACATCGACGAGGGCAGTCTGTCGGCCAATCCGGAGCTCAAGAGCACGAAAAAGGACAAGACCATGCACGGCTTCGGCATTCGGACGGTGAAGCTGATCGCCGAGCAATATCACGGCGACTGCGAATTCTCGGTGAAGGACGGCAGGTTTTTTGCAACGGTCATGCTTGCCTGCGGCACGGCGGAGCCTTCGCGGCGCGGAGCCTAAGCCGCGTTCCGGACAAAAATCATGCGGGCTGCACGGCAAGTATGCCGTGCAGCCCGCAGTGTTTTTGCGAGTGTTTTTCTCTTATCGATTGACCAAGACGTTCATTCTGAGCATAACGGCCGCAGCCTCTGCGCGGGTCAGCGTTGCGCCCGGAGCCAGCAGATCCTTGTCCCCGGCGCCGCGTCCCAGGATGATCCCCTCGTGGACTGCCCATGCCATGGCTTCCTTCGCATAGCCGGACACGGCGCTTGCGTCCTCGAACGCCGCAAGCTCATCGGCTGTCTCGGCGTTGAGGCCGAGCTTCTTTGCATACCGATACAGCATCGTTGCGGCTTGCTCACGGGTGATCAGAGCATCCGGCTCAAACTCCGTGGCCGAAACGCCGTTGACGATCCCATTCTCATTCGCCCACAGCACGGCGTCGGAATACCATTTGCCGGTTTTGACGTCGGTAAAGCTTGTGGCGCCGCTCACCGCGGGCGCGCCCGCAGCGCGGTAAAGCACCGTGGCAAACATCGCGCGGCTCATTCCGCCCTCCGGCTCGAATTCCGTTGCGCTCACGCCGTTAAAGAGCTTTGCGCTTGCGGCGGCCTCAACCGTATAGTAATACCAATCGGAGGTCGTCACATCGGAGAAGGTCTGCTTCTCCGACACATTGAGCGTGCCGTCCGCATTTCTGCTGAACTGCGACAGGAACTCCCAGATCATCGCAGCCGCTCCCGGCTGAACGTTGTGCGACAGGTTTTTCACATCGACCAGCTTCGTATAGACGACCCCGTCCTTTTCGCTGGCGATCGAGTGTACGTTCATCACGGAGCGCTCGCCCGGCAGGGGGATGGCCTCCGTCAGGTCAAAGGTGCGTCCCCAAAGTCCGCCGATCTTCTCGTCGTACGTGTAGGAATAGCCGTTCACCTTGCCGATGGTGTTCAGAGAGTCGACCGCGCCCTGCGTGACCTTCGGGAACACCTTGTAGAACTCGGCCTGTCCGGAGATGGAGTACATCGGGATCGTGTACTTCGGCTCGGAGAATGCGAAGCCCTCGTACACCGCCTCATACAGGCCGATGCCGGCCAGCTTTTCCGCGCGCTTCGACGCGATGTTCATCGACTCCCAAGCGCCCTTGGAGAAGCCCGTGGCGTACACTCTGGTCGCATCGATCGCGTAGTTCTGAACCATATAGTCGATCAGATCCGCCATGGCGTCGGCATTGACGTCGGATTTATACATGCCGTTCACGGACAGCACAACAAAATTCTCCTTCGCGCCGAGCACGGGCCACGCGGTGTTCTGCGCGATGGCCTGCGGGTGCATTCCGCTTCCGTGGAAGAGCAGCACCAGCGGATACTTCTGGGTCTTGCTGGACATGTCTACCGTTTTCGGCACATACATGTAGTACTCAACGGTGGGCAGGCTCTCATACTTGGTTTTAAATGTGTGTACGGTTTCCTCGATGCCGCATTCTTCCCAGTAGAAATACGGCGTTTTATACGTAATGCCGTTGTTGATGTACATTCTGTTGGTCTTGCGAACCGCGTTCCAGCCGGCCGCAACATTGGCAGCGGTGAAGCCCTTTTCGCAGTAGACATAGCCCGCGCCAAACGCATCCGTCCAGGCGTACCATTCGGGCAAATAGTATTTTGCGGTCTCGGTATCAAGGTATTCCTTTGCAAAGGCGACCGCGCTGCCCTCGGCGAAAATATAGTGGCGGAAGCGTCCCGAATAGAACTTTCCTTCCTTGCTCACGCCCGCAGAGTAGTCGTTTCCATACAAATACACGTCGGTCGCGTTGCCGGCGAGGAGCTGCATGGCCGCGTAATCCTCTTTTTGCCAAGTGCTGCCGTTGGACGGGCTGACAAAGAGCACGGAGCAGCTTTCTTCATCGGCGATTGCCTTCAGGCCGGTCTCGCGGAGCATCGACTCTGCGCTCTCCTTCGTGTAAGGCTCGTTTCCGAGCACGTAGAGCAGCGGCGTGTTGTTCCCGCGGAAGTTGAAATCCGTCGGGGTGTAGCGGAAAATGGTGACCGAGGTGTCCTCGCCGGCAACGGTTTGCTCGACGACTTCACAGGGTGTCTCTTTGCCCGCTGCAGCGGAATAGGGCAACATGCCGAAAATGAGCGCAGCAGCCAGCAGCAGGGGGAGCAGTTTCTTGAATCGGACTTTCATTCTGGTAACGCCTCCTTATTAATTCCCGTTTGGGTAATTCCATCGTACAAAAATCGACAGGATAAATCAAGCGATTTGCGCAACTGGTTCATATGGAGCGCGACTGGGCATTTTCGTCCTGCCGCAGCAGCGGGGCATCCGCAGGCGCAGCTCGTGATCCGAAGCCCGTTTTCAATTTTTGCTTATCTGGGGAGGCTCTGCTTCCGTCAGCACGGAACGCTGAAAGGCGGTGCATAGAAACCAAAAAATCCTGTCAACCTTCGTCGACAGGATTTTCGCTTTGTCCGGCGGGTACGGAAAAGACGGATTTCACGGAAAAACGCACTTGCTTTCGCAAGTGCGTTTTTCTGGTGGGGGAAGGTGGATTTGAACCACCGAAAGCAATGCTAACAGATTTACAGTCTGCCCCCTTTGGCCACTCGGGAATTCCCCCATATGCAGTTGTGTTGGAGCCGGTAGACGGACTCGAACCCCCGACCTGCTGATTACAAATCAGCTGCACTACCACTGTGCTATACCGGCATCTCAACCTCAAAGATCAACGTCTGAGGCGTTGGTCGTCTCGAAGCCGATCGACTGATTCCGTTTCAGAAATCAACGGGTCAAGCAACGGTTAGAATTATACAGGATGAATCGAAATTTGTCAAGCCCTAAATCATCTTTTTTTAAAAAAATTCACGCAGCCGCCGGGACGCCCGGCGGCAGCGACGGTCGTTCAGCTCTTCGGCAGGATCACGCGGAAGGTCGAGCCCTTTCCTGGCTGGCTCTCGACCTCGACGACGCCCTGCGAAAGCTCCACGATCTGCCGGACGAGCGCCAGCCCGAGGCCGTTGCCCTCGGCCTTATGAGAGGTGTCGCCCTGATAGAATTTCTCGAAAATGCGCTCCTGCACGTCCGGCTCCATGCCGCAGCCGCGGTCGGAGACGGTCACGACGGCGCACTCCCTCTGCTCCAGCAGCGTCAGCGCGATCACGCTCCCGGACGGGCTGAACTTGATCGCGTTGGAGATCAGGTTGCTCCAGACATAGGGCAGCACCTGCTCCCAGCCGAGCAGCTCGACCTCGTCGAGCCGCACGCGGAAGGAAATTCCCTTCGCCGACCACTGCGGCTCGAGCTGCGCGACGACCTGCCGAAGCTGCTCGTCGAGCCGGAAGCGCGTGTACTGCTCCGGAAGGGGCTTCGTCTCCATCTTCGAGAGCATCAGAATGTTGCCGACGAGCGTGTTCAGGCGGCGCGTATTGACTAGGATCTTATTCAGATAGTCCTCGCGCTCCTGAGCCGTCAGGCGGTCGTCCTGCAGAAGCATCGCGTAGCCCTCGATCACCGAGAGCGGCGTTTTGAACTCATGGGACACATTGGCAATAAAATCGCTGCTGAGCGTCGAGATCGACTTCAGCTCGCGCACCATGGCGTTGAAATTGCGGAAGGTGGACTGCACCTCCTCCATCTTACTCGAATCGCTGACGGTCACGTCGAAATTTCCGCGCGCGACCTCCTTTGAGGCGCTGCTGAGCTTGACGAGCGGGGTCAGAACGCGCCGCCCGATGAAATAGCTCATGAGCGCGACCGTGATGCCCGAGACGAGCAGCAGCGAGATCAGCGTATAGATCCCGAGCGACGGGATCACGCCCAGTCCCTCGAGCAGATAGAGCAGCCCGGCGATTGCGCCGAAGGAAAACAGCACGATCACCGCGACGATCAGGATGTAATAGGTGCGCATCCGGGGCGAGAGCTTTTCAGGCATGATGCTTCACCGCCTTATAGCCGATGCCGCGCACGGTCTGGATGCTGAAATCCGGATTCGCGCGAAAGCGGTCGCGCAGCCGGTTGATATGGACGTCGACCGTGCGCGCCTCCGTCTCGGAATCCGGCCCCCAGATGTCATCCATGAGCTGCTGCCGCGTAAAAATATGCCCCGGCGTGGACAGCAGCTTATACAGCAGCTGAAATTCCTTCTGCGGCAGAACCGTCTCGGCCGCGCCGGTGCGGACGGAAAAGGCGTCGTAATCCAGCGTGGTCGAGCCGACGGTCAGCCGCCGCTCCGCGACCATCTGTGCCCGGCGCAGCAGCGCGTTCACGCGCAGCACCATCTCGTTGACGTTGACGGGCTTGACCATATAATCATCCGCGCCGGAGAGAAAGCCGTATTGCAGATCCTGAAAGCCCTCGCGCGCCGTGATCATCAGAACCGGCATCCGGTTATCGGCCTCGCGCAGCGTGCGCACCAGCTCATAGCCGTCCATGCGCGGCATCATGATGTCCGAGATCATCAGGTCAAAATATTGATGCTCGAGCAGCTCCAGCGCCTCGACACCGTCAAAAGCGCCCGTGGCATGAAAGCCGCTGCGGGTCAGCACGCGGCAGAACAGCTGCTGCAGCTCGCCGTCGTCCTCCACGACCAGAATTCGAAACATCGCGTTCACCTCCATTGTTGCACGCAATGAGTATACCATATCCGCGCGAAATAAGAAAGAATTTTCTACCGGATTTCATGACCCGTTGATTTTCGGTTGATAATTGTCTGCTATAATATTGGCAAAAGAAGGCTTCGGCGCGGCAAGCGCCGGAAAGAGGAGGCGCCGCAATGACCGAAAAAGAACGAAAAACCGTGGAATCCGACCAGCGCGTCGACACCGACCGCATCTTCACGCTGCCGAATGTGCTGAGCATCTTCCGTCTGCTGCTCATCCCGCTCATCATCTATTTCTACGAGACCTACCACTACGTCTGGGCGTTCGGAACGCTGGTGCTCTCCGGCGCGACCGACGTGATTGACGGCTGGATCGCGCGGACGTTCCACCTCGTCTCCGACTTCGGCAAGGCCATCGACCCGATCGCCGACAAGCTGACGCAGATTGCCATTCTGCTCTGTCTGATGCCGATGCAGTATTGGTGGGTCGTCGGCGTGGTGGTCTTCAAGGAGGTCACGATCGGCCTGCTGACCCTGACGGCCATCCGCCGCACGCGCCGCGTCTACAGCGCCGGGTGGTACGGCAAGCTCTGCACGGTTCTGATCTATCTGTCGATGTTTGTTCTGATGCTCTGGCGCAACCCGAGCCCGACCTTCGTGCTGGTCGACTGCATCGCGATCTGCTGCGCCGTGACGCTCTCCTTCTGCAAGTATTTCCACTACTTCATGGGGATCCTCCGCGAGAACCGCCGGCAGAAGGACTCTGAAAAGGCATGAAACGGCGATTTCGGGATTATTGGCTGGCGCGCCGCGACCGCATCGGCGACCGGCTGCGCTACGGCTCGATGAAGCGCTATTTCTGCTGCCCGAAATGCCGCGCCGTGCAGTCCGTTCCGGTCGGCAGGGGGCAGACCAAGGTCGTCTGCCGCCGCTGCGGCGAGATCTTCCTCAGAAGGACGTAATGCGACCATGCAAAACGAGGCTGTCTGTTCGGACAGCCTCGTTTCAGCGTGTCAAAAAGCTTTTTTTGACACGCTGTTAGACTGCAAAAATGTTCGGAAGACAAGCAACTCGCGACCGTCGGCGTACATAGGTACGGTAGGTCGCGAGTTGCGATGGAAGTCAAAATCCTTGCGAAGCAAGCTATTTTTCACTCTAAAATGTTCAAAATTCGCTTGTGATTCGCAGCCGTTCCGATTTCATAAAACGTTTCTTATTTATTGACTGATTTTGACGGTTCCGGACTTTTTTGACAGTCTAACGAGGCTGTCCGTTCGGACAGCCTCGTTTGTTGCTGTTTGAAATCAGTCTGCAACGTAGGGCAGCAGAGCGATCTGACGTGCGCGCTTGATGGCGATGGTCAGCTGGCGCTGATGGGCAGCGCAGGTGCCGGTGGTACGGCGGGGCAGGATCTTGCCGCGCTCAGAGGTAAAACGACGGAGCTTGGCAGCATCCTTGAAATCAATGCTCGTGACCTTGTCGACGCAGAAGGTACATACCTTCTTACGCTTGCGCGGACGAGCCTTGTCGTTCATTGCCATGATGAAATCCTCCTTCTTAGCAGTCTCAGTGAAAAAGCTCAGTTAAAACGGGAGCTGGCTGTCGTCATCCTCGATCATGGAGAAGTCGGATGTCGGAGCGGAAGCGGGCGCGGCATAGCTGTTGGCCGCAGGAGCCGGGGCATTGCCAAAGCTCTGCGAATAGCCGCTGCTGTCGCCGCCGTCGCGCTTGGAGTCGCCGAAATAGATGTTGTCGGCAACGACCTCGGCGCTGGTGCGCTTGTTCCCGTCCTTGTCGGTCCACGGACGAATCTGCAGCCGACCGGAAACCACCGCCATGCGTCCCTTGGCGAAATACTTGCTGACGAACTCAGCCGTATTGCGCCACGCGACGACGTCGATGAAATCCGTTTCGCGCTCGCCGTTGGAGCTCGCATAATCGCGATCGACGGCGATGCGCATCGTGGCCACCGCCACGCCGGAGCCTGTCCGACGAAGCTCGGGGTCACGGGTAAGGCGTCCCATGAGAACGATGTGATTCAGCATGTTGCGGACCCCTTACTCTTCAACCGCGACGATCAGGGAGCGCAGAATGCCGTCGGTGATCTTGAACACACGGTCCAGCTCAGCGGGGAGCTCGGGCTTGCATTCGCAGGTCATCAGGACATAGTAGCCCTCGGGCAGATCGTTGATGGGATACGCCAGCCGGCGCTTGCCCCATTCCTCGATACCCGTGAGAGTACCTTCTGCCTCAACCATCGCCTTGAACTTTTCCACGAGAGCGGCGATACCCTCTTCGCCCTTGGCGGGGTCGATGATATAGACGATCTCATACTTACCGGAAATCTTAGCCATTGTTGTTTGCACCTCCTTTTGGACTTTTGGCCGCCGATCGCGTCGGCGGCAAGGATTGCCTGCTGCACAGGCTTATATATTTTACTGTTTTTTTGCCGATTTGTCAATTATTTTTTTGAATTTTTCAAGGGAACCTCTGAAAAAATCGGCTGCGGCGCTCAGC
>URCY01000064.1 GCA_900546415.1 uncultured Eubacteriales bacterium
GGGCGCACGCGCCCTCCTCGCAATGACAAATCTGGTGGGTTTTGCGGGAAAACGGGACAGTTTTTGGAACGAAAAGGTTTCAATAACGGCCGAATTTCACTGCGCAGCCTTGCCGTGCCTCGTTCCGGGATGTCGTCTCGTTCCGTCAAAGATTGCCGCGTCGGGCGCACACGCCCTCCTCGCAATGACACAAAACTGGCAGGTTTTATGAAAAAACCTGCCAGTTTCTTAATCAAAATGTTTTGATCGGTCGCGGGGCGACACCGACGCGGCGCTTCCTCGGGAGCTTCCGCCGCTGTCAGGCTCGCAATTATTTTTTTGTAAAGGTTCCGCTGATGCCGTAGCCGGAGTTCTCATTCATGGTAAGGCTGCTTCCGTCAACGGAGAACGTGTAGGTAGACGGGTCGCTCCACGTCTCCAGCTTCACCGTGAGCTGGTCGCCGTCGATGGTATAGGTGCCGCTCTGTTTCATATAGGCGTTCTCCATGGTGCATTCGCCTTTCCCGTCGAAGCTCCATGTGATCACGCCGTCCTCGCCAAGCTCGGCCGACCATGTACCGGCCAGCGCATCCTTGCTGCCGCAGGCAGCGAGCGTCAGGAGTGCAGCTACGATCAAAAGCAATCCTACATACTTTTTCATTATTTCGTGTCCTTTCTTCTTTGAAAGCGTTTGATGGATTGGTTTCCGCTTACCGCGCTGCCGCAGTATCCGCAGCAGTCGCTTGCATTCGCGTGGTTGTCGCGTCACGGCTGATGCAGGGGACAGCCGTTTGTGTGTGGTCTCCTGCTCGATCTCCTCGCCGAGCGTTTTGTAATTGCGGTGTTCAGCATTTGTTATGCCCACGGGTCTTCCGCCGCAGGGATGCGAATACCGCTGAGGATGCTGGAATATTCCCAAAGGAACCATTCGCCGGTCGAGGCCTTCTGACGCAGCTTCATGGGCCGCGGCGAATCCGCGCCCGCCGTTTTCAGGAAGACACGCAGATAGCCCGGCTCCATATCCTGCGCTCTGGGGTCTGCGAGCACGTTCAGCGCGTACGGCACCTGCGGCTGATACCCGTTTTCCGGCGTCGCGCCTTCAAAATACGCAAGCGGCAGATAGGACTTGCCGCGCAGTCGGTCACGCAGAAACTGGCAGTCATACGGCGTCAGGGGCTTCGGGCCGCGCAGAAGGTTCATTGCGGCAGCGCCGGCCTCCTTATTTCGGTCAAACAGCGCCAGCGCGCACAGAAACAGGGCGCAGATGCGCTCTGGCTGCCGCCCCTCGGCGGCAAGCAGTTCAAATTCCGGCAGATTTTCCGGAATCTTTTGAATTACGACCTGCAAGATGATCCCTCCTTATGCTGTAAAGTGGCGTTCCTCCGTATCGGGCCTCCAGGGGGATGCGCGGCGGTTGCCCGCCGCGCTCCCCTGCGGTCAGAGATGCATTGCGCGGTAGAGGAAGGTCACGATCTGTCCGCGGGTGCAGTTCTCGTCCGGGCTGAAGGTCGTGGGGCTGGTGCCGTTCGTAACGCCCATCTTGACCGCCCAGAACACGGCATCCATATAGTATGCCGTCGCAACGTCCGTAAACGGATCCACGATCCCCGTCACCTCCGGGCTGCCCTTGCTGCGCCAGAGGAAGGTCACGATCTGCGCACGGGTGCAGTCGGCATCGGGGCTGAAGGTCGTGTTGCTCGTGCCGTTTGTAATGCCCTCCTCGACTGCCCAGCGCACGGCTTTTTCGTAGTAGCTGCCCGCCTTCACGTCCTTGAACGGCATTTGCGTCGTTTTCGGCTCGGGCTGCCCTGCGGCTCTCCACAGGAAGGTCACAGCATGTGCGCGCGTGCAGGTGCCGTCCGGCTCAAAATGCGTCGCGTCCACGCCGTTCGTAATGCCGTTGCCGACCGCCCAGAGCACCGGGTCATAATAGTAGGCGCCCTCGGAAACATCGACGAAGGGATTTGTCGGCTTTGTGTCCGACTTGGCAAAGACGGCCTCGATGGTATGGTTGGCCGTGACGCTCTTGAAGGTGTACGACGTCAGCGCGCCGACGTCCGCTCCGTCAACCAGCACCTTGGACACGGCGTAGCCGCTGTTCGGTTGGATGGCAAAGGTCTGATCCGCGCCCTTCTTGACCGTGACGCTGCCGGAGGGCGTAATCGTGCCGTTGGCGCCCGCCTTGGCCGTGATAACGGGATCCTCCTGCGCGGAGGTGTCCTCGGCGGTTATGGTTTCAGTCCAGAAGAACTTTTTCTCCCAGTCCAGCTTGCACGGCGTGTCGTTGAGGTAGAACTTGGCTCCCTTCGCAACGCCGACGCCGCTGAGGTCATAGGAGACATAGATAAAGCACTGGTATTCGCAGCTCTCACCGTCCGACGTTTTTCCTGTCTGGAAGGTAAAGGGCTTGTCGGAATAGTACTTCCAGTCGTCATAGCACTTCAGCCAATCGACGCGCTCGAGCTTCATGTACGGCGGTAGGCCGTCGATCTTGCAGTAGTCGCTGTCCGGCGTGGGGCTTTCGCCCGCGACAGGCGCCTTCACGGACAGATTCAGGCTGGTCAGCTCGAGCCGGTTCAGCCAAAGGCCGCCGAGATTGGTGTCGGTCTCGTCGTGCAGCTTATAGCACGCGCCGGCGCTGATGTTGTCCATGTCCATCCAGTTGTCGTTCCAAATGGCCTCCGCCCATGTTCCGGGCTTCCACTCCTCATTGGCATATTTCAGCGTTCCGGTGCCGCTGCGGAACACATAGCCGGGCTTTGCCTCGACTGTGCAATAGAGGTAATAGGGGGCGCCGGTCTCGTCGAGCAGCTCATCCGGCCGCAGGAAGCTGTCATAGATGGTAGAGCCGCTGGAGCTGACGTATTCGCCGGCCTCCTTGACGGTGATGCTATATTTGTCCGGCTCATACGATTCCACATAGATGTCGTTGACGCGATTATAATAGACCAGACCGCGCACGATGCCCTTTGCCTCGGTGATCAGCTCGCACTCCTGCGCCTCCACGCCGACGGCGCAGGTCTGACCGCCGTCCGTGCTGTAGAGCCACTTTGCCGTGATGCTGTTCGCCCCGGCGACGTTGAATTTCGTGTCCTTCGTCAGATAGAAGCCTTTCTTCGCCTTCAGAACCACGGTCTTGTTGCGCACGGCTCCGTTATCCGCCCAGTTCACCTGACTTTTAACGGTGCAGTCTTCGCCCTCGGAGACGGTAATCGGGCTGTCGGTCGCGGCGGACGCGGCGATCAGGTCGCCGTCCTTCACCGTCAGCGTGACCTCGGGAATGGCGACATCGGTCTCCGACATCATCCGGTAGCGCATCAGGAACATATTGGAAGCGCCGCTCAGTCTCAGCGGCTCGCCGTCCTTATAAAGCTCGACGGTGATCCCCAGCTGCTGCACCTCCGTCTGGTAGCTATAGCTATTCACAGGGATAATCTGAAACAAGAGATTGTTATTGTAGCTGCTGGCCGTGACGGGATAATCCGTACCGTTGAGCGTGTACTTGATCTTCTGTCTGTAGCCTGCGTCCCTCATCGCCTGCGGCAGGGGGTTCCAGTAGAACTGGAGTCGCTTTTTCGGATTGAGCGCGTACAGCGGAGCGCCGCTGTAGCCGCCCGTCACGTCCATCTGGTGCGGCACATAGGCCGGCGCACCGTTGACCTCCACCTTGACCAGACCGAAGGCGTTGGTGCAGACGTCGGTGTAGGCCGTGCCGCTGTAGGACGAGAAGGCAACGCGCCTATAGTCGTCGAGATTCTTGGTCGACAGGGCGATGAGGTACTCCTTCGAGACGGAGTTGGCCATGTATTCGGTCTTGACGTCCTTCTGACGGTAGATCAGGCGGGTCCGCTCGTCGGGGCGAAGCAGAGCGGTCCTCTCCGGGAACATTGCGGCAAAGGCAAAGTTTTCCGGGGTCTGCTCGCTGCTGCTGAGCGCGAAATTCTCCGTGAAGAAGCCGCGGCCAAAGCTGCCGCCCTGGATGCTGATGGGGAAAGACCGCCCCAGCGTGATGGTCTCGCTGCCCTTTTTGACGACGATACCGCCCTTGAACTTGCCGCCGTTGATCACGGCCTTCGGCTTGCTTATCCCGTCCGTCCGGGTGGCGTATGTGAAGCCGACCAAGCCCTCAAATTCGCCGCCGTTGAATTCGGCCTTGCAGTTGGACGACAGCAGGGCGGAATAGACATAGGGAATGCCGACCATCGGGGAGATGGCGTCGACCTTGCCGCCGTTAAAGACGACCTTCGCGTCACCCTTGCCCTCGACGACCACAATGCTGTTTTTGGCAAGACCGTTATCGACGCCGATCCGCCCGCTGTTGAGCGTGAAGCTTCCGGTCTCGGCGAGGATCAGCACCTGCTTGCTGCTGGCCGTATTGGGATTGGCGTCGATGTAGAGCTTGCCGCCGCCGCGGCTGTCCTTGACCGACAGATCGCCCGTGACGCGGATGGCAGCCGGGAGCGGAGAGGTTCTGCTGAAAAAGGTCACGGAATAGCCGTCAAGATCCAGTTGAACCGTTCCGGTCTGCCGGATGGATTCGGTATATCCCGCGCCGTCGTTCAGCTCGGCCGTTTTGATGTTGGCGCCGAGCTTCACATAGGCAACGCCGGTGCTCAGCGCAGAGCAAAGCTCGTCATAGGTCGAGACGACCATCGGGTCGCCCGCGTCCGTGCCGCTTCCCGCTGCGCTGACGGCGGGGCTGGCCGCCGGGAACAGCGCCGCCAGCAAAACCGCTGCCAGCAGCAGAGAGAGCAGTTTTCTTCCGATTTTTTTCATCGCTTCCTCCTTGTCGTTGAGAGGCGCCCCGCGCACACGGCGCGGTCGGACTGCCTCGGATGTTTGCGCCCCGCACAGAGCGGAGCGGACGGATGCAACCGGCCTATTGGTCGGGATACTGCGTCGGATTTCCTTCCCAAGGAGCGCGAAGCCGCTTCACGCCCTTTGGGAAAGGGGGCTTGCCGGACAGCAAGCCCCTCAAATGCCGGATTTCTCAGGCCTTGGCGTTGAGCGAAGCGCCGATGATGTAGAGCACCGGGAGCACCAGACCGATCAGAAGCGAAACGATGTTGAAATCGCCGTCGCCGGCGACGCTCAGCACGGTTCCGGCAACGCAGAGCACCGCGACGACGATACCCCAAGCGATGCAGGTCTTGGCCTTTTCGGGCTTCTTGCAGTTGACGACGCCCAGAATGCCGGTGACCATTTCGGCAGCCGCGCTGACGATCATCAGAGCCGTGGACGCATAGAGCATCCCGCGAGCACTGCCGAGCACCGCCAGAGCCGCAACGCCGAGCGCAACAACGATGCTGATGATGATGGACACCGAAGCGCCGATGATCATCAGAATGCCGGTTACCTTCAGAAAGCCGCTGCCTTTTGCTTGTGTCTCCATTTTTATTCCTCCTAAAAGATATATTTGCGGAAATCCCGACGGATTCGGAACTTCCTTATAAACCGGCCGTTTCCGGCCGCTTTATCCGTTTTTTGAGCGCCCCGCCCGGTTGCGCTCCCCTTCCCGCTCAGAGCGTGTCGATCACACCTGCGAGGTAGGTCGGCGATACCGACGCATAGATGAAATTATCGACCAGCTGATCCTTCACCGCCTGCCGCACCTCGGCGGCAAGCAGCTCGTCTGCGTCCTCATCCACCAGAAGCAGAACCTTGCAGACCCAGCCGAGCTGCTTTACGGCCTGACAGAGCTTGAGCCGCTCGCTCAGCATCCAGACGCTCTGCCGGATGACCTCCATCACCAGCACATTGGCACGGCACGCCCGGCACAAAGCAAGCGTTTCCTTCGGCTTTGGGGAGCGGTAAATAAGGAAATCCGGGAAGCAGCCCGAAAGCGATTGCACGACCGCCTCCGCCAGAAGCCCACCCTTCATATCCAGCACAATCCTTCGCATCTGTACTTTTCACCGCCCTTCCCCCTTTTGTGTGCCCATATATATTTTAGCAGCTGTTGCTTTCCTCCGCCCCCGCCGATTGGATAGGGTTTGCAATTATTTTTTGCCCCACCCCGGTTCTCTCCGGAAAAGGAGCAAAACCGTGTTGCCTTTTTCCGTCCGTATGATATACTATCTATGAATATGCGCAGAGTCTGGAGGGAAGCTGCATGAGTAAAGCGACAAAGAAGAGCCTTTTCTATGCCCTCGGCGCGCTGGCGCTCATCGTGTTTGCCATGTGGCTCCGGTATGCAAGCCGGTATTTTTTACACACTCCGGCTGTCGGCTATCTGCGCAGCGGGATCTATGTGTTTTTGTTCGCCGCATGGTTCTACTCCATCTGCGTCCGCATCGTGCTGGTGCAGGTGCGGCGCTATCTGCTGGCGATCTCGGCGCTGATGGTGCTGTGGATCCTTCTGCGCTCGGTCAAATTCTCCGTCGACAACATGGACGCCGAGCGCTGGCTATGGTATTTCTACTATCTCCCGCTGCTGTTTATTCCCCTGCTGTCGGTCTTTGTTTCCCTGTCGCTGGGGGAGGGCGAGACCTTTCGGCTGCCGCTATGGACAAGGCTTCTGTATCTTCCGACGCTGCTGCTGCTCCTGCTCGTTCTGACAAACGATCTGCATCAGCAGGTATTTTCCTTTCCGTCCGGCGTTTTAACGGATCAGGACTACCGATATGAGAGCGGATATTTTTTCGTGCTGGGCTGGGCGATCCTGTGCGCGGCGCTCTCGTTTTTCTGGATGGTAAAAAGCTGCCGCATCCCGCACAGCAGAAGGATCCGATGGCTGCCGCTGATCCCGTTTGCGCTTTCGCTGGCCTATGTTTATACGTATGTCCGGAAGGTCCACTGGGTCTGGGTGCTTGCGGGGGATATGACGGTGGCGCAGTGTCTGATCTTCGCGAGCATTCTGGAATGCTGCATCCAGTGCGGGCTGATCCAATCCAATCTCGGATACGACGAGCTTTTTGAGGCGACAAGTCTGCCCGTCCAGATCACGGACCCCGCGCTTTGCCCCAGGCATGTGTCTGTCGCCATGCAGGGGGCGCTGCCGCAGGGCGAGCTGCGGCATATGCGTCAGGACACGATCCGGCTGGACGAGGATACCCTTTTGAAGCGGCATAAGCTGCGCTGCGGATGGGTGTTCTGGAAGGAGGATGTCTCGGAGCTGAACCGGATCCAGCAGGAGCTGGAGCTGGCAAGAGACGAGCTACGGGACACCGGCGACGTTCTTGCAGCGGAAAAGGCACAGCGCGCAAGATGGCTGAAGCTGACGGAGGAAAACCGTCTGTATGACATGATGGAGGCGCAGACGGCCCGACAGATCGTGATGCTGCGGGGTCTTCTGGCCGAGCTGCAAAGAACGGAGGAGCCGGACAGGGTCAGACGTCTGCTCGGGCAGGTCATCATCATCGGAACCTATGTCAAGCGCAGAAGCAACCTGATTTTTGTCGGCGTGCAGCGCGGCGCGATCAGCGTGCAGGAGCTTCGGCTGTGCCTCAATGAATCCACCGAGAACATCTGCGTCTATGGCGCCGACTGCAGGGCGCTCGTCAAGGGAGAGGGGCAGCTGACCGTCGGGCAGGCGACGCAGGTCTACGACCTGTTTGAGGCCGTCGTGGAGGCGGAGCTGGAATCGCTGCGCGCGCTGCTGATCTCCGTAGAGGTCGGCGCGCAGGTGGAGGCGGCGCTCTGCGTTTCGGCGGCAGAGCCGCTCTGCGGGCTGTGCGCGCGGTTTCCCGGCCTTGAATGGGAGCAGGACGAGGACGGGCTGCAATATGTGACGCAGAGGCTGGAAGGATCAAGGGGGTAGCGACGTATGGACAGGATCAAGGAGAGCTTCGACAGTCTGCCCATTGCGGCCTGCTTCTTCGACAAAAACGGCGTGGTGCGGCTCGTCAACCGCCGGATGCTCGCCCTCGCGGGCTGGCTGCGGGAGGGCGGCATTCAGTCGCTCGCCGAGATGCAGAGCGCCCTGGACGCGCCGCCTGCGAACGTGCGCTGTCTGAGCCCGAGCCTTCGGCTCTACCGCTTTCCGGACGGGAAGGCGCTGCGCTTTGCACAGGAGCAGATCACAACAAGGGCAGGCGCCCGATATACGCAGGTCACCGCCGCAGACGTCACGGAGTTGATCCGGAAGCAGAACCAGCTAAAGGCGGAAAACGCGAAGCTGGCGGAAGCAAACGAGCGGCTTCGGCTGCTGCTGGCGCAGATGCCGGAGATCATCCGGGAGGAGGAGACGCTGGCGATGAAGCTGCGCGTACACGACGACATCGGGCACAGCATTCTTGCGGCGCGCCGGGTGCTGCTTCAGAACGCGGGGCTGGAGGAGCTTCGGGCAAACGCGGCGCTGTGGGAGCAGTCCATTTCGCTGCTCTACCGCTCCGGACAGATGACGGTGCAGCCCGAGCCGCTGGAGGCGGCAAAGCAGCGGGCAAGGGAGCTGGGCGTCAGCGTTCTGCTGACGGGGGATGAGCCGCAGGCGCCGCGAATACGCGCGCTGTGCGCGCTGGCGATCTGCGAATGCGCGGCGAACTGCGTCCGCCACGCAGACGGCACGGAATTATATGTGTCCTTTGCGCGGAGGCCGGGCTGCACGGAGGTCTCCCTTGCCAACAACGGCGCGGCGCCGAAGAAAGCAATCACGGAGGGCGGCGGCCTGTCCATGCTGCGTCACCGCATAGAAGAATCAGGCGGCAGAATGGAGCTCCGGAGCGTCCCGCGCTTTCAGCTGATGCTCAGTCTGCCGGAACAGGAGGAAGCAGCTCATGAGAGTGATGATCGTTGAAGACCAGACCATGATCCGCAGTCTGCTGGAAAGCTATTTCCGCGCCGAGGACGGATACCGGATCGAGGCATCCATTTCCGGCGCAAAGCAGGCGGTCGAGGTATGCCGGACAAGCTCCGTCGACCTGATCCTGATGGATGTGCAAACGGAGAACCGCGAGAACGGGTTGACCGCCGTTCGCCGGATCAAGGCCATACAGCCGAAGAGCAAGATCATTGTTGTGACCTCGCTGATCGACTGCGCCGTTCTGGACGAGGCGAAGCGAGCCGGGGCGGACAGCCTGTGGTACAAGGACTCCACGAAGAGCCGCTTGATGGATGTCGTCCGGCAGACGATGGCCGGTGAACACATCTTTCCGGACGCGCCTCCGACCGTCGAGATCGGCATGGCAAAAAGCACGGAGTTTACAAAGACGGAGCTGAAGGTTCTGCGGCATCTGCTGCGCGGCCTATCCTACACACGCATCGCGGCGGAGATGGGCTGTGAAATGTCGACGGTCAAATTCCATGTGGCGAACATGCTGCAAAAAACGGGTCTGGAAAACAAGCTTCAGCTTGCGCTGGCGGTCAGCGACGCCAAGCTGGTCGCCGAGCTGTCGGAGGACTGACGCGGCAATCTTTAACGAATCGATTTGCCATTCCGGAACGAACTATGGCTGCGCGGAACGAAACAGAACCATAAATAAAGAACGAGGAAGCAGAATGAAGCAGCGAATCCCCTTTTTTGTAATAGGGATTCCCTCTTGCTTCGTGCTCCCGTGCTTCGCCACGGGATGCCATGCCTTCAGCTTTAAGATTGCCACGGCCGCGCTGCGGCCTCGCAATGACACGAACTTGGAACGTTTTTATTTGGATAACGGACGTTTTTCATTTTTTGCGGTTATTTTTTGCGCGGTGTCGCTCTGCACCGTTTTTCAAACGTTTCGTTCCGGAGATTGCTCCGTTTTCCCGCAAAACCTACAAAATTTGTCATTGCGAGGAGGGCGCATTCTTTGCGCAGTGTCGCTCCGCACCGTTTTTCAAACGTTCATTCCGGAAATCGTTCCGTTTTCCCGCAAAACCCACCAGATTTGTCATTGCGAGGAGGGCGCGTGCGCCC
>URCY01000065.1 GCA_900546415.1 uncultured Eubacteriales bacterium
GTGCGTAGCACACGGGATTCTTGATTCAATATTTTAATCAAGAATCAGTATCAGAAATAAAAATGGTAGGTTTTTTACGAAAAGCCTACCATTTTCGTGTCATTGCGAGGCCGCTCTGCGGCCGTGGCAATCTTAAAGCCAAAGGCATGGCATCCCGGGACGAAGCACGGTAGCAGGAACCGGCAGAATTCCAAAATTCTGATTCGTCCCGCAGGGACACCGCCATAGCGCTACACTTGGGGCGCTATATCATACGGCCGCGAGGCCGTATATCATATGCGGCAGCATATATCATGCAGCGAAGCTGTATATCATTGCGAAGCCCCGCTTCGCCCAGTCCGCGCCTATTTCCGGTTTTCGAGCCAGATGAGCAGGACGGCAATATCCGCCGGGGAGACGCCGGAAATACGCCCCGCCTGCCCGATGCTGTGCGGGCGGATCGCGCTGAGCTTCTGCCGCGCCTCAAGGCGCAGCCCGTGGATGCCGTCGTAATCGGCGTCCGGCGGGAGCAGCCGGGATTCCTCGCGGGCAAATTCCTCGATCTGCTTTTCCTGCCGGGCAAGATACCCGGCGTATTTGATTCGAATCTCAACCTGATCCGTCACGGCCTTCGGAAGCGCCGGACGGTCGCGGTCGAAGGGCGCAAGGTCGGCATAGGTCAGCTCCGGACGGCGCAGCAGATCGGCCAGACGCGCCGCGCTGACCACCGGCGACGAGCCGCGTTCGCGCAGAAACGCATTGAGCGCGTCGCTCGCGGCCACGCCGCTGTGCTCCAGTCGGTTCATCTCGGCTCGGACGAGGCGGTATTTTTCCTCCACGGCGGCCAGCTGCGCGTCGGAGAGCAGACCGATGCGATGGCCGATCGGCGCAAGGCGCTCGTCGGCGTTGTCCTGCCGGTGCAGCAGGCGGTACTCGCTGCGCGAGGTCATGATGCGGTACGGCTCCTCCGTGCCCTTCGTGACGAGGTCGTCGATCAGCGTGCCGATGTAGCCGTCGGAGCGCTTGAGGATCAGCGGCTCGCGGCCCAGGATCTTCAGCGCCGCGTTCGCGCCGGCCACAAAGCCCTGCACGGCCGCCTCCTCATAGCCCGACGAGCCATTGAACTGCCCCGCGCCGTAAAGGCCGGGAATTTTTTTCGTCTCGAGCGTGGGAAAAAGCTCGGTCGGATCGACGCAGTCATATTCGATCGCGTAAGCCGGGCGCAGCATCTCGGCGTGCTCCAGTCCCGCGACCGTGTGCAGCATGGCAAGCTGCACATCCTCGGGCAGGCTGGACGAAAAGCCCTGTAAATACATCTCGTCGGTGTGCAGCCCGCACGGCTCAAGGAAAAGCTGATGGCGCTTTTTTTCGGCAAAGCGCACGACCTTCGTCTCGATGCTCGGGCAGTAGCGCGGGCCAACACCCGTGATCGAGCCGTCATAGATCGGGCTGCGGTCCAGGTTGGCGCGGATGATGGCATGGGTCTTTTCGTTCGTATAGGTCAGCCAGCAGACGGCCTGATTTTTCGGCGGCGTCCCGGTCGAGAGGGAAAACGGCTCGGGATCGTCGTCGCCGGGCTGCAGCTCCATGCGGCTGAAATCGACGCTGCGCGCGTTGATGCGCGGGGGCGTGCCGGTCTTGAAGCGGCGCAGGCGCAGGCCGAGCGCGGCAAGGCTCTTGGTCAGCTCCGGCGCGGGACGCATCCCGTCCGGTCCGGAGGCGATCGAGCAGTCGCCGATGATGACGCGGCTGTCAAGATACGTCCCGGCGGCCACGACGCAGGCCTTGACGCGGTACTCCGCGCCGAGCTGCGTGACCACGCCGCTGAGCGCGCCGTTCTCGGTCAACAGCTCCGTGACGGTTGCCTGCTTCAGCTCAAGGCGCGGCTCACGCTCGAGCAGCTGCTTCATATGCTCCTGATAGCGGCGGCGGTCGGCCTGCGCGCGCAGGGAGTGCACGGCCGGGCCCTTGCCCCGGTTGAGCATCCGGTACTGGATGCAGCAGGCGTCGGCGGCCTTGCCCATCTCGCCGCCGAGGGCGTCCAGCTCGCGGACAAGGTGCCCCTTGCCCGTTCCGCCGATGGCGGGGTTGCAGGGCATGTTGCCCACGGCGTCGAGATTGATCGTGAACAAAACGGTGCGCAGACCCAGTCGGGCGGCAACCAGCGCGGCCTCAATGCCCGCGTGCCCCGCGCCGATCACGGCGACATCGTATGTACCGGCAAAATATCGCATGAAAGGACTTCCTTTACAGTGGTTTCTGTTTGATCTTGGCGAAGCGGCGCGGATAGGCGGCGGGCGTCGGGCGCAGCTTGTCGATGACCACGACGCGGCGCGTCAGGTCGCCCAGCTCATAGGACGCGACCGTGCGCACACGGCCGCCGAGAACGGCGACGGCACGGCGCGCCTCGTCCAGCTCCTCCCCGGCGGCGCTGGCCTTCATGGCAAGAAAGCTGCCGCCCACGCGCACGAGCGGCAGGCACAGCTCGCACAGCACGTTCAGCCGCGCGACGGCGCGCGAGACCGCGACGTCATAGCGCTCCCGCCGGTCGAATTCCTCCGCGCGGCAGCAGACGACCTCGCTCGGCAGACCGAGCGCGCGCACGGTCTCCCCGAGCCACGTCATGCGCTTTTGGAGGCTGTCGAGCAGCGTCAGCTTCATGGACGGCACGGCGATCTGAAGCGGCACGCCCGGAAAGCCCGCCCCGCAGCCGACGTCGACGGCGGTCTTGCCCGAAAAGTCGAACAGCGTCGTCAGCGCAAGGCAGTCTGCAAAATGCAGCCGCGCGACCTCGCGCGGGTCGGTGATGGCCGTCAGATTCATGACCCGGTTTTTCTCGAGCAGCGCCTCGCCATAGCGGCAGAGCGCGTCGAGCTGCGCATCGTTAAGGCGCACGCCGAGCCGGTCACATTCGTTTTTCAGCGTTTGCAGCATAAGCTCTCACTTTCCGACGCAGAAGCGTTCAAAAATGCGGTTGGTAATGTCCTCGCGGACGGTTCTGCCCAGCACCTCGCCGAGCGCCTGCATGGCCTCCTCGGCGTCCGTGAGCACGGCGTCCGGCGTCATGCCGCCGCGCAGGGCGCGCTCGGCGCGGCTCAGCGCCTCCTCGGCGCGGGTCAGCGCGCCGAACTGCCGCGCGTTGGTCAAAATCGAGCCGTCGCAGCTCCGTCCCTGCCCGAACCAGCGCTCCACCTGCTCGCGCAGGGCGTCCAGCCCCTCGCCGGTCGCGGCGCTGACGGACAGTACCGTCTCAAACGGCAGCTCCTCCGGCCGCACGACCTGCGGCAGATCGGTCTTGTTCAGCAGCGCGAGGCTGCGCGGCGCGGAGCGTGCGGCACGCATGGCGCGGCGATCCTCGTCGTTGAGCGGCTGCGCGGCGTCGCAGACGAAAACGGCCAGCTCGGCCTCCTGCGCGGCGCGTTCGCTGCGCGCAACGCCCATGGCCTCGATCGCGTCATGTGATTCGCGGATTCCGGCCGTGTCGGTCAGGCGCAGCAGGACGCCGCCCAGCCGGATCGGCTCCTCGACGGTGTCGCGCGTCGTGCCGGCGACATCGGTGACGATCACGCGGTCATAGCCCGCAAGGGCGTTGAGCAGCGAGGACTTTCCGGCGTTCGGCCGCCCGAGCAGCACCGCCCGGACGCCGTTTTTCAGATGCCTTCCGCGTTCGTAGGTCGCGCTGACGGCGTGCAGCCGCCTCTGCGCGTCGGCCAGCGCCGCGCCGATGGCCTCGACGCCAAGCTCCTCGATCTCCTCGTCGGGATAGTCCAGGATCGCGTGGAACTGGCTGCAAAGATCCCGCAGGGCGTCATAGACCGGCCGCAGCCGCTCGAGCAGTGCGCCGCCGAGCTGACCGGCGGCATTTGCGGCGGCGTCCGCCGTCTCCGCGTCGATCAGATCGATCACGGCCTCGGCCTGCGTCAGGTCGAGCTGCCCGTTCAGAAAGGCGCGGCGCGTGAATTCGCCCGGCCCGGCCTGTCTTGCGCCGTTGGCGAACAGCGCCTCCAGCCCCGCCGCGAGCATGGCCGGCGAGCCGTGGCATTGCAGCTCGACGGTGTCCTCGCCGGTGTAGCTGTGCGGCGCGCGGCAATAGACGGCAAGAGCCGCGTCAATGACGCGACCCTGCCGGTCATGCAGCAACCCGAGCATCAGCTTGCGGTTCGGCGCCTCGCGGAGCGGGATGCCGCTTTTCAGCGTAAAGATCTTCCCGGCGACCTCGGCGCAGCCCGCGCCGGAGAGGCGCAGGATGCCGATGGCGCTGGGCGCCGTGCCCGTGGCGACGGCGGCGATCACGTCTGATTTCATGACAGATAATCCTCGAAGAAGTCGGCCAGCTCCTCGACCCGTCCCGGCTCAAAGGGCGACTCCATGCCGTTCTCCTCGAGCAGCGCGAGGATCGTGTTCCCGGAGGACGTGCTCATCAGCGCGCGATAGGTTTCCAGACCCGTGCCGTTCTCCTCCTCAAGCTGGAAGATCTGCAGCGCGGCGTCGTTCGAGACGCAGTAGCTGATGACGTAGTACGGCGCGATCAGGAAATGCTGGATGTCGATCCAGCCGGGGGCGATGATGTCCTCCATGCCGGTGTAGCTCTGGCCGAACTCCTCCATGCATTCGAGGAAGAGGGCGTTCAGTCCCTCGGTGTTGAGCTGATCGTCCGGCAGGGCATAGGCGCGCAGCTCGAATTCGGCGTAGGCCGCCTGCGAGACGAAGGTCATCAGCGAGTCGGCGACCTTGCTGATCGTCAGCGCCTCGCGCTCGTCGTCGTCCAGCTCCGCGCGGCTGAGGGAGAGGAATTCCAGTCCCTGCGAGAAGATCTCGTTGCAGTCGATGGAGCTGGTGCCGTTGCAGTTGACGAAGCCGTCGACAAAATGACCGAATTCGTGGCAGCAGGTCAGAAGGTCGTCCAGCTTGCCTGTCGGCGAGACATAGAGGAAGGGCATCTGATACGAGCTGAGATAGGTCACATACGAGCCGGGCATTTTGCTCGACGAATCGGTGATGTCCATCAGGTCATAGGCCTGCATGAACTCGTAGGACGTGGCGAATTCGCCGCCGAAGCGATAGACCGTTTTCTCGAACAGGTCGAGCACCTCGTCGGTCGAGCACGGGGTTGTGCTCTGCACGCCGTATACTGCGTAAAAATACATCGGTGCAAGCTCTGCGGCGATGTCGCTGAGGTAATCCTCGGCCTCCTCGGGCGTGTAGTCGCGGTCATAATAATAGGAATAGGCAAAATCGGCGAAGGTGTCGTAGCCCAGCTCCCTGGCGATCTCGTTGCGCGTGCGGATCATCTCGGCAAAGATCTCGCCGACCTGCGGGTTATACTTATTATAATAGAGCTGATAGGCCGTCAGATAGCTGTCATAATCGAGCGATTCGTCGCCGATGATGTCCTCATAGAGCACCTCCTCGCCGTTCCACTCGATCGTCTGGTCGCTTTGCAGCGCCATATACTGCGCCTGCAGGTCGTTGTCCTTCTGCATCAGCTTGACCACGCGGTCGTTGGAATAGATCTGGTTCTCGTCATAAAAATCGAAGAAGTCCTCGGTGAAGTATTCCTCCTCCAGACGGTCGCGCAGGTCGCTCTGCCCCATGGCGATGTAGCACTTTTCCAGCGCCTGCTCGATCAGCGGCGATTGCTCCTCGCACCAGTTGTTCTCCGTCTCGTAATATTCGTCGTTCAGGTCGATCGTGTGGCGGATATAGGACAGGCTGTCCATCGTGTTGAAGAGGCTGTAGTCCGAGTAGGCCGCCTCGAAGGCCGCGCCGACCTCGTCGAACGAGCCGCCGTCCTTGACAAGCTTCTCCAGCTCGCCCAGTGCCTTGCACAGCGCGGCGGCGTCCGGCCGGGTGTATTCCATGTCCTCAAAGGCGACCGGCTCCAGCTCGGCCTCCTCCGGACGCGGGAACTCGTCATAGGGCAGGTAGGAATCGGCCTCGGCAGGCTCGCCGCGGTCGGTCGGCTTGGTCGGCTCCGTCGTCTCCTCGGTCAGATAGTCGAAGCGGTCCGACGGGAACGGCATCAGGCAGCCCTGCAAAAGCACGCTGAGCGCCAGCAGCAGGCTGAGCAGCAGAACGAGTCTCTTTTTCATTTCGGATCTCCTTTCAGTTTTTGGGAAGTTCTGATTCAATCGCAAGAGTGGTCAGCGGGGGATTTTGTTCCAGATTTCGGATTTTTTCCACGCGCTCGAGCAGCGCGGGGTAGTTGTTCGCGTTGCCCCCGGCGACGGAGCAGCGGTCGACGAAGCGCAGCGGCGAGCCGTCGAGGGCGGTCACGGTCGCCCCGGCCTCCTGCGCGATCAGGCTCCCGGCGGCGTAATCCCACGGCCGCAGGCAGCATTCGAAGAACAGGTCGCCGCGTCCCGCGGCCAGATAGCACAGGTCGAGCGCCGCAGAGCCGCCGCGCCGGAAATCCAGCGTATCGGGCAGCAGCTCGCAGACGAGCGCCTGCGTGAACGGGATGGTCTCGCGGTAATAGATTGCGCTGCCGAAGAGCACAAGGCTGTGGGCAAGGTCGGCGTCCGTGCAGCGGATCGCCTCCCCGTTCAGAAACGCGCCGCAGCCGCGCTGCGCCGTGAACAGTTCGTCGAAATAGGGGTTATAGACCGCGCCGTATTCCATTTTCCCGTCGACGCAGAGGCCGACGGAGATGCAGCTGTGGTGCAGATGCCGGACGAAATTCGTCGTGCCGTCAATCGGATCGACGATGAACACGGCGCGCTTGCCGGCAAGGTCGTGCTCGGCCTCCTCCTCGCCGTAAAACCCGGCGTCCGGGAAGGCCGCAAGCAGCTCGCGCCGCAGCTGCTCCTGCACCGCGCCGTCATATTCCGTCACGAGGTCGCAGGGCAGCGTTTTCTGGCGCACGGAGCGCTCGATGTCGTGTGCCCGCAGCACCGTCGCCCCGGCGCGCCTGACGATCTGGGCAATGATCTCATACATATGCTTCTCTCCTTATAGGGCCTGCAGGATGCAGCCCTTGAGATAGGCCGCGTGCTCCTCGGCCAGCGCGGCCGGATGGTCGCGCGCCTGCATCAGCCGCTCCAGAAGACGCACGCTGCGCCCGCTGTCGGCCGCCGCCTCGCGGAGCATTTGCTCGAAGAGCGGCTGGGTCATGAACTGGCTGCACGAGCAGGTCAGCAGGAAGCCGCCCGGCTCGAGCATCTGCATACAGCGCAGGTTCAGCTCCTTGTAGCCGCGATAGGCCGCGTCGAGCGCCCTGCGGCTCTTGGCAAAGGCCGGCGGATCGCAGATCACCGCGCCGAAGCGCCGCCCCTCGTCGGCATACTGCCGCGCAAGGTCAAACACGTTGGCGCAGGTCGTGCGCACGCGGTCGGAGACGCCGTTTCGCGCGGCGTTCTCGCGCACCATGGCCAGCGCCGCCTCCGACACGTCGACCGCCTCGACCGTCTCCGCGCCGTAGAGCGCGGCATGGATGCCGAAGCCGCCGGTGTGGCAGCAGAGGTCGAGCACCGCGCGCCCGCTGCAATACGGCTTTAAGCGGCCGCGATTTTCCTGCTGATCGAGGAAATGTCCGGTCTTCTGCCCGTTCTCGATGTCCACGCGCATCCACGCGTCGTGCTCGCGGATCCAGAGCGCCTCGGGCTTCGCGCCGTAGACGCAGCCCTTGCGCAGCGGCAGTCCCTCCTTCTCGCGCACGGGCACGTCGTTGCGCTCAAAGATGCATTCCGGCTCAAAAATCCCGGCCAGCGCCTGCACGATCTCCTCCTGAAAGCGCGCCATGCCCAGCGAGACGATCTGGAAGGACAGACAGCGGTCGAATTTGTCCACCGTCAGGCCGGGAAGCCCGTCCGGCTCGCCGAACACGACGCGGCAGGCGTTCTCAAAGCCCAGCAGCCGCCGGTTCTGCCACGCCGCCTCGATGCGCCGCCGCAGAAACGCGCCGTCGACCGTCTCATTGACGTCGCGCGTCAGCATCCGCACGGCGATCTTGGAGCGGCCGTTGAAAAAGCCCAGCCCCATTGGCCGCTGACGGCTGTCGAGCACCTCGACGACCGAGCCGTCGACGCAGAATTGATCGACCCAGTCGATCTGATTGTCAAAGATCCAGTTACTTCCGGCCAGCAGCCTGCGCTCCTCGCCGCGCCGCAGACACACCTGTCCCCGCGTCATCCGCATCCTCCTTTTCCGCCCCTTCCGGGCGGTGAAGCGTTATCATTTCGAGCTTATCATAATTATTATAACACACATTTTTGGGTTTGCACAGACCGAAATCGCGGCTCGGCACACTTTTCTGCGCGTGCTGTCACGCTCGCGCCCGACGCGCATAGAATGGCGCAGGAAAATCAGGAAAATAAGGAGGTCGATCGCATGAACCTGAGCCGCGTCGCGGAGCGCTATTACGCGCGCAGCCGCGAAATTCTGGGCACAATGACGCTGGCCATGACGACCGCGCTCGAAACGGACAGCGTTTCGCATAATTTTATCGTGCAGATGATCCCGCACCATCAGGCCGCCATCGAGATGGCGCAGAACCTGCTGCAATACACGACCTGCGTGCCGCTGCAGGAGCTAGCCGACCGCATCATCATCGAGCAGACGCGGGGCATTGAAACGATGCAGGACGCCCTGCCGGACTGCGGCCGTCCGCAGAACACCGAGACGGAGCTGGCGCGCTATGCCGCGCGCTACCGGCGCATCACCGAGACGATGTTCGCGCGCATGGGTGCGGCCTGCGAGTCCGCGAACCTCAACGTCGGCTTTCTGCTCCGGATGCTGCCGCACCACGAGGGCGCCGTCGAGATGGCGCGCAACGCGCTGCGCCTGCCGGTCTGCGAGACGCTCAGACCCACTCTTTGCGGCATCATCGACACGCAGTCGCAGGAGCTTGCAGAAATGCACAGGCTGCTGCGCCGTCTGTAACGCCGCCGGTCCGAGTCCCGATCCGTGCGAGCCTCCGCCCGCACGGATCATTCCGTTGAGCGCTTCTGCTGCGTTTTGTCTGCGCAGCAAAAGCATTTGTCCGGTCGGGTGCGATAATTTGGTATTGACGAAGCGCCCACTTCGCGCTACAATTATAAAAAATACAGGCGCATTTTCTGTCAAAATGACGGTATTTCATGCGCTTGTGAAAAAATAAGGAAGCTCTGATTCAATCGCAAGAGCGGTCAGCGAGGGATTTTTTTCCAGATCGAGGTTTGAAAATTGCAGGAATCCTTTACGTATTTCAAGATTTTCA
>URCY01000066.1 GCA_900546415.1 uncultured Eubacteriales bacterium
AGTTGGGGCAAAAGACCCGCTGAGCGCCGCAGCTGATTTATTCAGAGGTTCCTTATAGTTTCTCAACGTAGCGCAGCAGCGCGCCAAGCAGCTCGTCATAGGGCAGCTTCTCCTTCAGCTCGCCCTTGACGAACAGGACGCCGCAGCCGTCGCCGCCGGCAATGCCGACGTCGGCCTCGCGCGCCTCGCCGGGGCCGTTGACGATGCAGCCCATGACGGCGACCGTGATGTCCTTATCGACGTCGGCCAGCGCGCTCTCGGCGCGTTTGGCGAGGTTGATGAGGTCGATCTTTGTCCGGCCGCAGGTCGGACAGGAGATAAAATTCACGCCCCGGCGCAGCCCGGCGGCCTTCAGAATGGCCTTGGCCGCCTTGACCTCCTCGACGGGGTCGTCCGTCAGCGAGACGCGGATCGTATCGCCGATGCCCATGCAGAGCAGACCGCCGATGCCCATGGCGGACTTGATCGTGCCCATGTATTTTGTGCCCGTTTCGGTCACGCCGAGGTGCAGCGGATAATCCGACCGCTCGGAGAACAGGCGGTAGGCCTGCATCATCAGCGGCACGGAGCTGGATTTCATCGACACGCAGGTGTCGTAAAAGCCGAATTTTTCAAGCAGCGCAATGTGCGAAAACGCGCTCTCGACCAGCGCCTCGGGCGTCGGATGGCCGTATTTTTCCAGCAGTCTTTTGTCCAGACTGCCGCCGTTGACACCGATGCGGATGGGGATATGATGCGCCTTGCAGCAGTCGACGACCGCCTTCACACGCGCCTCGCCGCCGATGTTGCCGGGGTTGATGCGGATCTTGGCCGCGCCGTTTTCGGCGGCGGCAAGCGCCAGCCGATAGTCAAAATGGATGTCGGCCACGAGCGGCAGCGGCGAGCGCTGCGCGATCCTGCCGAAGGCCTCGGCGGCCTCCATGTCCAGAACGGACAGGCGCACCAGCTCGCATCCGGCGCGGCGCAGCGCCTCGATCTGCTCGAGGCAGCCGTCGATGTTTGTGTTGGGGATGTTCAGCATGGACTGGATCGACACCGGCGCGCCGCCGCCGATCTTCAATCCGCCGACTGTAATTTGTCTAGTCATATTCGCCTCTAAAACAGTTTGATAACGTCCTGCACGGCGATGAACGCCATCAGCGCCAGCAGCAGGATCATGAAGCCCGCATGCAGATAGCCCTCGATCTTCGGATTGAGCTTTCTGCGGATGATTTTTTCAATGACGTAGCTCAGCAGCATACACACCACGCGGCCGCCGTCGAGCGCGGGGATCGGCAGCAGGTTCATGACCGCCAGATTGACCGCAATCAGCGCAAACAGATAGACCACATTCGCGATGCCGTCACCGATGCTCTCGGCCGCGCTTCCCTGTTCGCTCACGACCGCGACGATGCCGACCGGGCCGGAAAGATCCTTCATGCTGGCTCTGCCGCCCACAAGATCCTGCAGAGACAGACGCACCAGACGCACAAAGTCGCGGCAGCTGTTCCACGAATACGAGATCACGCCGCCGACGGTTTTGTCTTGGTATTCCACGTTGAAGCCGTAGCGCAGGTCGTCCGCGTCTCCGTAGTCGCGCGCCATGGGCACGTCGTGCAGCGCAACCTTCTCACCGTCGCGAATGACGACCAGCTCCTGTTTGCCGCTCGTGTTGCGGTCGAGCAGCATGGTGATGTCCTGTTGGACGTAAACGCGCTCGCCGTTGACGGAATAGATCTCGTCTCCAGCCTGAAGCTGGCCGGCAAACGGGCGCTCCGGCTGGATGCTTGCAACGGTTCTCGTGGGCACGATCTCGAACGCGAAGCCGACGAGCAGGAGCATCAGCACGAAGCCCGCCAGCAGGTTCATCGCCGCGCCGGCGATCAGGATGATGAAGCGCTTCCAGATCGCCGCATTCGTGAACGAGCGCGGATCGTCGCTGTCGCCGTCCTCGCCCTCCATGGCGCAGTAGCCGCCGATGGGGATGCAGCGCAGGGCATAGAGCGTCTCGCCCTTCTGTTTTTTCCAGATCGCCGGGCCCATGAACATTGAAAATTCGTTCACGCGCACGCCGAAGAGCTTCGCCGTGATGAAATGGCCGAACTCATGCACAAAGATCAGCAGGCCGAAGAGCAGAATTGCCAGAACGATATAAAAAACGATCATAGATTCACCTCAGAATTCCGCGAGCACCACGTTTCGCGCGGCGGCGTCCGCCGCGAGCAGCGCTTCGAGATCCGGCCGCGCAACAAAGTCGACGGCGTCCGTCGCCCTGCGCACGAGCCGCGCAATGTCATAAAAGCCGATGCGGTCTTGAAGGAACAGCGCAACGGCGGCCTCGTTCGCGCCGTTCATAGCCGCGCAGACGTTTCCGCCGCGTTCGGCGGCCTCCTCGGCAAGCGCAAGGCATGGGAACGCCTCGCGGTCGGGGCGGTCGAAGGTCAGCGCGCCGCAGGTCAGAAGATCGAGCGGCGGCGCGGGGTTTTCCGCGCGGTAAGGATAGGTCATGGCAAGACGGATCGGAATGCGCATATCCGGCACGCCGAGCTGCGCCAGCACCGCGCCGTCGCGGAACTCCACGAGCGAATGCACGATGCTCTGCCGGTGAATGACCACGTCCACCTGCGACAGCGGCAGGTCATACAGCCGCATGGCCTCGATGACCTCGAGTCCCTTGTTCATCAGCGTGGCGCAGTCGACCGTGATCTTCGCGCCCATGCGCCAGTTCGGGTGCCTGAGCGCGTCGGCCTTGGTCACGCCGTGCAGCTCCTCCGGCTTTTTGCCAAAGAAGGGGCCGCCCGAGCAGGTCAGGATCAGACGGCGGATCTCCTCCTTGCCGTGCGCGCCCATCAAGCACTGAAAAATGGCCGAGTGCTCGGAGTCCACCGGGATGATCTCCGCCCCGGAGGCACGCGCCGCCGCCATGACCAGCTCTCCGGCGCAGACGAGCGTTTCTTTGTTGGCAAGCGCGATGCGCTTTTTCTTGGCGATCGCGGCCAGCGTCGGCCTGAGGCCGACCATGCCGACCACGGCCGTCACGACGGTGTCGGTCTCGTCCAGCTCGGCGGCCTCGATCAGGCCGTCCATGCCGGAACGCACGCGGATCGGCAGATCGGCGATGCGCGCACACAGCGCGTCGGCCGCCTGCTCCGTCGCCATCACGGCCAGAGACGGCCGGAATTTGCGGCACTGCTCGGCCATGCGCTCGACGTTGCTCCCGGCCGTGAGCGCCGCCACGCGGACGGAGAGCTGCTCGGCGACCTCAAGGGTCTGGCGGCCGATCGAGCCGGTGCTTCCGAGGATCGATAAGCTCTGCGTCATGGGCTTACACCGCAAACGGCAGCAGCAGCACCAGCAGCTCCGTCAGCGGAGCGACGAGCATGGTGCTGTCAAAGCGGTCAAGGATGCCGCCGTGGCCGGGGATCAGGTTGCCGTAGTCCTTGAGCTTGACCTGACGCTTCACGACCGAGAGCGTCAGGTCGCCGACGACGGACGCCGCCGCGCCGAGGACGCCGTAGATCGGCGCCGTCCAATAACGCACGGTCACGCCGCAGAATTTCGAGATCAGGAAGAGATAGAGCAGCATAAAAGCGATGTTGCAAATCACGCCGCCGATCACGCCCTCCCACGTCTTTTTCGGGCTGACGACGGGCGCAAGCTTATGCTTTCCGCAGGCTCTGCCGACGAAATACGCGCCGGAATCGGCGATCATCGACAGCAGGAACACCGTCAGCGTCAGGTACGGGAAGGCATGGCCGGCGTCCATGCAGCGCAGGCGCGCCAGCGAGGCGATCAGAATCGGATAGATCACGCCGCTGAACACGGCCGCAAAAAGCGACGTGAACGACAGCGCCGTGTGCGCGGCCAGCAGCTCGCAGAACAGCGCGACGAAGAACACAAACAGCCCCGCCAGCGCAGCAAGCCACGCCTTCTCGCCCGTGAGCCGTCCGCTCTGCATCGCCCACGACCACAGAACGGTCGCCACGGCCATGAGCACGGTGTAGCACAGGATGCGCTTGTGCTTCAGGATGCCGGTGCGCCAGAGCATTTCGTATGCGCCGATCGCACAGGCGGCGGCAAAAAGGATCGCCGTCGCGACCGGCGGCAGGAACAGAATGATCGCAAGCAGCAGCGGCAGGCCGACCGCCGCTGCCAGAATTCTCGTCAGCATGGGTTATTTTGCACCTCCAAAGCGGCGGTTGCGGTGGTTGAACGCGTCAATCGCCAGATCAAGCTCCTTCGGGCCGAAGTCCGGCCAGAGGACATCGGTAAAATAATATTCGGCATAGGCCGACTGCCATAACAGAAAATTGGAAATTCTCAGCTCGCCGCCCGGGCGGATGACCAGCTCCGGGTCGGGGATGCCCGCGGAATACATCAGCTCAGAGAACCGCTGCTCCGTCAGCTCCTCGGGCTTGGCCTCACCCGCCGCACATTGCGCGGCAAAGCGCTGCGCCGCGCGCAAAATTTCGGCGCGGCCGCCGTAATTCAGGCAGAAATTCACCTGAACGCCCTCATATTTGGACGAACGCTCGGCCGCGATGCGTGCCTCCTCCCGAAGCTCCGGCGACAGGCGGCTCAGGTCGCCGAAGAAGCGGAAGCGCACACGGTTCTTGTCCATATCGGCAATCGCCTCGCGCAGATAGCGCTCCAGCAGCTCCATGATGGCGCCGACCTCCTCGTCTGAGCGTTTCCAGTTCTCGGTGGAGAAGGCATAGACCGTCAGATAGCTCAGGCCGATGGATTTGGCGTAGTTTGCGATCGTGCGGAAGGCCTCCGCGCCGACCTTGTGCCCAGCCTGACGCGGCAGACCGCGCCGCTTTGCCCAGCGGCCGTTGCCGTCCATGACGATGGCAATATGCGTCGGGATCACGCGCGGCGCGGCGGTTTTCTTCTTGCGAAACAGCATAGGTTCTCCTTAGAATCAACACAAAATGAATGCCATTCGGCGCAGGGCTGCAAAGCGCCCCGCGCACGGAATGACATTCGTTCGACGGATCAGATCTCCATCAGTTCCTTTTCCTTGACGGCGCAGGCGTCGTCGACCTTCTTGATATACTTATCGGTCAGCTCCTGAAGATCCTTCTCGGCCTTTTTCTGGTCGTCCTCGGTGATCTCGGAGTCCTTTTTAAGCTTTTTGATATAGTCCATGGCATCGCGGCGGATGTTGCGGACGGCGACCTTGCCCTCCTCGCCGTATTTCTTGACCTGCTTGACCAGCTCGCGGCGGCGCTCCTCGGTGAGCTGCGGGAAGACCAGACGGATCACGCGGCCGTCGTTCTGCGGATTGATGCCCAGCTCGGAGGTCTGGATGGCCTTTTCGATCTTCTTGAGCAGCGAGCCGTCCCACGGCTGGATGACCAGCGTGCGGGCGTCCGGCGAGGAGATCGAGCCGACCTGACCGACCGGCGTCTCAACGCCGTAATATTCCACGGTGATGCGGTCGAGCACGCGTGCATTGGCGCGTCCGGCGCGGATCGCACCGAAATTCTCCTGAAGAACCTCCAGGGTCTTGTCCATCTTGCGGTTAAATTCCTTGAAATCTACTGACATGGTGCGTCCTCCTTATTGTTGTTCGGAAACGACGGTTCCGATTTTTTCTCCCATCACGACCCGGTAGATATTTTCCGGATCCTTGAGCGCAAACAGAATGATCGGGATATGATTATCCATCGAGAGGCTGGTCGCGGTGCTGTCCATGACCATCAGGTGCCGCGCGAGCACCTCCTCATAGGTGATCTCGTCAAATTTCTCCGCTGCCGGATTCTTCGCCGGGTCGTCGGAATAGACGCCGTCGATGTTCTTGGCCAGCAGGATGGCGTCGGCGTTGATCTCGGCAGCGCGCAGGACAGCGCCGGTGTCGGTGGAGAAGAAGGGATTGCCCGTGCCGCAGCCGAAAATGACCACGCGCCCCTTCTCCAGATGACGGATCGCCCTGCTGCGGATGTACGGCTCGGCGATGCGGTTCATCTCGATTGCGGTCTGCACACGCACATCCACGCCGCGCTGCTCAAAGCTGTCGGCCAGCGCCAGGCAGTTGATGACCGTGGCGAGCATACCCATATGGTCTGCGCGGGTGCGCTCCATCCGGTCGCCGCCGTCCTTCATGCCGCGCCAGAAATTGCCGCCGCCAACGACGATGCCGACCTGCACCCCCGCCTCGACGCATTGCTTCACAACGTCGCAGACGCTGCCGATCACATCAAAATTCAGTCCGCGATGCGCGTCGCCGGCCAGCGCCTCGCCGCTGATCTTCAGAAGTACCCGACGATACTTCGGCTCGTTCATGGGGAACCACTCCTTTGTATCGATTTGTGTGCTTCTATTCTATTATATTTTTTGCCGCTTGACAACCAAAATTTCTGAATTTCACGGATTGTTTTCAAATTTCTCTGCGTGAATGCAAGAATTTTCACAAACCCGTTGCGAAATCCGGCAAGTTGTTATATAATATGAGGGATTATTTTTACTGAGAGGAACATCGTCATGGCGGAAGAGATCATCATTCCCGAGACTAAAAATTTCATTGAGGCGTTCGTCGCCGAGGACATCGCGCAGGGCGGCCAGTTTGAGGGTATGCAGGTGCACACCCGTTTTCCGCCCGAGCCGAACGGCTATCTGCACATCGGCCACTGCAAGGCGCTGTGCATCGATTTCGGCACGGCAGAAAAATTCGGCGGCATCTGCAACCTGCGCATGGACGACACGAACCCCACCAAGGAGGACACCGAGTACGTCGATGCGATCAAGGAGGACATCCACTGGCTGGGCTTCGACTGGGACGACCGCTTTTTCTATGCCTCGCAGTATTTCGACAAAATGTACGAATGCGCCGAGGAGCTGATCAAAAAAGGCCTCGCCTATGTCTGCGAGCTGACGCCCGAGCAGATGCGCGAATATCGCGGCGATCTGACCACCCCGGCCAGAAGCCCCTACCGCGACCGTCCGATCGAGGAATCGCTTGACCTGTTCCGCAGAATGCGCGCCGGGGAATTCCCCAACGGCGCAATGACGCTGCGCGCAAAGATCGACCTTGCCTCTGGCAACTTCAACATGCGCGACCCGGCGATCTACCGCATCAACCACATGCCTCACCACGCCACGGGCGATAAATGGTGCATCTATCCCATGTACGACTTCGCCCACCCGATCGAGGACGCCATGGAGCACATCACGCACTCGCTCTGCTCGCTGGAGTTTGAGGCGCATCGCCCGCTTTATAACTGGGTCGTCGAGCACTGCGACCTGCCCAGCAAGCCGCGCCAGATCGAGTTTGCCCGTCTTGGCATCAACTACACCGTGATGTCCAAGCGCAAGCTGCGCCTTCTGGTCGAGGAGGGGCGCGTCTCCGGCTGGGACGACCCGCGTATGCCGACGCTCTGCGGCCTGCGCCGCCGGGGCTACACGCCGAAGTCCGTCCGCAGCTTCTGCGAACGCATCGGCGTGTCGAAGGCGGCCTCCACGGTCGAGTTCGGCTTTTTGGAGCACTGCCTGCGCGAGGATCTCAACGACACGGCCAAGCGCGCCATGGCCGTTCTGCGCCCCCTGCGCCTGACGATCACAAACTATCCGGCCGACCGGCAGGAGCGCTTCCCTGTCGAAAACCATCCCGACCATCCCGAGCTGGGCAGCCGCGAGGTCACCTTCTCCCGTTCGCTCTGGATCGAGCAGGACGATTTTATGGAGGAAAAGGTCGGCAAATTCTTCCGCTTCTTCCCCGGCAACGAGGTGCGCCTGAAGGGCGCTTACGTCGTCAAATGCACCGGCTGCCGCAAGGACGAAAACGGGCAGGTCGTCGAGGTCTTCTGCGAATATGACCCGGAATCCCGCGGCGGCAACCCCGCTGACGGACGCAAGGTCAAATCCACCGTGCACTGGGTCGACGCGACCAACGCGCTCGACGCCGAGGTGCGCCTGTATTCCAACCTCTTCACCGACCCTGACCCCGACGCCGCCGACAAGAATTTCCTCGACTGCCTGAACCCCGACTCGCTCGAGGTTCTGACCGGCTGCAAGGTCGAGGCCGCGCTGGCAGATGCCGCAGCGCCCGAGTCCTTCCAGTTCATGCGTCTGGGCTATTTCTGCCCCGACAGCAAGGATTCCTCCCCTGAGCATCTTGTCTTTAACCGCTCCGTCAGCCTGAAGGACAGCTTCAAGCCGGGAAAATAACGCGCCGCGACGCGTCCAACATCCGGTCGGACGGCAAAACGAGCGCACACAATGAATACGAAGCCCGGCAGGTTTTTTGCAAAACCTGCCGGGCTTCGTCAGCGTGTATAAATCCTTGCGTAGCAAGTAAACACGTCCCAATTTTCGTGTCATTGCGAGGAGCGCAGCGACGTGGCAATCTATAAGCCAAAGGTACGGCATCCCGTGGCGAAGCACGGGAGTACGTAGCAAAAAGGAAGCCCTATCACAAAAATTGGATTTGCTGCGTCGTTTCGCTTTCTCTTTCTTTATTTCAGGGTTCTGTTTCGTTCCGCGCAACCATATTTCGTTCCGGGATGGCAAATCGCTTCGTTAAAGATTGCCGCGTCGGGCGCACGCGCCCTCCTTGCAATGACAGAATCGGTAGGCTGGATCGAAAATACGGAACGCGAAATCCAATCTTTGGATTCCGTAAAACCTCTCTTATTTGTTGCCTGATTTTGACGGTTCCGGACTTTTTTGACAGTCTGAAAGAAGTGAAGTGCGGGGCGTTGCCCTGCACTTCACTTCTTCTACGCGCCGCCTGTTTTCCTAGGGAGCCTCTGATTCAATTGCAAGAGCGATCAGCGAGGGATTTTGTTCCAGATTGAGGTTTGGAAATCGCAGGA
>URCY01000067.1 GCA_900546415.1 uncultured Eubacteriales bacterium
TTATCGGTTTGAAAATCTTGAAATACGTAAAGGATTCCTGCAATTTCCAAACCTCGATCTGGAACAAAATCCCTCGCTGACCGCTCTTGCGATTGAATCAGAGCTCCATTATTTTTCAAGCTCACCGACAAGCGCGATGTGCACCTCGTCGAGCTGCTTCTGATCGACGGTGGACGGAGCGCCCATCATCAGATCCTGCGCATTTTTGTTCATCGGGAAGGGAATGACCTCGCGGATGGAATCCTCACCGGCCAGCAGCATGACCATACGGTCGACGCCAGGGGCGATACCGGCATGGGGGGGCGCACCATAGCAGAACGCGTTGTACATGGCCGGGAACTTGGCCTTGACATCGTCCTCGCCGAGGCGCACCAGCTCGAAGGCCTTGATCATGATCTCGGGATCGTGATTCCGAACCGCACCGGAGGAAAGCTCCACGCCGTTGCAGACGAGGTCATACTGATAGGCGTTGATGCTCAGCGGGTCGACCTCGCCGCGCTCGGCCTTTTCCAGAATTTCCAGACCGCCGTTCGGCATGGAGAACGGATTGTGGCAGAACTCCAGCTCGCCGCTTTCCTCGCCGATCTCATACATCGGGAAGTCGACGATCCAGCAGAATTCATAGCGCTCCTTGTCCATATGGCCGGGGACGGCTGCGCCGAGCAGCTTGCGCAGGACGCCTGCACACTTCTGCGCGGCGGTCTTCTTGCCCGCGGCGACGCCGACGAGGCAGCCGGGCTTCAGCCCCAGTGCGGAGACAACGGCGTCCTTGCGGTCGGCAAGGAACTTGGCGATGCCGCCGGAGAGCTCGCCGTCTGCGCCGAGCTTGAACCACATCGGCTTGGTGCCGGAGATGACCTCCGTCTCGGCGACGAGCTTATCGACGGCCTTTCTGGCCAGCTCGCAGTTGTCGACGACGATGGCCTTGACGGCGTTGCCCTCTGCGAACGGGGCAAAGTCGATGCCCTTGACCAGCTCGGTCATGTCCTGCACCTCAAGATCGATGCGCAGATCGGGCTTGTCCGAGCCGTAGCGCTCCATGGCCTCGGCATAGGGGATGCGGCGGAACGGGGCGGAGGAGGCAACGTCATATTTGCCGTATTTGGCAAAGATCGGCGGCAGCACATCCTCGAGCACGGCGAACACGTCGTCCTGCGTGGCAAAGGCCATTTCCATATCGAGCTGGTAGAACTCGCCGGGGCTGCGGTCGCCACGGGCGTCCTCGTCGCGGAAGCAGGGCGCGATCTGGAAATAGCGGTCAAAGCCGGAGGTCATCAGAAGCTGCTTGAACTGCTGCGGCGCCTGCGGCAGGGCATAGAATTTGCCGGGGTGCTTTCTCGCGGGAACCAGATAGTCGCGCGCGCCCTCGGGCGAGGAGACGGTCAGAATCGGCGTCGTGATCTCGAGGAAATCATGCTCGGTCATGGCGCGGCGCAGAGCCGACACGACGTTGCAGCGCAGAACGATGTTCTTCTTGACCTCGGGATTGCGCAGATCGAGATAGCGGTATTTCAGGCGGATGGCCTCGTCGGCCTCGCGGCTGCGGTTGATCTCGAAGGGCAGCTCGTTATAGCGGCAGCGGCCGAGCACCTCGATCTTCTCCGGGACGACCTCGATCTCGCCGGTGGGCTGCTTCGGGTTCTTGCTGGCGCGCTCGCGCACAACGCCGGTGACGGAGATCGTGGATTCCTTGTTCAGCGCCTTGACGGACTGGATCATCTCCTCGGTCTCGAGCACGACCTGCGTCGTGCCGTAAAAATCGCGGAGCACGACGAAGGCGAGGCTGCTGCCGACAACGCGGAGGTTTTCCATCCAGCCGGCCAGCGTGACGGTTTTGCCCGCGTCGTTGAGCCGGAGCGCGCCGCAGGTATGAGTTCTTGACTGTGTCATGTTTTATCCCCTTTTTCGGAGACGCCAAAGCGTCTCGCTAAAAATTTATTTTTCAATGATGACCGAACCGGATGCCAGCGCGGCGATCCCGGCTCGAATGTGCGCAATTGCGCCGTCGACCGGCAGGCTGACCTGCTCGCCGGTGCGCAGCTCCTTCACGGAGCATTCGCCGCGCGCGATCTCGTCCTCGCCGAGGAAGATCACATAGGGAATGCCCAGCTTGTCGGCATACTGCATTTTGGCCTTGAACTTCTTCTGCTCGGAATAGAGCTGCGTGCGGATCCCGGCCTGCCGCAGCGCCGTCGCAAGGCGGACGGCTGCGGACAGATCGTCCGTCATCGGCAGCAGCAGGCAGTCGGCAGGGGCGGTCGGAAGCGCGTCGTTGAGCATTCCCTGCTCGCCGAGGACGTAGAACAGGCGCGTCAGACCGATGGAGATGCCCACGCCGGGGAGCTTGCGGTCGGTGTAGTAGGCGGCAAGATCGTCGTAGCGGCCGCCGGAGCAGACCGAGCCGATCTCACGGTGGTCGTCGAGGGTCGTTTCATAGACCGTGCCGGTGTAGTAGTCCAGACCGCGCGCGATCGTCAGGTCAATGGCGAAGTTCTCCTCGGGCACGCCGAAGGCGCTCAGCTGCGCGGCGACGGCCGTCAGCTCGGCAAGGCCGGTGTCAAAGACCTCGTTTTTGCCGCTCCATGCCTGCAGCGCGTCCAGAACCTCGGCGTTCGTGCCGCGAATGGCGATGAAGCGCAAGATCTCGTCGGCCAGCTCCTCCGAAACGCCGCAGTCCTCGATCAGGATCACGCGTACCTTCTCCGCGCCGATCTTGTCGAGCTTGTCGACGGTGCGCATGATGTCGCCGGACTGCCCGCTCAGGCCGAGCAGGGCATAGAAGCCGTTGAGCAGCTTGCGGTTGTTGACGCGGATGGTGAAGCGCTTGAGGCCGAAGCGGCGGAAAATGGTATAGATGATGGACGGAATCTCGGCCTCGTTGAGAATGTCGAGCTTGCCGTCGCCGATGATGTCGATGTCGGCCTGATAAAACTCGCGGAAGCGGCCGCGCTGGGCGCGTTCGCCGCGATAGACCTTGCCGATCTGATAGCGCCGGAAGGGGAAGGACAGCTCGTTGGCGTGCAGCGCGACGTATTTGGCCAGCGGAACGGTCAGGTCAAAGCGCAGCGCAAGATCACTGTCGCCCTTCTGGAAGCGGTAGATCTGCTTTTCCGTCTCGCCGCCGCCCTTGGCCAGCAGAATCTCGGAGGATTCCAGCAGCGGGGTGTCGAGCGGCGTGAAGCCGTAGAGCGCATAGGTCTCGCGCAGGATCTGCATCATGCGCTCGAGCTGCATCTGCGGCGCGGGCAGCAGCTCCATGAAGCCGGATAGGGTTCTGGGTTTGATTGTTTCCATATTACGAATTCATCCTTATTGTTGATTGAATAGCAGCTCGTCGAGCGTGTACCAGCCGGGCTTGCGCGCGCAGAGCGCTTCGGCGGCGCGGAGCGCGCCGGAGGCGAAAATGCGGCGGCTGCTGGCGCGGTGCGTCAGCTCAAGCGCCTCGTCCTCGCCGAAGAAATAGACGGTGTGCGTCCCGGCGACCGTGCCGCCGCGCAGCGAGAACACGCCGATCTCCTCGGGTCTGCGCTTGCCGCAGAGGCCGTCGCGGCCGTGGACGACCGTGGCCTCGTCGTTCGGGTCAAGCTCGTGCAGCAGCAGCTTGGCCGTGCCGCTGGGGGCGTCGGCTTTCTGATTGTGGTGCGTCTCCACCAGCTCCTTGTCCCAGTCACGCAGGACGGGCGCGTAATCGCGGAGCATACGGCGCAGCACGGCCACGCCCGTGGAATAGTTCGCCGTCCAGATCACCGGCTGCTGCCCGGAGAGCGCTTGCAGCATGGCAAGCTCGGCTTCGGAGAAGCCGGTCGTGCCGCTGACAAGGGGCGTTTTGGTGCGGCGCAGGTAAGACAGCAGCCCCGGCAGGGCGTTCACGCCGGAAAAATCGATGCAGCAGTCTGCCGCCGGAGCGGTCTCATAGACCTCCGGACAGGTGATGTCGGCGTGGCCGACGACCTCCCAGCCCTTTTCCAGCGCAAGCTCCTCAATGAGCCTGCCCATGCGGCCGTAGCCGCTCAGAAAGATCCGCATCATGCATCCTCCCGAACCGTCAGCCCGACCTCGCGCATCCGCTGCGCCAGCTCGGCGCGGTGTGCGTCGGTCATGGGGTACATCGGCATCCGGAACGCGCCGGCGTGCAGCCCCATCAGGTTCATTGCTTCCTTCACGGGGATCGGATTGACCTCGATGAACAGCGCGTGGATCAGGTCGAGGCAGCGGAGCTGCTCACGCAGGGCGGCCTCGTGATTTCCGGCCATCCAGTCGGCGACCATTTGATGCACCTCGCGGGGCATGATGTTCGCCCAGACGGAGATAACGCCCTTCGCGCCGACGGAGAGCAGGGGAACGGTGATGTCGTCGTTGCCGCAGTACATGCAAAAATCGTCGCTGAGATAGCGCGCAATGCTCATGGCATAGGCCATGTCGCCGCTGGCCTCCTTGATGCCCATCACGTTTGGATGGGTCGAAAGGCGGCGCACGACCTCGGGCGAGATCTTGCAGCCGGTGCGCCCGGGGACGTTATAGAGGATGATCGGTGCGGAGGCGGCGTCTGCCGACATCAGAAAATGGCGGTACATGCCCTCTTCGTTGGTCTTGACGTAGTACGGGCTGATGCACAGCAGCGCATCGGCGCCCATTTCGGAATACAGCACGCTTTTCTGCATCTGCATCCGACTGGAGTTGGAGCCGCTGCCCGCGATCACGGGAACGCGGCCGTGTGCCTGATCGAGCACGGTGCGCAGGGTCTCGGTGTCCTCCTCCAGCGTGGTCGAGGCGGTCTCGCCGGTCGTGCCGAGGGTGAGGATCGCGTCCGTGCCGTTTGCAATGTGCCAATCGACGAGTGCCCGCAGGCGGCCGTGGTCGACGGAGCCGTCCTCGTTGAACGGCGTCACAAGCGCGACAATCGAGCCGGAAATCTGTTTCATGATAAAAACCTCCTGTTGAGAACCGTGCCCTCTCTTATTTTCCCATAATAATCATACCACGCATGGCCGCAAAATGCAAGCGCGGCGGGGAAAACTGTCATATCTTTGCGCGCGCTTCGGGATATGCTTGCAGAAATTCCTCGAGAATTTCTGCGGCATCCGCACAAAGCTCGGCGCAGGGGCGCTTTTTATAATAGGTATCCGTCCGCGCCTCCGGCACGCCGCCGGGCGTCGTTTGGACTCCGGCCAGAAGCTCGCGGCAGACGATCGAGCCGTTCCTTGCACGGAATCGCTCGGCAAGCCCCTGAAGCCGGCGGTACAGCTCGGATTTTGCCGCGCGGTCGGCCGTGTCGTCGCTGCCGAGGATCAGACCGGCGGCGAGGAACATCCCATTGACCGTGCCGCAGACCTCGCGCATCCGCGCCATGCCGCCGCCCAGACCGGACGCCAGCCGCAGCGCCGTCGCGCGGTCAAGCCCTGTCTCGTCGGAGAAGGCCAGCAGAACGGCCTGCGCACAATTGCAGCCGTTCAGAAAATTCTGTTTTGCAAGCTCAGCCTTCGTCATGGTCAGAAGCCTCCGGGAACTGTACGCCGTTGAATTTCAGCATATAGCGCATGGGATAGAACCCGCGCAGATAATTCTCCTCGAACCATTCGTAGGTCGCGTCCGGCAGATGCATCAACTCCGGCGCGTCGCAGCGGAACAGCTCAAAGGTCTTGCGGTCGCCGCAGAGCAGGGCAGCGATCAGCTCCCGCTGCCCCTCGGCGGCGAGACGGTCAAGACAGGCGTCGATGATCGTCGTGCAGATCAGCTCGTCGCGGCTTGCGCGCTGCGCCTTCCCCGCGAACCAATAGAGAAAATCGTGCAGCGTGAAGGCCTTGCGGGTCGTGACGAGGGCGAGCCTTTGGAATTCCTCGTCCGCGCCGCGCTTGCAGACGTCAATCAGATAGACCAGCAGCTTCTCGTCAAGAAAGCAGCAGTCGAGCAGCACCTCATAGGCACTGCGCGGGCCGTCCGGCTCGTCGATCTGCGGCGGCGTCAGCTCGTCGTCGCCCGTCTCGGCCGGTTCGGACTCGGACTGCTCCGCGTCGGCCTGCCCGGCAAGCGTCTGCATCAGCTCCTCCGGGCAAAATGCGTCATAAAGCGCCTGCGGGATATCCGTGCCCTCGAGCGCGGCGCAGCGGCGCACAAATTCCGGCACGCCCATGGCCGCGATCTGCGTTTGCAGCTCGGCGGCGCGGCGCAGCGGTTCGTTCTCGGTCAGCGCGATGCCCTCCGGCGCGGCCAGCGCGCCCTCTCCGACGGCCTCGCAGTAACGCAGATAGTAATCGGCAAGTTTCATGTCAAAATACCTCGAAAAAAATCAGGATAACTCGTATTATACACGCATTGTGCGTCGATTGCAAGCTTGACAATATGCAAAGAAATGGTATAATGATATTCAGGGTTTTATGAAACGCGTCCCGCGCGTAATCGCATAAAAGGAGCTTTTTTATGAAGATCAAGATCACTGCCGACAGCACCTGCGATCTTTCTCCCGAACAGATTGCACAAAATGGGATTAAGATCACCCCGCTGTTTGTCAACATGGGCGGCAAGAGCTATCAAGACGGGATCGACATTCAGCCTGCGGAAATTTTCGCACACGTTGCCGCCGGTGGCGAGCTTTGCAGCACAGCGGCGGTTCCCGTGGGTGTTTATGAGGATCTGTTCCGCGAGACGCTGAAGGAATACGATGCGGTCGTTCACATCTCTCTCGGCTCGGGCTTCTCCACCTGCTATCAGAATGCCTACATCGCGGCGGCCCAGTTCCCGCAGGTGCGCGTGGTCGACTCGCGCAACCTCTCCACCGGCCATGGCCACGTCGTCATGGAGGCCTGCAAGCTGGCCAAGACCGCCGAGGACCTTGATGCGATGAAGGCGGAGCTGGACGAGCTGGCGGGCCGGGTCGACACGAGCTTCCTGCTCGACCGGCTGGACTATATGGTCAAGGGCGGCCGCTGCTCGATGGTCACGGCGCTCGGCGCGAATCTGCTGCGCCTGAAGCCCTGCATCGAGGTGCGCGACAACAAGATGATCGTCGGCAAGAAATACCGCGGCAACTATGCCAGGTGCATGGCGCAGTATGTCAACGACCGGCTGGAAAAGCTCGACGACATTATCCCCGAGCGCATTTTCATCACGCATACGCCCGTCACGCCCGAAGTGCTCGACGCGGCGAAGTCGGCCGTCGCCTCCAAGAATTATTTTTCCGAGGTTGTTGAGACCTATGCCGGCTGCACCATCTCCTGCCACTGCGGCGAGGGCTGCCTCGGCGTCCTGTTCATCCGCAAGAAGAAATAAGCGCAAGGCGGCTCAGCCGGTAGACCTTGCGGAAAAACGAATCCCTTTTCAAACAAAAAGCCGTGCGCCCCGAAATACAGGGGACGCACGGCTTTTCCGTTTGGTGTTCGGTTATGTTGCCTGCTCCAGAGCAGCCTCCAGCGCGCGGGCAAGCTGGTCGGGGCAGGAGGTCTCTCTGCGGCCACAGCGGACGCCGCGCAGACGTGCGATCACGTCCTCCACGCGCATACCGGTGACCAGCGCGCTGATGCCCTGCGTGTTGCCGCTGCAACCGCCGACAAAGTGCATGTCGGTGATGCGGTCGTTGTCAATATCCAGAACGATCCGCGTCGAGCAGACGCCGTGAGGGGTGTATTCATAATGCATATGCAGCTACCTCCGTGGTATTTGTCTGATTATTATAACAATTCCGGGAGAAAAATGCAATAAGCTTTTTCCTTTTGGGGATAATAGGCCTATGAATTTTTTGAAAACGGAGGCATTCCATGGAAAACGAGACCATGAACACCAACGAGCGCATCGAGGACATGGGCGGCGGCCTGACCAAGAGCAGGCAGGGCGACATTTACATTCTGACCATCATCGGCCAGATCGAGGGGCATCAGGTCGCGCCGGATACCGTGAAAACGACAAAATACGAGCACGTTTTGCCGCTCCTGGCCACGATCGAGGAGAGCGAGGACATCGAGGGGCTGCTCCTGCTGCTGAACACGGTCGGCGGGGACATTGAGGCCGGGCTGGCCATCTCCGAGCTGATCGCCGGGATGAAGAAGCCGACCGTCTCGCTCGTGCTCGGCGGCGGGCACTCCATCGGCATTCCGCTCGCCGTCTCGGCCAAGCGGAGCTTCATCGCTCCGACGGCGAGCATGATGATCCACCCGGTGCGCATGAGCGGCGTTGTGGTCGGCGCGCCCGCGACGTATCATTATTTCCAACGCATTCAGGAGCAGATCACGGATTTTGTCACGGCCAATTCGCACATCAGCCGCGAGCGCTTTGCGTCTTATATGATGGCGACCGGGCAGATCGCGACGGACGTCGGGACGATCGTCTATGGCCGCGAGGCCGTCAGCAGCGGACTGATCGACCGGCTCGGCGGTCTGCACGACGCGCTCGACACGCTGCACCGGATGATTGCGGGGAAAAAACAAACGCGCAGAAATGCACAAAAGGGATAGAAATTTCCGTTACTTTATGATATAATACGAATCGGGTGTGCGTCAAAGCGCCGAAATCGCCGACGCACACGGTCTTTTTTCCGTAGAAAGATAGGAAACCTCTGAATCAATCGTCTGCGGCTCTCAGCGGGTCTTTTGCCCCAACTTTTCGGTTTGAAAATCATGGAAACCTCTGAATCAATCGGCAGCGGCGTTCAGCGGGTCTTTTGTCCCAGCTTATCGGTTTGAAAATCTTGAAATACACAAAGT
>URCY01000068.1 GCA_900546415.1 uncultured Eubacteriales bacterium
TTTTGAATAAATCCCGGGAGAAAGTGCACTTTCTCCCGGGATTTATTCAAAAACCCATTAATTCTATGTTTATGATAACAGTTGCGCGGCGTGTTGTCAAGCTACGGTGGCAACATTGTGATAATAATCGCAATTTCCGCGAATTATGCTATGTAACTGGGATTTTATAAAAATTTGCAAAAAGGGCTTGACATACGAATATTCGTATGTTATGATAAGTCCGTAAGCAAGAGCGGCGGGGCACATCTCCGAAAGGAGGTGAGCCGATGAGCATAACAGAAGTAATCACCTTACTTATGCTTGTTATTGCGGCGATTTCTCTCGGGATAGAAATCCGAGATAAGAAATAGCCGCCCCCCGAACCCTAGCGGAAAGCGGCATTTCTCATTTGTGAAGTTCTGGAGATGACCGCCAACCGACTAGCCCTCGGCTGACCGCCACTCTTGTTTACATCCTATCACGAAAGGGGCGAAAAGTCAATCGAAAATTCAAAAAAGAGGGAACGCCCGCAAGAACGATTTGACCGCATGAACTCCAAATGTTACAGCTTGAAAGTAATGACACGAACGGAAGCGGATATTATCGCGAAGCTGGACAGCGTCCCGAACAAAGCCGGATATATAAAAGAACTCATCCGACGCGACATTGAAAGCAACAAATAAAAAACTTCCTGTGTTGCTCACCGGCCAAGACGACCAACACAGGAAGCCCACCCAAACAACCGCGGCAACGCCGCAAATTGAAAGGAGTATTACTATTATGGCACATTTCAACGGAAAAATCAACAACTATTTCGCGCATTGCGCAGACCTGTCCGAACTGAAGCGCGAGTATCACCGGCTCGTCATGATCCACCACCCGGACGTTGGAGGCGACACGGCCACGATGCAGGCGATCAATGCGGAATATGAAATCCGGTTTGAAGCTCTGAAGTCCGAGCACAACGCGGCGAACGACGCCGACCATCAGACGACCGAAATGCCGAACGAGTTCATCGAAATCATTACCGCGCTGCTGCACCTGTCCGGGCTGCGCGTTGAGCTTTGCGGCTCGTGGATCTGGATCACCGGCGAGACGCTGACGCACAAGGACAAGCTGAAGGCGCTGGGCTGCCGTTGGTCGCCGAAAAAGGTCGCGTGGAGTTGGCACCACGCAGAGCCGAACGCCCGTTTCTATCGCGGCCGCCGCACGATGAACGAAATCCGGCAGAAGTACGGCTCTGTTGCCTTTGGCCGCAGCGACGCCGCCGTTGCAGTGGTTTGATCCACTGCAACGGAAAAGGAGGATCAAACCCAATGTTTGAACACCGCCGGGAAGAGGAATTGCGCGTGTGGGCTTACCTGCTAAGCCCCTCCGCGCTGAACAGCATGGACACGCTGACGCATTACGGGCAAAACGCCGACCACGCAATCGCCGCATGCAACGCTATGATCGAGAAGCTGAACGCGTAAAAGATGCAGCTGTACGAGCGCGCGCAGGAAATCGCCGCCGCTCCTTGGCACACCGAGCTTTTGCTGAAGCGCGAACGCGGGTACGACACGATCAGCTACTATTTGCAGCTGAAAAAGGTCTATGACGCGCCCGGGATCGAGCCGGAAACGCTGGAATCGACCAAATACCCCGGCCGCGAACGCTGCGCAGCAATCAAAGCCTATCGCGAGTATTGCAAATCGCACCCCGGAATCACCGCGCGCATGGATATATCCCGCGCCGCGTGGGAGAAGTGACGCACGAATCAACGCGAAAGGGCGCACCGCCCGGAAAGCAACGAAAACGGCCTACAGCAAAGCAGCCACGGAATCGGATTTTTAATTAACCACCGAGCAGGACGCCCCGCCGCCCTACTCGGCTTTTCATTTTGTTAGTAATTTGTTAGTAACCGCCGCAGACCACAACGGAATAACTGGAATTACTAGCCACAAAAGCACCGCTTTTCTCTGTATAATTCCTAAATATCTCAACTTATTCCATCCTGTTCCCGTCGTTGGATTGCAGCCCGCGCAATTCATCTGGGGCGGCTCGATTTCCTACTGCCCGGATTGCCATACCTCGTATATTTCCAAAATAAAATCAAATTGCGAGACGTATGATACATTTAATGATATTCCGAGGTGGGAATGGTATTACAAGCCGATCCGAGCCGCCGTTGAATACGGCCTGTTCAATGGCGTCAGTGAGACCAGCTTCGCGCCGGAGGGCACGATGACGCGCGCGATGCTCGTGACGGTGCTGTGGCGGTATGCCGGGGAGCTCAAGGAGGGCGCGAATGTGTTTTCCGATGTTCCGGCGGGGCAGTGGTATACGGCGGCGGTTGCGTGGGCGGCAAAGAATCGGGTCGTCGACGGCGTCGGAAACGGGAAATTCGCGCCGGAGGACACGATCACGCGCGAGCAGCTTGCAACGATCATATACCGTTACGCAGCCGGGATCGGCTCAGACACGACAGAGCGTGCGGCCTTGGAGCCCTTTGCCGACGGGGACACCGTCAGCAGGTGGGCGACTGAGGCAATGCAGTGGTGCGTCAGTCAGGGCTTCATCGGCGGCTATCGTTCGGGCGACGAAATGCTCCTTGATCCGAAGGGCAGCGCGACGCGCGCTCAGGTCGCGGCGGTTCTGATGCGATTTATCGAAAAAATGAATCCGGCGGAGGAGCTCGATACCACGGGCGCGCTCGACAGCGGGTCGCTCGGAGAGGATCCGGAAAGCAAAAACTGGGCATTCTTCCCGGACGGGACGCTCGTTCTTGCCGGCGATGACCTTTCCGTTCACGGCGGGGCATACGCGCCTTGGAGCAAATACATTTCGAAGATCAAAACCATTCGCTTTCTTTACGGCGTTAATACGATCTGGGATCGCGCGTTTGCCGACTATTACAGAAATCTGGAAACCGTCGAAATGTCGGATCGCGTTTCGCTCATCGGAAAGCGCGCATTTGCGAATTGCAGCGCCCTAAAAACCATACGCTGGCCGAAGGGGCGGCTGGATATTGATTCCGAGGCTTTTTGCGGCTGCATCGCGTTGGAGGAGGTCGTGCTTCCGGATGGCGTGTATCGGGTCGATCAAGCGTTCCGGGATTGCATCAATCTGAAAAAGATCGTGTTTCCCGATTCGCTGTACACACACGGGATTGACTACAAAGGGGCGGCCATAACAGCGGTCTGCGATGGCTGCACGGCTCTGACGGAGGTTCGTCTGCCGGTTGGTATGACGCGGCTTCCGGAAAGCTTTTTCCGCAATTGCGTCAACCTGCAATCCGTAGAGTTTCCGAGGGGCATGTCGTCGATCTATACGGGCGCCTTTGACGGCTGCGCGGGTCTGAAAACGCTTGTGCTGCCGGTCGAGGTCTATGAGCTTTGGGACGAGGCCTTCTGCGCAGATCATAACTTCCGCGGGAAAGACTATGTGGATACCTGCGGCCTGACGGATCTTTACATCCTGAATCCGCTGCTGACCGCTAAGACGGACAGCTATGATCGAGATCAACGCCCGGTTTACTATGCGCCGTTCGGCAATCCGGAGAAGGTCACGGTGCACGCCTATGCCGGTACGGCGGTCGAGGCGCTTGCAAAGGAGATGGGCTATCGCTTTGTTCCCCTGCCGGAGCAATGAGCGCTGCGCGGGGCGCACGGCGTCCTCAAATTCATGATTCCGCCTTTGCAGGCTTCCGCTCGCACCGGACGACCTGCTGCGGGAAGGGCTTCTTGCGCAGGGCGTCTTGCAGGCAGAAGCCAAGCGAGCCGATGAAGCAGATCAGCATATCGAGCATGGTGTCGATCAGGCCGATGTCCAGATAGCCGTCGAGCTTTTGGCCATTGACGATGACCTCCGTGATGGGCTCGATGCTGCCCATCTCGCCCATCGACGAGCCGAGCACATAAGAATGGATGCTGTTGACGTAATAGTCGTTTTGCAGATCCAGCCCGAGCAGACGGTCGCCGCCGAACTCGAAGAATTCCCAGAGCACGGCGATGCTGAGCGCGGTCGCAACGGCGCACAGGCGCTTGATCGCACGGCCGTGCCGGTTCTGCGGCTCGAGCGCATCGGGCGCCGAATAGCCGATCATGGCAAAGACGACTCCGCAGAGCAGGTGCATAAATTTATCCCACCACGGGATCAGATAATAGAGCCGATAGACATTGCCGCCGACCGGCCCGGCCACGGCATAGAGCAGCAGAACGCATTTGAGCTTTGCACCCAGCCGCACATGGAACAGCCGTTCAAACAGCCACGGCGCGCAGAGCAGACCCATTGAGGCAAAGCAAGCGCCGACATTCATCATTTTTTTACGCGCCACGCACGCGATCAGCGTCACCGTGCAGAACAGCTGCAGCACAGCGAACAGGCGGCGCACCGTCAATTCTTCCTTTTCTTTTTCAAACAAGCGCATGGTTCTCCTCCTGCTCCGGCTCCCGGTCGATGTTTGTTTGCAGCTTCTGCATGACGCGCTCAAAAACGGCGGTCTCCTCCTGCGAGATGCCTGCGCGCAGACGCGTCTGAAAGGCCTGCTGCGCACGCAGTCCCGCTTGGATCACCTCGTCCGCCCCGGGCGTCGGCACGAGGCGATGCACGCGCCGGTCGCCTGTGTCTTCCTCGCGGCGCATCAGACCGCGTCGGATCAGCTGCTCGACCGCAACGGAGACGATGCTGCTCTTCATGCCGCGCATCTCGCAGAGGTCGCGCGCGGTGTTTTGCTCGGGATGCAGCGCGCAGAACAGCAGCACCGTGAGCATCGTCGTGTTCAGGTCATATTTGCGGCAGACCGGCTGGCACGCCGTCTCGTGCGCCATTTGCAGACGCCGCCCGAGCGTTACATAGTCAATGGCTTTCATGGGGGCGCTCCTTTTCTATATATTAATTATGGACTTTCCATTATTATAATATCCAGTCATGAATTGTCAATGATTTACTTATGAATTTTTTGTAACACTCTGCGCCGTTCCTACCCTACTATGTGCAAAACCCGCACCGTCCATGCAAAGACGGTGCGGGTCATGTGTTTTAAGGAAGCTCTGATTCAATCGCAAGAGTGGTCAGCAAGGGATTTTGTTCCAGATTGAGGTTTGGAAGTCGCAAGAATCCTTTACGTATTTCAAGATTTTCAAACCGATAAGCTGGGGCAAAAGACCCACTGAGCGCCGCAGCTGATTGATTCAGAGGTTCCTTAGATGTGTGCCTCGAGCCACGCAAGCATGTCCGCGCGCCCTTCCTCGCTCATGGGGAAGGTCTGCTGCGCCTCCATCTCGCTCAGCTCATAGCACAGCCTGCCGTGCCACAACTCCGCGACCATGGAGCTTTGCTCCAGATCGGCCTCCTTCCCGGCCATCACGACCTGCGGCGCGATGCGAAAGCGCAGCTCGCCGAGGCTGCCGGTGAAAATGTTCTGATTGGCGAAGCTATGCAGCGTGGGCAGGTAGATCTCAGGCGTTTCAGCCATCGACCAGCGCTTCCATCTCGTCGAGCAGCTCACCGAAGAGCGCCAGAGCGTCCTCGACCGGCTTGGTCGTGCTCATGTCGACACCCGCGCCGCGCAGCAGGTCGATCGGGCTCTTGCTGCATCCGCCGGAGAGGAATTGCAGATAGTCCTTGACCGCCGGAGCACCCTCGCGCAGGATACGGCGCGACAGCGCGATCGCTGCGGAATAACCGGTGGCATACTGGAAGACATAGTAATTATAATAGAAGTGCGGAATGCGCATCCACTCCATTGCGATCTCGTCGTCAAGAACAATGCCGTCGCCGAAATACAGCTTGACTAGACGGCGATACTCGTCGTTGAGCGCCTCGGCCGTCAGCGCCTTGCCCTCCTTGTTCATCCTGCCGATGTTCAGCTCGAACTCGGCGAACATGGTCTGGCGGTAGAGCGTTCCGCGGAACTGCTCGAGGAAATGGTTGATGAGGTAGGCGCGCTCCTTCTTGTCCGTCGTGCGCTTGAGCAGATATTCCATCAGCAGCGCCTCGTTGCAGGTGGAGGCGACCTCTGCGACAAAAATGACGTAATCCGCATCGATCGGGTTCTGCGTCTTATTCGAGAGGTAGGAATGCAGCGCGTGACCCATCTCGTGTGCAAGCGTGAACTGGCTGTCGAGCGTGCCGGTGTAGTTCAAAAGGACATACGGATGCACGCGCGCGCCCGCGGAATACGCGCCGGAACGCTTGCCTGCGTTCTCGTAGACATCGATCCAGCGGTTGTCAAAGCCCTCCTGCAGAATACGGCGATAGTCCTCGCCGAGCGGCTCGAGCGCGTCATAGACGAGCTTCTTTGCATCGTCGATGCTGCTCTTCTTGTCGACGCCGTCGACGAGCGGCGTGTAGACGTCATAGAAATGCAGCTCGTCCACGCCCAGCAGCTTCTTGCGCAGCTCCACATAGCGATACATTTTGTCCATATTCTTGTGGACGGCCTCGATCAGGTTCGTATAGACCGACGTGGGAACGTTCGTCTCATCCAGCGAGGCAGCCATCGCGGAATCATACTTGCGTGCGTCGGCGCTGAATTGCAGCGCCTTGACCTGCGCCGAGAGGATGCCCGCGATTGTGTTCTTGAACTTGCCGTAGCCGTGATACAGCCCCTCAAAGGCATTCTTGCGCAGCGTGCGGTCGGCGCTCTCCATGTAGGAGATGAAGGTGCCCTGCGAAAGCGGATGCTTGTTGCCCTCGGCGTCGGCGACGTCGTCAAAGGTCAGATCGGCGTCGGCGAACAGGCTGTAAAGCGTGCCGGGCGCGCTGCATACCTCGCCGGAGGAGGCCAGCAGCTTTTCCTCGGCGGGCGTGAGCACATGCGCACGGCGGCGCAGAATGTTGTTCAGATAGCGGCGATAACGCTCCAGCCCCGGCTCGGCGGCATAGAAGCTCTTAAGCGTCTCGTCATCGATGCGCATCAGCTCGGGCGTCTCGAAGCTCGTGGCCGCGCCGTACTCGACGTATGCGCTCATGATGCCGCTCTCCATCGCCTGATACTTCGACACACGTGTGTCTTCGTCACTGCGGCGCTCGGCATAATTCACGAGGTCGCTCAGGTAGACTGCAGCCTGCTCAACGAGCTTCAGATAGGCCAGCAGCTCTGTGGCGGACTGGCTGATCTTTCCGTTATAGCCCGCCATCTCGGCAGTCAGCTTCTTGAATTTCGCAAGATCCGCCTCATAGGCCTCGTCGGACGGATAGAGATCCTCCAGCGCCCACTTATCGGCCTCGCAAAGCTCGGTTCGTTCCGGAATTTTTTTTACTTCGCTCATAGCGTTACCCTCCAATGTGTATATTTTTCCGTTTCCATTTCATTATAGCATCCCCTGCGCGGATTTTCAATTGCTTTTTCCGCCGTTCGGCGTTATCATATAGATGTGCGAAGAATTGAAAGGAGCGAATTTCATGAAGGTTCTCTTATTCAACGGCAGTCCACGCCCCAACGGCTGCACCTACACCGCGCTCTGCGAGGTCGCGGGCGCCCTGCAGCAGGACGGCATCGAGACGGAGCTGGTGCAAGTCGGCGCACAGCCGGTCGCGGGCTGCATCGCCTGCGGAAAATGCCGGGGCGGCAAGGGCTGCATCTTTGACGACGGCGTGAACCGTCTGGCAGAGCGGCTGGACGAATTCGACGGCATCATCGTCGGCGCGCCGGTCTACTACGCCGGGCCGAGCGGGCAGTCGACCGCCTTCCTCGACCGGCTGTTTTACAGCGCCGGAGGCAAGCTGACCGGGAAGCCGGGCGCGGCCGTGGTCTCCTGCCGACGCGGCGGCGCTTCGGCCGCCTTTGACCGTCTGAACAAATATTTCGGCATAAACTCTATGCCGATCGTCACCTCGCAATACTGGAATCAGGTGCACGGCAATTCGCCCGACGAGGTGCGACGCGACGAGGAAGGGCTGCAAACCATGCGCACACTCGGTCACAACATGGCGTGGCTGCTGCATTGCATCGAGGCAGGCAGAGCTGCAGGGATCAAATACCCGGAACGTGAGGCGCCTCTGCGGACAAATTTTATCCGATAATCAGCAAGAAACGCGCGGGCAGCATCCTCAAACGGTGCCGCCCGCGCGTTTTCATAAAAATGCCCTCTGCACACATTCGTGCAGAGGGCTTGCAAATGTTGGCGTTACCTATTTTCACAGCCAGTCGCCCGGCAACTATCGTCGGCGC
>URCY01000069.1 GCA_900546415.1 uncultured Eubacteriales bacterium
CAATCTGGAACAAAATCCCTCGCTGACCGCTCTTGCAATTGAATCAGAGGTTCCTTAAAAATTGCAAGAAACTTGCAGTCCATTCTATGCAGGCACTTGACAGACGTGATACAATATAAGAAAATCGATACCTGCAATGATGCGGAAAGGATATATGATTATGGCGAAAGAAAAAAAGGTTGAGCAGATCACCGACATGGAGGTCGACTTTGCCCAGTGGTACACCGATGTGTGCAAAAAGGCCGAGCTGATCGACTATTCCTCCGTCAAGGGCATGTTTGTCTACCGTCCCTATGGCTATGCCATCTGGGAGAACATCCAGCGCCTGATGGACGCCGAATTCAAAAAGACCGGCGCAGAGAACGTTTATATGCCGATGCTGATCCCGGAATCCCTGCTGCAAAAGGAGAAGGATCACGTCGAGGGCTTCGCGCCGGAGTGCGCGTGGGTCACGATGGGCGGCAGTGACAAGCTTGAGGAGCGGCTTTGCATCCGTCCGACGTCGGAGACGCTGTTCTGTGAGCATTTTCGCAACGTGATCCAGTCCCACCGCGACCTGCCGAAGATGTATAACCAGTGGTGCAGCGTGCTGCGCTGGGAAAAGACCAGCCGTCCCTTCCTGCGTCACCGCGAGTTCCTCTGGCAGGAGGGGCACACCATGCATGCCACCGCTGAGGAGGCGCGCGAGGAGACCGAGCGGATGCTCAACGTCTATGCCGATTTCTGCGAGAAGGTGCTGGCCATGCCCGTCACGCGCGGCCAGAAGACCGAGAAGGAGAAGTTCAACGGCGCGGAGGCGACCTATACGATCGAGTGCATGATGCACGACCGGAAGGCCCTGCAGGCTGGCACGTCGCACTATTTCGGCGACGGCTTTGCCCGCGCGTTCGACATCACCTTCACCAACAAGGACAACCAGCGCGTGCACCCGTTCCAGACCTCGTGGGGCGTCTCCACCCGTCTGATCGGCGGCATCATCATGACCCACGGCGACAACAACGGCCTCGTCCTGCCGCCGCAGATCGCGCCGATCCAGATCGCCGTGATCCCGATCGCGTTCCATAAGCCCGGCGTGCTGGAAAAGGCGCGCGAGGTGGCCGACCGCCTGCGCGCGGCGGGCTACCGCGTGAAGCTTGACGAATCCGAGCAAAGCCCCGGCTGGAAATTCGCGGAATACGAGATGAAGGGTGTCCCCCTGCGCCTCGAACTTGGCCCGAAGGACATTGAAAACGGCCAGTGCGTCGTCGTCCGCCGCGACAACGGCGAAAAAACAGCCGTTTCGCTCGACGCACTCGAGCAGAACGCGTCCGAGCTGCTGCAAAGGGTGCACGACGGCATGTTTGAGAAGGCCAAGAAGAACCTCGACGAGCATATCTATGACGCCGAGACCCTTGAGGAGGCCAAGCGCCTGCAGCAGGAGCACGGCGGTTTTATCCGCACGATGTGGTGCGGCGACGTGGCCTGCGAGAACCGCATGAAGGAGGAGGCCGGCATGTCCAGCCGCTGTATGCCGTTCCGGCAGGAGCACCTGAGCGACGTCTGCGCCATCTGCGGCAAGCCCGCCAAGAAGATGATCTACTGGGGCGTGGCATACTAAACATGCAATATGGAGAATACGCAGGGCGCTGCCAAACGGCAACGCCCTGCGTATTCTATAATCTATAATAATCTATAATCAGAGAACGATGACGGCCTCCGTGCCGACGGTCATGTGACCGGCGCGGACGGTGACAGGCTTGCCGTCGATCGCATTCTGATAGCTGCCGTCGGGCAGGGAAACGGCGACCGAGCCGGGATTCCCAGCCAGCGGGAACACGCCGACGGCGTGCGCGCCGGGCGCGGTATAGCTTGCCGCGGCGATGCCCTGCGTGTCGTCGGTGTCGATGCGGAACACGGCGTCCGTCGGGAGCTGCTTTTTGATCTCGGCCAGCCGCGTCAGCAGGGGCGAAATATCCGAGGCAGGATCCCACGCGATCGGCTCGCGCTCGAAGAGCGAGGGCGTGTGCGTGATGCGGTGCTCCTGCCCGGCGTAGAGCAGGGTCGTGCCCTTCATGAAATAGCTCAGCGCCGTCCATGCCAGCAGGGCGTCACCCGTGCCGAAGCGGTCGGCGGCGCGGCGCTGGTCGTGGTTTTCGATGCAGCGTAGCTTGTTATACTCCGTGCGGAAGCCCAGCTCCTGCGAGTTGACGGCGTCAAAATAACGGCTGAGCGGTGCGCGCCCCTCGGTGCTGTCCTCAAATTCCGGCCAGAGGTCGTAGGGGTAGAGAATGTCGAAGGCGTCAAACAGCTCGGAATCGGTCGCGGCATAGAAGCCCTGCTCGCGGAAGGCGCGGATATGCGCCAGATGGACGCTCTCGCCGAGCCAGATCGCGTCGGGACGCACCTTGGCGACGGCGGCGCGCGCTTCCCTCCAGAATTCGACCGGAACGGTGCTGGCCACGTCGCAGCGGAAGCCGTCGACATACTGCGCCCAGTAGCACAGCGACTCGATCTGGTAATCCCAGAGCGCGCGGTTGGCATAGTCGAGGTCGACCACGTCCGTCCAATCGCCGACCTTGTTGCCGCGCTTGCCGTCGGGCTTGTGATAGAAGAATTCCGGGTGCTCGCGCACGAGCGTGGAATCCGGCGAGGTGTGGTTATACACGACGTCGATCATGCATTTCATGCCGCGCTTATGGATCTCCTCCGTCAGGTGGAGGAAGTCCTCCAGCGTGCCGTATTCGGGGTTGACCGTGCGGTAGTCGCGGTTGGCATAGGGACAGCCGAGGCTGCCCTTTTTGTTTTCCTCGCCGATCGGGTGGATCGGCATGAACCAGACGATGTCCACGCCGAGCGCGCGGATGCGGTCGAGATCCGGCTCGATCGCGCGGAATGTGCCCTCCGGCGTGTGACTGCGCACATAGACCTCATAGATCACGGCGCGGCGCAGAGAGGAAGGGGTATTGCTTGCCATAATTCAAAACACCTCCGATTGAGTTTGTCTAGATAAACACGCGTCAGTGCGTGCTTTGGTACAGATCAGAAGCGAGATACTCGTCATAGGTGCCGCGGTAGTCGACGAGCGTGCCGTCCGGTTTGAACTCAAGGATGCGGTTGGCGACGGATTGCAGCAGCTCGTGGTCATGCGAGGCAAACAGCTCGTTGCCGGGGAAGGCGATCATGCCCTTGTTCACGGCCTGAATCGACTCCATGTCCAGATGGTTCGTCGGCTGGTCGAGCAGGATGACGTTCGCGCCCGAGAGCATCATTTTTGAGAGCATACAGCGCACCTTTTCACCGCCGGAAAGCACGTTGACCGGCTTGAAGACGTCCTCGCCGGAGAAGAGCATCCGCCCGAGGAAGCCGCGCAGATAGACGTCGTCCTTTTTGGCGGAATATTCGCGCAGCCAGTCGACCAGCGACTCGCTCCTGCCCTCAAAAAATGCGGTGTTGTCCTTGGGGAAGTAGCTCTGCGACGTGGACACGCCCCATTTGATCGTGCCCTCGTCCGGCTCCAGCTCGCCCATGAGCAGCTTGAACATCGTTGTCTGCGCCAGCTCGTTCTCGCCGACAAAGGCGATCTTGTCATTTTTGTTCACGGTGAAGGAGACCTTGTCGAGCAGCTTGACGCCGTCGACGGTCTTGGAGACCTCGGTCACGAACAGAATGTCCTTGCCGACCTCGCGGTCGCGCGTGAAGCCGACGAAGGGATAGCGCCGCGACGAGGCGGGCATCTCTTCAACGCTCAGCTTGTCGAGCAGGCGGCGGCGCGCCGTGGCCTGCTTGCTCTTAGCCTTGTTCGCCGAGAATCGGGAGATGAACTCCTGCAATTCGGCGATCTTGTCCTCCTTGCGCTTGTTGTTCTGGCGGATGAGCTGCTGCATGAGCTGGCTCGATTCGTACCAGAAGTCATAGTTGCCGACGTACATTTTGATCTTGCCATAGTCGATGTCGACGATGTGCGTGCAGACCGTGTTCAAAAAGTGGCGGTCGTGGCTGACCACGATGACCGTGCCCTTGTCCTCATAGTCCAGCAGGAAGCTCTCGAGCCAGTTGATCGACTCGATGTCGAGGTTGTTCGTCGGCTCGTCGAGCAGGATGATGTCCGGGTTGCCGAAGAGCGCCTGCGCCAGCAGCACCTTGACCTTCAGACGGCCGTCGGTCTCGCGCATGGAATTCTGATGCAGCTCGACCGGAATGCCCAGCCCCTGCAAAAGACGGCTGGCGTCGGACTCAGCCTCCCAGCCGTTCAGCTCAGCAAATTCGATCTCCAGCTCGGAGGCCAGCATACCGTCCTCGTCGCTGAAATCCTCCTTGGCGTAGAGCGCGTCCTTCTGCTTCATAATATCGTACAGGCGGCGGTTGCCCATGATGACCGTGTCGAGCAGGGTATAGTCGTCAAAGGCGAACTGATCCTGCTTCAAAACGGACATGCGCAGCCCCGGCTTGATGGAGATCTCGCCGCCGGTTGACTCCAGCTCGCCGGAAAGCAGCTTCAGAAAGGTCGATTTGCCCGCGCCGTTCGCGCCGATCACGCCGTAGCAGTTGCCGGACGTGAATTGCAGGTCGACGTGCTGAAACAGCGGCTTTCCGCCGAATTGCAGACTGAGATTGGAAACTGTAATCATATGCCATCACCTCTTGCAACAGTTTAGCATATAATTTCGAAAAAAGAAAGTGTAAATATTTTGTGACGCCTCTTGCAAAATGGAAAATTTGCGTTATAATAGCTTTAGCACTCGTAAATGATGAGTGCTAAAACAAAAGAAGGAAGAGACAAGCATGGCTAAAAAACAGTTTAAGGCGGAATCCAAGCGTCTGCTTGATCTGATGATCAATTCGATCTATACGCACAAGGAGATTTTTCTGCGTGAGCTGATCTCCAATGCCTCCGACGCCGTGGATAAGCTCGCCTATCAGGCGCTCACCGACGAGAGCGTCGGCCTGAGCCGCAGCGATTTTGCCATCCGCCTGTCCGTGGATAAGACGGCGGGTACGCTGACCGTTTCCGACAACGGTATCGGCATGAGCAAGGAGGAAATGGAGGAAAATCTGGGCACGATCGCGCACAGCGGTTCCTTCCAGTTCAAAAATACCGCCGAACAGAAGGATGACATCGACATCATCGGTCAGTTTGGCGTCGGCTTCTATTCCGCGTTTATGGTCGCGGATCAGGTCACCGTGATCTCCAAGAAATTCGGCGAGGAGCAGGCGTGGAAATGGGTTTCCTCCGGCGCGGACGGCTATACCATCGAGCCTTGCGACAAGGAGCAGGCCGGTACGGACGTCACCCTGAAGCTCAAGGCCGACACCGAGGACGAGAAATACAGCGAGTTCCTTCAGGAATACAAGCTGCGGATGCTCGTGCGCAAATATTCCGATTATATCCGCTACCCGATCAAAATGGAGGTCGAGACGAGCAAGCCCACCGAGGAGACCAAGGACGACAAGGAGCCGAAGTACGAGACGGTGCGCGAGGATCAGACGCTCAACTCCATGGTGCCCCTCTGGCAGAAGGCCAAGAAGGACGTCACGCAGGAGGAATATGAGCAGTTCTATCACGAGAAGTTCTACGATTTCGAGAAGCCCGTGAGTGTGCTGCATCTGAGCGTCGAGGGCGACGTGACCTACAAGGCGCTGCTCTATATTCCGAGCAAGGCGCCGTACGATTTCTATACGAAGGACTATAAGAGCGGGCTTCAGCTCTATTCCTCCGGCGTTCTCATCATGGACAACTGCGCCGACCTGCTGCCGGAGCACTTCCGCTTCGTGCGCGGCGTGGTGGACAGTCAGGATCTCAGCCTGAACATCAGCCGTGAGCTTTTGCAGCAGACGCGCGAGCTGAAGCGCATTGCCGGCCAGCTGGAGAAGAAGATTAAGGCCGAGCTGCTGCGGCTGCTTGAAAATGACCGTGAGAATTATGAAAAATTCTACGCCGCCTTCGGCAAGCAGCTCAAATACGGCCTTGTGTCGGATTACGGGATGCACAAGGAGCTTTTGCAGGATCTCGTCGAATTCCACAGCGCGAAGGAACAGAAGCTCGTCACGCTCAAGGAATATGTCGCAGCGATGCCCGAGAGCCAGAAGCATATCTATTTCGCAACCGGCGACAGCGCAGAGCGTCTTGCGAAGATCCCGCAGACGAAGCTGCTGCTCGATCGCGGCTTTGACGTGCTGCTGCTGACGGAGCAGGTCGACGAGTTCATCCCGCAGACGGTCGGCAAGTATGAGGAGCACGAGTTCCGCAACATCCTGACCGACGATCTTGAGCTGAGCACCGACGAGGAGAAAAAGGCCGCCGAGGAGGCCGCCGAGCAGTTCAAGAGTTGCGTCGATTTCATGAAGGAGACGCTGGGCGACCGCGTCGCCGACGTGCGCGTCTCCACCGAGCTGGGCGCGCATCCGCTGACCATGGTTCCGGACGGCGGCATGAGCTTTGAGATGGAGAAGTATTTCAAGGCAATGGACCCGAATTCGGACTATCACTGCGGCCGCATTCTGGAGGTCAACCCCGAGCATCCGGCGCTCAAGGCGCTCAAGGACAGCATGGAGCAGGACCCCGAGAAGGCGAAGAAATATGTCGAGCTGCTCTATACGCAGGGACTGATCATGGCAAACCTGCCGCTGGAAGACCCGACGGCCTATACCGATCTGGTCTGCGGGCTGATGCAATAAGCGCAAAGCCGACATAATTCGGATACGCAAAACCGGGAACGGACACGTGAGGTGTTCGTTCCCGGTTTTTTGACGGCCAAGGGCTGCCGACCGCGCATGATGAACGCGCTGTATGTTGAACAAGGCAGGATGAGAAGGCTTCGGCTTTGCCGCGCAGGTGCGTAAAAAAAGAAGAGGCCCACCCCAAAATTATGGGCTCTTGCGCCATTGCTGACGACGGCCCGCGGGGGTTTTCCTCTTCTGCTATCAGTATATTCCATGGACTCTGAAAAGTCAAGTGTTTTTATTGCGTTTCAAAAAAAGAAGCGAATGCGATCGATACCAAGAACCCGTCGCCGGGACTCGATAGACAGAACGCATTCGCTTCTGATATTTAGTATATACAAATACGACTGAAAAGTCAAGCGTTTTTATTGCGTTTCAAAAAAAGAAGCGAACGCGTATACCAGGAATCCGTTGCCGGAAACCGATAGACTGAACACGCTCGCTTCTAAAAATTATTATATACAAATACATCTGAAAAGTCAAGCGTTTTTTATCTGAAAAGAGAAACGGACGCAGCGATAGCCGGAAACCCGTTGACGGGAGTCGACAGAAAGGCTGCATCCGTTTCCTTTAATAGTATACGCCAAGAGGGGCAGAAAAGTCAAGAAGTTTTTTCAGCGTGCTATGGAACCTCTGAATAAATCAGCTGCGGCGCTCAGCGGGTCTTTTGCCCCAACTTATCGGTTTGAAAATCT
>URCY01000070.1 GCA_900546415.1 uncultured Eubacteriales bacterium
AGGTGTAGGTCTTGACGCCCTTTTCCGTGCAGGTCGGCTCGGTCGTGACCTTGCCCGCGTCCCAGACATGGTCGCAGGCGGACGCGGCGTGCGCAGCCTCGCCGGACGGGGTCTTCATATCATTCGGAATATCCTGACCGAAAACCAGCCACGCATACTCCGGATAGTCGATGAAGACGTTGCGGTTGCCCTGAATGGTCTGAACCTCATCGTTGCGGGTCATTTCCCACGTGTCGACCGGGTCGCTCTTGCACCACTTGAGCAGGGTGTCAAGGCTTTCGATGACCTTTTTGCCGTTGTTGGCATCGTCGTCGGGATCGAAGGCGGGCAGATCCTTTTCCGCGACGTTCTGGTACAGGTTCGGCTGACCCCAGCGGCAGTAGACATAGAGCAGGATGCGGGCGACGTCGCCCTTGACGTTGTCGCGCACCTCAACGAGATCGTTGCCTGCGGAGTACCACAGGACGGTGCGGCCGCCGTAATTGGCGGTGGAGCAGCCGTTGATCACGCCGTTGACATTGCCCATCGTGTAGTTGTAGCGGGTGGAGTTGATCGTCTGGTCGGCCGGGCGCAGGTGGTGCAGATCGCAGCCGCCGTTTTTCTGATAGAAGGAGGCGCGGCTCTTCGGCCAGACGTGCTCGCGGTTGTAGCCCGAGCCGGTCTGATCGGCGTAAAACAGAATGTTGTTGTCGGTCGTCGGCCAGTACTTAGTCAGCGACTTATAGCTGACGGAGTCCGTCTGCGTGCTGGACATCAGCTTTTGCAGGCTCTTGTAGAGCGCGCTGTTCATCGAGGCGACGCAGTCGGTGTTGCCACCGGCCAAGGCGGACATTTTGTCATAGGTGTAAGCGCCGGTGTAATAAGCCTTTGCCATTGTGCTCAGGCTCGTGCAGAGTGTGTCGCGCTTGTTGGTGTTCTTTGCCGAAGCCTGAAACGTTACGCCTGCAAACAGCGCTGTCAGCAGGGCAACGAGCAGAAGCAACGACACAGAGCGTTTGATGTGCTTCATCTTTGTGTTCTCTCCTTTATGATATTCATGTTTTCGCGTCGGGCGTTCCCGGCGGCGTCTACCTCTTATCATAGCACATTTGGTCATAAAAAGGAATAGATTATTCCAAAAAAAATCGTGACTTTCCACAACAATCCATGGTTGCATTTTTGCGGAAAATCTGATACAATCAAGACAGAACAGGAGGGATTACCTATGGTCAAGCTCATTATGGGGCTGAAGGGCTCCGGCAAAACCAAACAACTGATCCATGACATCAACGAAGCAGTGAAAAACGAAGCCGGCAGCGTGGTCTGCATCGAAAAGGGCACGAAGCTGCGCTTTGATCTGGATATTCGCGTGCGCCTGATCGACTATCAGGAATACGAAATGAAGACGCTGCCGCTCTTAAAGGGCTTTATCAGCGGCCTTCATGCCGGCAATTTTGACATCAGTCATGTCTTTATCGACAGCTTCTATAAGCTCGTTCCGGATGCCACGGTCGCCGACGTCGAGGACTTTGTCCAATGGTGCGAGTCCTTCGGCGAGGCCAACCAAATGTCCTTCACGGTCGTCGTTTCGGAAGACCCGGCGAAGGCCAGCGAGAGCATGAAACGGTTCATGTAAGCGCATCGGAATCACAGCGCGGAAGAATCTTCTGGTTTCTTCCGCGCTGTTCTTGCATTTTTCGGGACAGTGTGATAAAATGAATCTAATTCGTTAAGTAAGAAAGGAACCAAAGCAATATGAAAACAAAGCAATTTGCGGCGCTGCTGCTTGCGGTGCTGATGCTTTTCGCAGGCTGCGCCAAGGCCCCGGAGGAGACCACAACGGAGGCTGCACCGCAGACCAACTACGGTGAGAACGACGTGACGGCGCTGAGCGACTATTCCGTGAAGACGGCCTCGCCCGATGACGATGTGATGAACGCCGTGATCGCCGTGAACGACAAGGACGAGCCGGTTTATACGAACCGCTTTCTGCAATTCAGCTTCTGGATGGAATTCTACAGCTTCATGAACTCCTACGGCAGCTATGCCTCCCAGCTCGGGCTGGACACCGCCACGCCGCTCAACAAGCAGAATTCCCTCGCCGAGAACCGCACTTGGGAGCAGTACATGCTCGAGAGCGCTACGGAAAACCTTGCCGACAGCTATGCGCTTGGGCAGGCTGCGGCCGCCAACGGCTATCAGCTCAGCGAGGAAAATGAGCAGATGATCGCCTCCATCACCGACGAGAACGGCGAATTCATCCAGGAGGCAAAGAACAACGGCTATGACACGGCCGACGCCTATCTGCAGGCGAACTTCGGCGGCGGTGTCGACGCGAAGACGTATCAGGACTATATGCGCCTGTACTACACCTCCTATGATTATTCCGCGACCCTGCGCGAGGAGATCGGCGCGACGATCACCGATGCGGATGTCGAGGCCGAGTATGACGCCAACGCCGCGAGCTATCAGGACGACGGCGTTCTGAAGGTCAACAACGTCTCCGTCCGCCACGTGCTGATCCAGCCCGAGGGCGACAAGGACACGACCACCGGCGACTGGACCGAGGAGCAGTGGACTGCGGCCGAGGAGAAGGCCAACGAGCTTTATGAGGCATGGCAGAGCGACCCGACCGAGGATGCCTTTGCCACCATGGCCGAGGAGAACTCCGCCGACGGCGGCTCGAAACAGAACGGCGGCCTCTATGAGGACGTCAAGCCCGGCCAGACGGTCACGGAATTCAACGACTGGTGCTTCGATCAGAGCCGCCAGCCCGGCGATTCCGGCATTGTCAAGACAGATTTCGGCTACCACATCATGTATTTCGTCGGCCAGACCGAGACCAAGGCGTGGATGGAGACCGTCCGCGATCAGCTGGTGCAGACCAAGCTGACCGAGAGAATGACCGAGCTGCGCGAGCAGTACCCGGTGCGCTTCGACTTCACGCAGATCCGCATCTTCGATATGGTGAGCTATGCCGTGGAGCACGCCTCCGACAGCCCCGCCACCGAGGCCACCGAGACGACCATCGAGGAATCCGACCCGACGGAAGCCGTCTCCGAGGAGACCGAAACGACCGAGGAGCCGAAGGGCTGACCGATCGAAAAACCTGCAATCCCACCCGTGCCGCCCGGCCGGGTGGGATTTTTTATAGTGAAATTTGCTCTTCAAGCAAGTGAAATTTGCTGACGCATGTGAAATGCGGGCTTACGCCCGCGTGAAATGGCGCTTTGATAAAGCGCCGTGGTGGTGTCCCTCCGGGACGGATTTGAAACTTTTCATTCTGAAAAGCACTCCGTTTTCCCGTAAAGCCGATCGATTATGTCATTGCGAGGAGCGAAGCGACGCGTCAATCTTTAACGGGGCGAAACGGCATCCCGGAACGAAGCACGGCAGAGGCGAACGGGCAATTTTTCCTTCCGCATGGCAGCAGAAAAACCCACCGGCATGGCCGGTGGGTTTGGTTTTCATGGAAGTGTTTTCTGCTCGAATCAAACTCCGGTTACGAAGTTTTTCGCACGGTTTTTGTGTTTCGTGTACGCTTTACAGAGCCTCCGGCGTGAAATCCTTCGGCGGCTGCCCGCGCAGGCCGAAGTGCCATTCGATCGCGTCGGCAATGCGGCGGCAGGCCTGCCCGTCGCCATAGGGATTGACGGCGTGCGCCATGGCGGCGTAGACCTCCGGCTGCTCAAGCAGCGCGGTCGCCTGCGCGAGCACCTCGTCGTGCTCCACGCCGGCCAGACGCACCGTTCCGGCCTTGACGGCCTCGGGGCGCTCCGTCTCGCGGCGCAGCACGAGCACCGGCTTGCCGAGCGCGGGCGCCTCCTCCTGCAAGCCGCCGGAATCCGTCATGACGAAGCAGCAGCGCGCCATGAGGTTGTGCATCTCCTGCACGTCCAGCGGCTCGATCAGGTGGACGCGCTCGACGCTGCCCAGCTCCTCGCGCGCGCAGGCGCGCACGGCGGGGCTGAGGTGCACGGGGTAGACGACCTCGACGTCCGGATGCGTCAGCACGACCTCGCGCACGGCGCGGAAAATGTCGTGCATCGGCTTGCCGTAATTCTCGCGGCGGTGGCAGGTCAGGGCGACCACGCGGCGGTGCGCGAAGTCCAGCGTGTTCAGCGCCTCCGTGCGGAAGCGGAAATCCGGCCGGACGGTCGTGGCCATCGCGTCGATGACGGTGTTGCCGGTGATGAAGATCTTCCCCTGAACGGCCTCGCGGCGCAGATTTTCCGCGTTGGCGGCGGTCGGGGAGAAGTGCAGCGCGGCAATGTCGCCGACGAGCGTGCGGTTCATCTCCTCGGGGAAGGGGGAGTATTTGTCATAGGTGCGCAGACCGGCCTCCACATGGCCGACCGGGATCTTGTGATAAAACGCGGCCAGCGCGCCGGCGAAGGTCGTCGAGGTGTCGCCGTGCACAAGGATCAGGTCGGGCTGCACGGTTTCAAAAATTTTCTCCATGCCGAGCAGCGTGCGCGTCGTGATCGACGAGAGCGTCTGCTGCTGCTGCATGATGTTCAGGTCGAAATCTCCGCGCAGGCCGAAGATGTCCATCACGGAGTCGAGCATCTGCCGGTGCTGCCCGGTCAGGCAGCAGAGGCTCTCCAGGCCCTCGCGGCGCGCCAGCTCCTGCACGAGCGGCGCCATTTTGATCGCCTCCGGCCGCGTGCCGAAGATCGACATGATTTTACGCTTTTCCATCGGGCGCCTCCGTTTCGGCTTTGCCGGGCTGCTCCGGTGCGGCCTCTGCCTCAGAAGCTTCAGGACTTTCCGGCTCAGCCTTTTCCTGCTTTTTCCCGCCAAAGATCACGCGCACGCCGATCGCGCCGACGGCAAGAACCGTTCCGAGGAAGATCAGCGCCTGCACCTCGCCGCGATCGGTCAGCACGACGGCTGCCAGACCCAGCAGGGCGGAGATCAGATAGGAGATCGCGACGGCCTGCTTCTGCGAGAAGCCCATGTCGATCAGGCGGTGATGCACATGGCCGCGGTCGGCGTGCATCGGGCTTTGCCCATGCGCCAGACGGCGGATGACGGCGAAGCAGAGGTCGAAGATCGGCAGACCCAGCACCAGAAACGGCACGGCAAACGAGATCACGGCGTAGGTCTTGAACAGACCGTAGACCGAGATGCTCGCCAGAATGAAGCCGAGGAAGGTCGAGCCGGTGTCGCCCATGAAGATGGTCGCGGGATTGAAATTATAGGGAATGAAGCCGAGGCAGCCGCCGACGATCGCCGCCAGCAGCAGCACGCAGACCTGCGCGGTCGGGTCGCTCGCCGGCAGTAGCAGCGCCACGACCAGCATTGTCCCGGCGGAGATCGCCGAGATGCCGGAGGCAAGACCGTCCAGCCCGTCGATGAAGTTCACGGCGTTGGTGATCGCGACGATCCAGATTACCGTCACGGCATAGGACAGCCAGACCGGAAGCTGCCAGCCGCCGACGTGCTCGATGCGGCAGCCGTAGAGCGTGACGACGACCGCCGCAACGATCTGCACGCCGAATTTCGGCAGGGCGTGCAGCGTCATGATGTCGTCCAGCACGCCCAGAACGACGATGATCGTCGCGCCGAGCAGGACGCCCTGCACCTGATGCGGGATGTCGCGGCAGAAGATCAGCACGCTGACCATGAACGAGATAAAAATCGCGAGACCGCCGAGGCGCGGGATGGGCACATGGTGCATCCGGCGGCCGTCCTTGGGGACGTCCATCGCGCCGATCTTGCGGGCCAGAACTTTGATGACCGGCGTCAGCGCGCAGGAAATTCCGGCGGCGACCGCCAGCGTCAGCGCGATACGCAGGATCATTTTCGGGTCGAGAATCACAGGCTATCCTCCTCTTTCCTTCGGGAGCGGCGCACCGCTCGGTTATTTTGCAACAAAGCCGACCTTTTTATAGACCTTGCGCAGGGTCTTTTCTGCGACATAAGACGCTTTTTCTGCGCCGTCGCGCATGACGGTCTGCAAATATGCCTTGTCGGCGAGAATGCGCGTGGCCTCCTCGCGGATCGGGCGCAGCAGCTCCACGACGGCCTCGCCCACGGTCTTCTTGAAATCGCCGTAGCCGCGCCCGGCAAATTCCGCCTCGATCTCGGGGAAGGTCTTGCCGGTGGACGCGGAATAGATCGTCATCAGGTTGGAAATGCCCTTCTTGTGCTCCGGGTCGAAGCGCACCTCGGCGTCGCAGTCGGTGATGGCGCGCTTGAACACGCGCATGATCTGCTCCGGCGAGTCCATGAGCGTGATGCGGCCGGCGTCCTCGTTTTCGGATTTGGACATCTTGGCCTCCGGGTTGGCGAGGCTCATGATGCGCGCGCCGACCTTGGGAACATACGGCTCGGGCAGCTTGAATACGTCGCCGTAGATGCCGTTGAAGCGGCGGGCAATGTCGCGCGTCAGCTCGACGTGCTGCTTCTGATCCTCGCCGACCGGCACGAAATCCGCCTGATAGAGCAGAATGTCCGCCGCCATCAGCGAGGGATAGGTGAACAGGCCGCCGTTGATGTTCTCGGCATTTTTCGCGCTCTTGTCCTTGAACTGCGTCATGCGGCTCAGCTCGCCGAACATCGCATAGCAGTTGAGCACCCAGCCCAGCTCGGCGTGCTGGTGCACATGGCTCTGGAAGAACAGCACGTTCTTTTCCGGGTCAAGGCCGCAGGCGATATACTGCGCGAGCTGCTCGAGCGAGCGCCGACGCAGGTCGGCGGGATCCTGACGCACGGTGATCGTGTGCAGATCGGCGAGAAAATAAAAGCAGTCAAATTCGTCCGCGCGATCCTTCCAGTTGCGAATGGCGCCCAGATAGGAGCCGAGGGTCAGGTCGCCGGACGGCTTGATGCCGGAGAGCATTCGTTTTTTTGCTTGGGATTCAGACATGTTTTTTCACACCTTTCGGAAATTTGGATTCTATTTGATTTATACTATCATATTTCGTCGGTTTCTGCAAGTCGCAGAGCTTAGAAACCTCTGAATAAATCGGCTGCGGCGCTCAGCGGGTCTTTCGTCCCAACTTATCG
>URCY01000071.1 GCA_900546415.1 uncultured Eubacteriales bacterium
AATTTGGAACAAAATCCCTCGCTGACCGCTCTTGCAATTTAATCAGAGGTTCCCTTAAAAACATCAGTTCTTGCTAAATGAGCGGCAATGCGGTATACTGGAAGCGGAAAAGAGGTGCTTGCGGATGAAAGAAAACAACGCCGCGCGGGTGCTGGGCTTTCGCCTGCGGCAGGAACGGATGCGCCGCGACTGGAGTCAGGAGGGGCTGTGCCGGGGCATCTGCGCGGTCTCGTGGCTCTCGAAGCTCGAGCAGGGGAAGGCCGACGCCTCTCCCGAGGTGCTGAGTATGCTGCTTGAGCGGCTGGAGCTGCCGCCGTATGACGACGATCCCGCGCTCGGCGCGGCGATCGAGGCGCAGTATGAACGCGTGTTCTCGGGTGAGCGCGACTGGAATGCCTTCACGCCCCTGCTCGGGCGGCTGCAAAGCAGCCCGTGGGCGGCCGACGCGCTCGTGCTCGACGCCCTGCGGCGCCGGGACGCCTCCGACCTCGACCCGGCGTGGGTCGATTGCTTCGACGCGCGGCAGCGGGCGATGTTCCTTCTGCTGAAGGGAAAGGATATGGCGGCGGCGGAGCTGCTGCCGAACGCGTTCTTCCGGATGCAGGTCGGCATCGATGCCTATGAGCGCGGCGCGTATTACGACGCCCTGCCCGCTCTGGAGCAGGCGTACCGCAGCGCGGCCGAGGAGGGGCGTCCGCGCCTGATGCTGCAAGCGAAGCTGTTCAGCGGCAACTGCTATTGCAACCTGCTGAAATTCGAGCAGATGGAGCGGCACTATGCCGTGGCGCGGCGGCTGGCGCAGGCGCTGGGCGCAGCGCGGGATCTTGCCGCATTGGAATATAATGAGGCCTCGAGCTGGGTCGAGTGCGGGGATTATGCGCGTGCGGAGAAATTCTTCGCGGCGTTTGAGCGGCCGGGCGTGATGGAGCTGCACAAGCTGGCCATTTGCCGCGAGAAGCTCGGCGATCCGGCGGGCGCCTTGGAGGCGCTCGACCGCGCGGTGGGGATGCAGTCGGACTATCCGCCGACGGAGCTTTCCGAGCAGATGCTGGCGCTCGTGCGGCTGCGCGTGGAGCATCCGGACTATCTGCGCAGCGAGGCCTACGGCAGGCTGCTGCTGGAGTCCTTCGCGCGCTTCCGCAAGGAGCTGCCCAGCGGCTACGCCTTGTTCCACCGGCCGTGGGTGCTGGAATGGCTGCTGGCGCACCGGCAGTATAAGGAGGCCTACGCCATGCTGGCAGAGGACAACGGATGATTTTCTTGCACGATTCGGATAAAAGGCTGATAAGCCGGTATATTTGAGAAAATTTTCTCAAATATACCGGCTTTCCTTTGCCTTAACGGGAGTTTATAATAAAGACGAGGTGAATCGAATGAAGCTTTGGAATCGGAATTTTACGCTTTTGATGGCCGCAACGCTGATGGGCGCGATGGGCGGCATTGCAGGGGGCTTCGCCCTGTCCTTTCTGGTGTTCGACGAGACGGGCAGCACGCTGGCCTCGGCTCTGATCGTGGTGATCCAGCTCGTGCCGGCGTTCCTTGTGCCGCTGATCTTCGCGCCGCGCATGGATCATCTGCCGCGCAAGCCGTTTCTGGTCGCGGGCGATGCGCTCAACGGCGTGATCTATGCCGCGCTTGGCGTTTATCTGCTGGTCGGCTCGTTTTCTTACATTGGCTATCTCTGCGTGTCGATCGTGCTGGCGTGCCTGAGCAGCTTCGACGAGCTGGCGTATAACAGTATTTTCCCGATGCTGATCCCGAAGGGACGGGAGCAGAAGGGCTACGCCGTCTCGTCCATGCTCTATCCGATTCTGAAGGTCGTGATGATGCCGCTTTCGGCCGTCCTGCTCGACACGCTGGGCGTTCCGGTGCTGCTGATGGCGCAGGGCGCGCTGTCGCTGCTGGCGGCGCTCACGGAGAGCCGCATCCGCCTGGTCGAGCAGCCGAAGCGCGCCGAGCAAACCGGCCTGCGGCAGTGGTGGGCGGATATTCACGAGACGGCGCAGTTTCTGCGCAGGGAGCGCGGCCTGCGGGCGATCTACAGCTATATGGCTGTGACGAACGGCGTCGCGAGCGGCTATGCGCCGATTCTGGTCGCTTTTTTCCGCACCTTTCCGGGCATGACCGCGCTGATGTATTCGCTGTTTTCCGTGGCGGAGTTTTTCGGCCGGACGCTCGGCGGCGCGGTGCAGTACCGCACGGAGATCCCGCCAAAGAAAAAATATGGCTTTGCCTTCGGCGTCTATATGGCCTATGAGAGCATGGACATGTGCCTGCTCTGGCTGCCGTATCCGCTGATGCTGGTCAACCGGCTGCTGTGCGGCTTCCTCGGCACGAACAGCGCGACCATGCGGCAGGCCGCCGTGCAGTGCTATCTGCCCGAGCACCTGCGCAGCCGCGTGAACGCGTTTGAGGGGATGCTCTATACGGCGGTGGGCGCGGTGCTGTCGCTGGCCGTCGGGGCGCTGGGCGAGGTGCTGGACTATCGCCTGTGCGTGACGCTCTGCGGCGCGTTTTCCATGGCCGTCTGCCTGCTGACCGTCTGGCGCAGCCGCCGCGCCGTCCGCGCGGTCTATGAGGCGGAGCAGGCAAAGGAGGAAGAACCGCCGGCGGAGGAAGGCCGACCGAAAGAAGCGGAAACCGCCTGAACAACACGAGCCGCGCCGGGAACGCTCCCGCCGCGGCTCGTGTTGTTGCTGTTATTTCGTCTCAGAAAAGAGCTTTTCGCAGTAGGCTGTGGCCTTTCCGCTCGAGGAGAGACTGATGGAAACGGTTCGCTCATCTATCACGAAATGCAGCTGGGCGGGGGAGCTGCCGCCGACGGTCAGCTCCGTAAAAGCCTTCTGCCGTCCTTGTGCAATGTCCTCGTTGAGGAGCTCCAGCAAGCGCTGCTGCTGGGAGGCGTTGAGCGTAAGGGTTTCCGGTTCGATATATTCGGTGTAAGTGCCGTGGATCAGGGCGCAGACCCTGTTTTCGGAGTCATAGCGCTCCGCCGTTACGGATTCCGCACGCTCGAGATGCAGACCTTGGTAGAAATCCAGCGCAAGATCCGTTCGGTTCAGCAGCGTGTTGAGGTCTTCCGCGAGCGGAGCAAGCTCGGAATCCTGTTGGCTGAAGAAGCCGTATTCATGGCGAACGACCTTTCCGTTCTTCTCGTGATAGGTGATGGAAATGCCGCAATCGCCGTAAAAAATATCATCCGTCAGGGTTTTGTCGAGCACGTTGAGAATGCGCCCGTGCAGCGAAAGAACCTCGTCGATGTCTTCGGCACGAGTCAGCTTGAATGCCTGCGGAGCGTCCTTGCCGGAAACACAATTTGTCCTTGCTCGGTCAATGGGCGCGATCTCAACATAGGAGAGCGCCTCGGCCGAATCAGGCAGGAAATAAGTAACGCGGCGGCAGCAGGCCTCGGCGGCGGTCATGCCGCAGGCCAGAGCAATCACAAGCGCGGCGAGAATCAGCCAAGTCCGGCGGCGAAAAATGTGCACGGTGCGGTCGAGCAGCATCATGCCGCCCAAAAATCCGACCGCTGCGCCGCCCAAGCAGAGCAGCAGGACGGCCGTCGCGAGCGTTTTTGCGTTGCTGTTTGTAAAAAACAGCTCGCCGATGCCGCCGAAAAGTGCGATTCCGGCAATCGTAATAAGAACGGCGTAAATCGGGCGCAGAAAGCGGTAGGCGACCGTTTCTCCGCAGCATTCAAGCCGCCGACGGCGATAGAGCAGCCACGAAAGCGCAAGCAAGCAAAAGCCGACCGCGCAGAGCGCAAGCGGGTAATACAACGTTGCTTGCTGACGGTTCAAAAGAAATAGCCTGACCACGGGGGAGAGAAACGAGATGCGATCCAAAGCGTCGGAGAAGGCGACAACACCGCGCAGCATGGGCTTGAAAATACCGCCCACCAGCGCTGCGAGAAGCGCGAAAAGAACGTTCAAAAGCCCATAGAGCAGGACGGATGTGACCGTTCTGCCGGAGAGCTGCATACAGAGGACGGCGAGGCCGTAAAAGAATATGAATTGCAGCAGCGCCGCAAGGCAGCCGCGCAGGAGCGGAGGAAAAAGTGCGGACGAGGAACGGAGCGCCAGTGTGAGCGTGTAGACGCCGGCTGCGCAGAAGATCGGCGCATAGCCCAGCAGGAAACCGGAAAGCAGACTCGTGCGAAAAAGCGTCCCGCGCGTGAGTGGGAAGGCGTGGAGCATATAGGCACTGCGTGCTTGGTGCAGGTAACGAAAAACGCAGACCGCCGCAAGCATTCCGAACAGAAACGGCGGAATCGGGTTGATAATAGGCTCGTATTCCCATGCCGACCAGTCTCGATGGGATAGGCCGGGGAACGGGAAGTGGAACGATTCCGAGCTTTGACCGGAAATGCCCATACGGCCGGCTGTGGCAAAAAAGTATAGCGACATGAGCGCCGCTGCCAGTGCCCAGACGGCCCAGAAGCGCGAGAGATTCCGGCGCAGGAGCGCCCCGCTAAAGCAGGATTTTTTTGACTTCATAGTCCGCACCTCCCAGCTCATAGATGAAAAGCTCCTCCAGCGAAAGCGGAACGGCCTCGAAATACTCCGGCCTGCATGGGGCGAGCGTTTCGGCGGCCGCCTCCCGGCTGCTTTGCAGGATCAGCGTGCGCATCCGGCCGCTGCTGCTTGCGTGCAGCACGGGCAGCTCGGGCGGCAGCGCGGCGTTCTCGGGCAGGAGCACCTGAACCTTGACCAGCGTGTCCTGAAGCTGTCCGAGGTCGCGCTCGAGCAGCAGCTTGCCCCTGTGCAGAATGCCGACGTGGTCGCAGACGTCCTCCAGCTCGCGCAGGTTATGCGACGAGACGACCACCGTCGTGCTTCGCTCCGCGACGTCCTGCAAAATGAGACTCCAGAGCTGCCGACGCATGACCGGGTCGAGGCCGTCGACCGGCTCGTCGAGCACCAGCACGTCCGGGCGCAGACTGACGGCCAGAACAAACGCCGCCTGCTTCTGCATCCCCTTGGAAAAGGCGCGCAGGGGCTTGCCGGTGTCCAGTCCCAAGGCTTGCGCCATGCGGCTCAAGCGCATCCAGTCGAAATGCCCGTAAAGCCCGGAATAGAACCGCGCCATGCTGGCCATGGACGACGCGCGATAAAAGAAAAGCTCGTCGGGAATATAGGCCATGCGCGCCTTGGCGGCGGGGTTTTCATAAACCGGCTCGCCGTCGAGCAGGACCTTGCCCCGCTCCGGGCGGAACGCGCCGGTGAGGTGGCGCAGAAGCGTGGATTTTCCTGCGCCGTTCGGGCCGATCAGGCCGTAGACCGCGCCGGTCGGAACGGTCATGCAAAGCCCGTCCAAGGCGCAGAAGCGGCCGAAATGCTTCGTCAGGTCGGTTATTTCGAGCATGGTTGTGCCTCCTTTTTCAGCAGCTCCGCCAGACGCTCCGGCGTTTCGCCGAGGCGCAGCAGCTCCGCAGCTGTCTCGGAAAAACGCGTCAGCAGCTCCTCCCGGCGGGTGTCCTTGACCTCGGTGAGCGCCGAGACGAAGCTGCCCTTGCCCTGCACCGTGCAGACATAGCCCTCCGTCTCCAGCTCGAGATAGGCGCGGCGGATCGTGTTCGGATTGATGGCAAGCGACGCCGCCAGCTCGCGGACCGAGGGGAGCTGCTCCCCGGCTTGCAGCGCTCCGCTCAGAATTTCGCGCCGCAGGCGCTCCTTGAGCTGTGCATAGAGCGGCCGTGGGTCATGGTAGTTCAAAACGATCAAGCGGCCGCCTCCTTCCGGGTCAAAGTGTATCAACTGTATTATATGCCTTAATACAGTTATATACGGAAACAGTCTCTTTGTCAAGAGAAATATTTTAAAATACGAGCAAATGTCTAGTCAAGCGTCGCGCAGAGCGAGATATTCCTCCTCCATCGCGCTCCAGCGCTCCGAGGCGGCCTGAAAACGCCGGATGGCGTCCTCAAGCGCGGCCGTATCGTCCGACTGGCTCAGGCGCTGCAGCTCCGCGCGCGCGTCCTCGACCTCGTAGCCGAGCGTATAAAGCTGCGAGGCGAGCAGAATCATGCGTTCTTTTTTTTCGTTCATGGATGCCTCCTTACTGCTTGGGAACCTCTGAATAAATCGGCTGCGGCGCTCAGCGGGTCTTTTGCCCCAACTTATCGGTTTGAAAATCTTGAAATACACAAAGTATTCCTGCAATTTCCAAACCTCAATTTGGAACAAAATCCCTCGCTGACCGCTCTTGCGATTTAATCAGAGGCTCCCTTGAGCCGCCTGCTTTGCCGACAAAATCCGACTCATTTCCTATACTATACACTATATAGTGCTTATTTGCAACCAGTTGTGTCTGCGATTGTTTTCCGATACAATAAATAAAAGACTTTAGGGAAGCAAGCTGCGCTGCGGCCTGACAGCACCCGGCTTCCTTGGAAACACGGAGGCACTTATGGCAGAACCTTATCTGAAATACCGCACGCGCTTTACCTCGTCGCTGAAAAATGAGCTTGTGCCGCTGTTTGACGCGCTCTCCCGCACGACGCGCGTCCCCAAAAGCCGCCTGCTCGACGAGGCGATCGAGGATTTGCTGAAAAAATACGGCGCGCCGCTCCCGGAGGAGCGGCACGGGACGGAAAAGCCGCAGCTCTGACGCGGCAAGGCTGCGCAGTGAAATACGATCTTCGATCGTGTGAAAGATACTTCGCATGTGAAATGCGGGCGAATGCCCGCGTGAAATGGCGCTTCTGAGGAAGCTCCGATGTGGTGTCCCTGCGGGACAGACTAAGGAACCTCTGAATCAATCGGCAGCGGCGCTCAGCGGGTCTTTTGCCCCAACT
>URCY01000072.1 GCA_900546415.1 uncultured Eubacteriales bacterium
AGTATTCCTGCGATTTCCAAACCTCAATTTGGAACAAAATCCCTCGCTGACCACTTTTGCGATTTAATCAGAGGTTCCCAAGCTCCATTGTGTGGACCTCCCGATGATGATTTGCGTCGGGCAGGGAAGCGCTGCCTCGGCGTCAGAAGGTCGCGACTTCGTTTTTGGCCGGTTCGGCCGGCTCGACGGAAATGGCCGTCAGGACGGGTCCTTTTCCGCGGTAGAGCGCGTTGAAGCGGTATTCGATGCTCGCCGTGAGCATGATCCAGTCACGGGCGTGCAGCTCGTTGGCGCGGTCATAGCGGCAGGGAAGCCCCATAAACTGGATGTCCTCGACGCAGCAGGTCATGACGAAGCGCCCCGGCGCGAAGAAGCCGTCGCGCTCCTTGCGCAGACGCGCGACCTGTGCCTTGAAGCGCACGGTCTTGCCGTGGTATTTCTTTGGCTCCTCGTTCATATCGCGGAACCAGAGCGCGTAATCGTCGTCGCCGATCTCGACGATCGGCGCGTTGAGGTCAAAGGGGAGGGGATCCTCAATCTCGTCATACTGCGTCTTGCCGTCGGCGTATTCATACATGATCCCGACGCGGCGGTTGAGCGCGCGCGCCAGCTTGTGGAAGGGCATGACGTCCGCGCCAACGGGCATTCGGTTGAACACGACCATCTCGCAGCCGGTCAGCTTGTCCACGACCAGAGAACGCATATTGGCGTTATAGGCCATGATCGTCGTCGCGTCGGCGAACATGACCTCCTGCGCGAGCTGCCAGCTTTCGGGCATTTTTTGATAAAAGGGCCCGATCTGAAGCATTCCGTTCAGCTCGACGACGACGCGCTCGGCCTGATGCTTGCGGAAGAGCGCCTCCAGCTCGGCCGTGGTGATCTGCTCTTGATCGATGACCTCGAGGAAAACGTCCTTGTGGGGATAGGGCTGGGGGTCATATTCCTCCTCGCCCTCCTCGCAGACCAGAAGCAGCGTCCGCTCCCCGGCGTTGAAGCGCGGGTCGCAGAGCGTCTCCTGAATGAATTTCGTTTTGCCGGATTCCAAAAAGCCGGTGAAGGCATAGACAGGATAGGGCATGATGAAAAACTCCTTTACACGCCGAACAGGGCGGCAATCGCCGATTCGTTGAGCTTCGAGCCGATCACGCACAGGCGGCCGGTGACGGCGGCGCTGCCGCTGCGGACGTCGATCTCACCGGGGACATGGTCAAAGTGCAGCCAAGAGCCGTCTTCGTTTTCCACGATGCCCTTTGCACGCAGAACAACGCCGTATTGCTCGCTGTCATCGAGCGCCTTCAGAATCTGGCGGAGCTTGTCTTCCGTGAATTTCTTCGGCGTCTCGACGCCCCAGCTCTGGAAGATCTCGTCGGCATCGTGGCCGTGGTGATGGTGATGATGGTGGTGCTCGTGCTCCTCGTCCTCATCGTGGTCGTGGTGGCCGCAGCAGCAGTGCCCGTCCTCATCGTCATGGTCATGATGGTGATGCTCGTCCTCGTCATGGTCATGGTGGTGATGGTGCTCATGCTCGTCCTCGTCATGATCGTGATGGTGATGGTGGCAGGAGCACTCCGGATCGTCGCATTCCTCGCCGTCCTCATGGGCGTGCTCATGCTCGATCATTTCGGCAAGCTCTGCCGTCAGATCGTGCTGTCCGCGCATGGCCTCGAGGATCTGCGCGCCGGTGAGCTGATCCCAAGGCGTCGTGATGATCACGGCGTGGGCGTTGTGCTCGCGCAGCAGGGCAACAGCCTGCTCCAGCTTCTCCTGCGGCATATTCTGCGTGCGGCTCAGGATAACGGTCGAGGCGGTCTCGACCTGATTGGTATAAAACTCGCCGAAATTTTTCAGGTACATTTTGCACTTGGTCGCGTCGGCAACGGTGATGAAGCTGCCGAGCGTGACGTCGTCGGTCGCGACGCGCTCCACGGCGGCAATGACGTCGGAGAGCTTACCGACGCCGGACGGCTCGATCAGGATGCGGTCGGGGTGATAGTCCGTAATGACCTGACGCAGCGCCTTGCCGAAATCGCCGACCAGCGAGCAGCAGATGCAGCCAGAGTTCATCTCGTTGACACGGATACCCGCGTCCTGCATGAAGCCGCCGTCGATGCCGATCTCGCCGAATTCGTTTTCGATCAGAACAATCTGCTCGCCCTGGTAGGCCTCGCGGATCATTTTCTTAATGAGCGTGGTCTTGCCCGCTCCAAGAAAACCGGAATAAATGTCAATGGTTGTCATAATTTGCCTTGCTTCCTTTCGGGGCACGAATGCCCACTGTATTTTCTTCCTGATATTATACCACTTTCGTCAAGCCTCTGCAAGAAAAATCGGGCCGTCCAAGCGGACAGCCCGATAATTGCTGCGATCAAGCGGCCAGAGCAAACATCATGAACGCGCTGTTGATGGTGTCGGCGTTCTGGGAGGAATAGGTGACGGTGTAGCAGATGCCGTCGAACAGGAAGTAGATCTGGGTCTGATAGACCGTGACGTCGTTCACGGTCATGGTCTGGTTGATGCAGGCCTTCTCAACGTCGCCGACGAGAACCTTGCCGGCCTCAATGTTCTCGACCGTATAACCCGCGGAGGCATAAGCCTGCTCGAGCTGCGGGATCAGAGACTCGATCAGCTCTTCCTCGGTCATCGTGGCTTCCTCTTCGGAGAGGACGGACATCGTGCCGCCAAAGTTGTCGCCGTCGTCGTTGCCGGCATAGAGCGGTATGATCTGGGCGGTGCTCAGCGCGTCCTTGAGGTCGGCGGCGTCGACGATGGAGGTCAGGTCGATCGTGTTGAGCTGCTGCACCTGCTCCATGTCGAGCAGCGTCCAGCCCTCGGCCGGGGTGAAGCTGAAGCCCGCAGCCTCGTTGACATAAACGTTATTCTCAACGGTGCCGAGGTAGGAAGCGACTTCTTCGTTGATGGTCGCGGCGGGCTCCTCAGTGGACTCGGTGGTCGCTTCGGTCGTGGATTCGGTGGTGGACTCGGTGGTCGCTTCGGTCGTGGATTCGGTGGTCGGGGCGGCCTTCTCGCCGCAGGCGGCGAGGCTCAGAACCAGCGCGAGCGCCATCAGAATCGCTAAAAACTTTTTCATTCTTTTTTCTCCTTTTCTTGCTGCTGAAGCATCAGCGCAAGTCCATTCTATCACCTGCATGAGCAAATTGCAAGTAAAAATACGGAAGATAATACTAGCGATTTTTTGTGAAATATGGTATGATAGAAATGAGGTGATTTGAAATGGAAGAAGAAAAACGCGCAATTGAGCCGCAGAACGGCGAAACGCCGGAGGAAAAGCCGCCCTTTACCCCCAGCTCCAAGAGCAAGCGAATTTTCGCATGGGTGCTGTTCGGCATCGTGATCATCGCGATCATCAACTGGCTGCTGTGCATCGCCATCCCGGACTGGCAGCAGACCGTCAAGAGCTGGTTTAGCGGCCTGTTCTGAGGCATCGGCGTGCTGATTCTGGGAATCGACCCCGGCTATGCGACGACCGGCTTCGGCCTGATCCGCGCCGAGCGGAGCACCTATTCGCTCCTGCAATACGGCACCGTCACGACACCGCCGACGCTGACCTTTCCGCAGCGGCTGGCCATGCTCTATGACGACACGACGCGCCTGCTCGAGGTCACAAGGCCGGATGCCGTCGCGGTCGAGGAGCTGTTCTGGGGTCACAATATCACGACCGGCATCGGCGTTTCGCACGGGCGCGGTGTGATCCTGCTCGCCGTCGAGAAGGCGGGCGTGGAGCTGTTTGAATATACGCCGATGCAGGTCAAGCAGGCCGTGGTCGGCTACGGCAAGGCGGAAAAACGGCAGGTCATGGACATGACGCGCCGTCTGCTCAGGCTCGACCGGCTTCCTCGGCCGGACGATGCTGCCGACGCCATTGCCATCGCACTGTGCCACGCGCGGTCGTCGACGAGTCTTTTGAATCGGAGAGAATAACATGTTTTATTATTTGAACGGGGAGATTACCCTTTTGGAGGAAAATCTCGCCGTGGTGGACTGCGGCGGCGTGGGCTTCGCCTGCCGCACAACGGCCTATACGCAGTCGAAGCTCCGTGTCGGACAGACGGCGAAGCTTTTCACCTACTGCAACATCCGCGAGGATGCGTTCGATATTTTCGGCTTCTCCACACGCGAGGAGCTGCGCTGCTTTGAGCTGCTCGTCGGCGTGACGGGAGTCGGCCCGAAGGCCGCAATCGCGATCCTGTCCTCGGCCTCGCCCGAGCGCTTCACGCTGGCCATTATGACGCAGGACGAAAAAATGCTCACTGCCGCGCCGGGCGTCGGCAAAAAGCTGGCGCAGCGCATCATTCTTGAGCTGAAGGATAAGCTCGGCAGCGCGGTCACAGAGGTCGATTTCTCCGGAAGCGCCGGCGGCGCGCCGATCCCGGCGGCCGGGAGCAATCTGGCGCTTGCGCAGGCTGCGCTGGCCGAGCTGGGCTACAGCGGAGCGGAGATCGCCTCGGCGCTCAAGGGCGTGCCGGTCGAGGGGCTTTCGACCGAGGAGATCGTCAAAAAATGTCTGCGCGCAATGGTAATGGGGTGAGGCAATGAGCATAGAGTTTTCACAGGAGCAGGAGGCGCCGATCGTCACGACCTCCTTTATCGCGGCGGACGCAGGAGAGCTGACGCTGCGGCCGAAGCATCTTTCGGAATACAACGGGCAGGAGAAGGTCAAGGAAAATCTGTCGGTTTATATCGAAGCGGCGAAGCGGCGAAGCGAGCCGCTCGACCACGTCCTGCTCTATGGCCCGCCGGGGCTGGGCAAAACGACGCTTGCGGGCGTCATCGCCAACGAGATGGGCGTGAACATCCGCATCACGTCTGGGCCGGCGATCGAGAAAGCGGGCGACCTTGCGGCGCTTCTGACGAATCTTGGCGAGGGGGACATCCTGTTCATCGACGAGATTCACCGCCTGAATACCTCAGTGGAGGAGATCCTCTATCCTGCAATGGAGGACTTTGCCATTGACATTATTGTCGGCAAGGGCCCCTCGGCCAACTCGATCCGGCTCGATCTGCCGCGCTTCACGCTCATCGGTGCGACGACGCGCGCCGGTCAGCTCTCTGCGCCGCTGCGCGACCGCTTCGGCGTGTCCTTCCGGCTGGAGCTGTATTCCCCGGAGGAGCTGAGGCGCATCATCACGCGCTCGGCCAATCTGCTCGGGATGCAGATCGACCCGGACGGCGCGCTGGAGCTGGCGTCAAGAAGCCGCGGCACGCCGCGTATCGCCAACCGGATGCTGCGCCGCGTGCGCGATTTTGCGCAGATCTATTATGACGGCGTCATCACCCGCGAGGCGGTCGACCATGCGCTGAGCAAGCTCGAGGTCGATCGGCTCGGCCTCGACGCAACGGATCGCCGGATGCTCACGGCTATCATCCGCTATTACGGCGGCGGTCCGGTCGGGCTGGAGACGCTGGCCGCGACGATCGGCGAGGAGGCCGTGACGCTCGAGGACGTCTATGAGCCCTATCTGATGCAGCTCGGCTTCCTGACGCGCACGCCGCGCGGCCGATGCGTGACCAAGCTCGCCTATGACCATTTGCATATACCGCACGGAAATGATGGGGAGCAACTGTCTTTTTGACCGAAATAATGTTCTTTAATTTGTGTAGAATAGATAAAGTTGTCCATTTCGGTAAAAAATCATTCCCGCAGTGTTGACAAATTTCGGAATCAAGTTTATAATATACAAGAATCAATTGAGATTCAACTCATTATCCACCCTGTGGCAAAACCAACTGTAAGATGGGCATCGCGTCAGGGCAAATTCCAATCAAGAGAGGTAACATCCAAATGTACGAAGACAAGACTTTAGTTTGCAAGGAATGCGGCGCAGAGTTCGTGTTCACCGCCGGTGAGCAGGAGTTCTATGCGGAGAGAGGCTTCCAGAATGAGCCTCAGCGCTGCAAGGCCTGCCGTGACGCTCGCAAGAATGCCGCCCGTGGCCCCAAGGAATACTTCACTGCTGTCTGCGCGAACTGCGGCGGCGAAGCTCGCGTTCCGTTCGAGCCGAAGACCGATCGCCCCGTGTATTGCAGCGAGTGCTTCGCCAAGATGCGCGAGAACGGCTGATCCCGTTTTAATTTGACTTATAAAAGCTCCGGACGAATGCTCGTCCGGAGCTTTTATGCTTGCGTCGATTTTTGCGTGTTTTCCGCGACCATACTGTTGAAGACGCGCAGGAAGAGCGCAATGATGCGGTGGTATTCCTGCGCAATGTCGGTCTGCATTCCGGATTTTGTCCAATCCATACATGCGCCGAAGCAGGCGTATCGCAGAAAATGGATCAGCACCGTGCGCTCCTTTTCGTCGACGTGCCGGTCAGTGAGCAGCGTGTCGACGTGGATCTTTGCGGTGTGGTCGCACATTTTCATCAGGAAATCCTCGTAGGCCTCGCGGTCAACGGAATGATAGATGTGATAGATCGCGCGGCGGTTCTCCGTGGCGTAGCGGAAGGCGTTGTCCACGCACAGACCGATCGACTCCACGGTCGGGTTCTGCTCGATCAAGGACTCAGCGGCGTCGTGGATGATCTCCTCGAGCAGAGAGGGAATGTCCTGATAGTGATAATAGAACGTATTGCGGCTGATGTTGCAGGCGTCGACGATGCTGCGCACGCTGATTTTGTTGAGCGGACGTTCGTTCAGAAGCTGCAAAAAGGCTTTTTTGATCGCGTCTCTGGTGTAGTTATGCGGCACGGCACGTCCTCCTTCGGCAAAATCCCAAGGGAATCTCTGAATAAATCGGCTGCGGCGCTCAGCGGGTCTTTTGCCCCAACTTATCGGTT
>URCY01000073.1 GCA_900546415.1 uncultured Eubacteriales bacterium
TTTCGTTACGGAATGACAAATCGCATCGTTAAAGATTGCCGCGTCGGGCGCAAAATGCGCCCTCCTCGCAATGGCAAACTTGATGGGTTTTGCGGGAAAACGGAACAATTTCAGGGTTTGCGGGGAAACGGAACAATTTCCGGAACGAAGCGTTTGAAAAACGATGCGGCGCGACGCCGCCCGCGCTTCTCCGAAGGAGAAATTTTCCTGCGCGGCCGTCCTGCCTGTTTCCGTCATTGACAGAGATCGACTTTTGGTGGTATAATAAACTGACGAATTTTGAGTGAAATCATGAGGTGGAGGCTTATGGATACCATTGCTCTTGCAAATTTACTCTTCCCGGACGTGACCGAGACGCCGGACGCGCTTGAGGCGCGCTATCCGCAGCGCGAGCTGCCCGAGGGCGCGGTCGTGACGCGCATGGCGCCGTCTCCGACGGGCTTCGTGCATCTCGGAAATCTGGTTCAGGGGCTGGTCGCCGAGCGTATGGCGCATCAGTCCGGCGGCGTGCTCTTCCTGCGCGTGGAGGACACCGACGCCAAGCGCGAGGTGCCCGGCGCGGTCGAGGTGCTCATCAACACGCTGCATCATTACGGCATCGTCTTTGACGAGGGCGCGACGATCGACGGCGACAACGGCGCCTACGGCCCGTACCGCCAGCGCCAGCGCGCGGCGATCTATCACGTCTATGCCAAAAAGCTCGTTGAGCAGGGCGACGCCTACCCGTGCTTCTGCACGGAGGAGGAGCTGACGGCCATGCGCGCCGAGCAGGAGGAAAAGAAGGTCAACTTCGGCTATTACGGCAGCTACGCCGTCTGGCGCGACCGCCCGCTCGAGGACATTCAGGCGGCGCTGGACGCCGGAAAGCCGTGGGTGCTGCGCTTCCGTTCGACCGGCTCGATCGAGAACAAATTCAAATACAACGATCTGGTCAAGGGCACGCTGACGGTCACGGAGAACGACATCGATCAGGTGCTGCTCAAGTCCGACGGCATCCCGACCTATCATTTTGCCCACGCGGTCGACGATCACCTGATGCGCACGACCCACGTGGTGCGCGGCGACGAATGGCTGCCGAGCCTGCCGTTCCATTTGCAGCTCTTCCGGGCGCTGGGCTTCAAGATCCCGAAATACGTCCACATCGGCCCGCTGATGAAGATGGACGGCACGTCCAAGCGCAAGCTCTCCAAGCGCAAGGATCCGGAGCTGGCGCTGACCTATTACAAGGCTGAAGGCTTCCCGGTCCGCGCGGTCTATGAATACGTCATGACGCTGCTGAACTCGAATTACGAGGACTGGCGGCGCGCCAATCCGACGGCCGACAGCGACAGCTTCAAATTCTCCTATAAAAAGCTCAATCCGGCCGGCGCACTGTTTGACTATGCCAAGCTCTGCGACGTCTCAAAGAACGAGATCGCCAAGCTCGACGCCGGGACGGTCTATACGCTGGCGCTGGAATACGCCGACGAGTTCGACCCGGAATTCGCCGCGCTGCTGCGCCGCGACCCGGACCATGCCAAGGCCATTTTGTCCATCGGCCGCGGCGGCAAGAAGCCCCGCAAGGATCTTGCCACGTGGAAGGACGTCCGGCCGTACATGAGCTTCTTCTATGACGAGCTGTTTGCCTCCGAGGGCTTCGACGCGCGGTTTGACCCGGCGGTCGTCCGCTCTGCGCTGGAAAAATTCCTCGCCGTCTATGACCCGGCCGACGACGCAAACGCGTGGTTCGACAAGGTCAAGGCCGTCACGACCAAGATCGGCTTCGCCGCGGATATGAAGGCATATCGCGCAAGCCCGGAGGCCTATCCCGGCTCGGTCGCGGACGTCTCGGGCTTCCTGCGCGTGGCCGTGACCGGTCGGAGCAGCTCGCCCGACCTTTACACCGTGATGCAGCTGCTCGGCGCGGAGCGCACGGGGCGCCGTCTGCGCACGGCGGCGGAGAGCCTGTGATGGTGCGGCAGATCGACCTGTCGAACGACCCGCGCAGGGCGCAGTTTGATTACTTCCGCAATTTTCGCGACCCCTATGTCTCCGTCACCGTGCCGGTGGACATCACGCGTCTGCGCGAGCGCGGCACGCCGCTGTTCCTGAGCTATCTCTGGTGCGCGATCCGCGCGGCCAACGCCGTGCCCGAGCTGCGCCGGAGGATCGACGGCGAGCGCGTGGTCGAATATGACCGCTGCCTCAGCTCGCATACCGTCGCCCTGCCGAACGGGAGCTATTGCTATTGCACGCTCGACTGTGAAAAGCCGTTCGACGAATTCCTGCCCTATGCGCAGGCGGAGACGGAGCGCGCCAAGCGCGCCGCCTCGCTGACCGACGACGCCGACGCGGCGCAGCTCTTCTTCGTGACGGCGCTGCCGTGGCTGCCGTTCTCGTCGCTGTCGCTGCCCGTGCCCGAGCCGCCGGACAGCAACGTCCGCATCAGCTTCGGCGGCATCACGGAGCAGAACGGCCGCAGCCTGCTGCCGGTGAATCTGACGGCGCACCATGCGCTGGCCGACGGCATCCATCTTTCCCGCTTTTTCGCCGCAATGCAGGAGCGGATCGCGGAATTCTGACAGGAGGGACGTTCCGATATGAAACAAAAATTCTCCGGCCGCACCTTGGCCTATCTGATCCTGGGCGCGGCGTTTGCCCTCGTCGGCATTGCGCTGACCGTGGTGAGCTGCGCGGCCGAAAGCTTCCATATTCTCGCGCTGCTGTGCAGCATCGGCGTCGCCCTCGGCGGCGTGACGCTGGCGCTGCTGGCGTTGCGCGACCGCAGACTCGCCGCGCAGGAGCTGCCGGCCGAGCCGAAAAAATCCGTCAGGCAGACTGCGCCCGCCCCGGCCTCTCCGCTGGAGCAGAAGAAGCGCAGCTCGCTGAACATGATGCGCTCGGCGCTGGTCCTGCTGCTGTGCGGGCTGATCTTCTTCGCTGCCTATCAGGAGGCGCTGAAAACGCCGTCCACGCCGCGCTCGTCGGTGCAGTCCGGCGTGATCTACGAGAAGGCAAAGGTCATCGCCATCACCGGCGGCGCCTATCAGGGCGATCAGGACATGGAAGACGTCCCGGTCGGCAAGCAGGAGCTGACGGCGGAGCTGATCTCCGGCGATTATAAGGGACAGCGCTTCTCGCTGACCAACAACCTGAGCTACCTTTACGGCACGGTTCTGAAGGAGGGCGACACGATCACCGTTGCGTTCTCCCTCACGGACGGCAAGGTCGAAAATGTCGTCTTGCAGGACTATGACCGCACCGTGCCGCTGGCCGTGATCGTTCTGCTGTTCCTGCTCGTGACCATTCTGGTCGGCGGCAAGGTCGGCGCGAAGTCCCTGCTGGGGCTGGGACTGACGATCCTCTGCGTGTTCGTGATCCTGATCCCGCTGCTGCTCGACGGCTGGCCGACGCTCCCGACGGTGCTGGCGCTGTGCGCGTTCGTCACGGTCATCACCTTCGTCGTGCTCGGCGGCGTCAACCGCAAGACGGTCTGCGCCATCCTCGGCACAATCATGGGCGTTGCGCTGGCCATGGCGTTCGGCAAATTCGCCTGCTGGCTCCTGCGCATCGACGGTTATAAGATGTACGTCGCCGTGCCGACGGTCGAGCCGCTGCTCCAGCTGCGGCAGACGCAGGACCCGGCGCACGCACTCCGGCTGGCCGACCTGCTGGTCGGCGGCATCCTGCTGGCGGCGCTCGGCGCGGTCAACGACGTTGCGATGAGCATCAGCTCGGCGATGAACGAGCTGATCGCCGTCAACCCGAGCCTGACCCGGCGGCAGCTCTTCAAATCCGGCATGAACATCGGCCGCGATATGGTCGGCACGATGACCAACACGCTGATCCTCGCGCTCGTCGGCGGCTCGTTTGCCATGATTATTTACTACACCTCCATGGAGCCGTCCTGGGTGCAGCTCATGTCCACGACCTTCCTGTCCGTGGAAATGGTGCAGGCGCTGGCCAGCTCGATCGGCGTCATTCTGGCCGTGCCGTTCTCGGTTGTGATCGGAATGCTGCTCTTCGGTATGCGTCCGAAAAAGGCAAAAAAAGAAAAATAAGCAAGAATCAGGAAAAATCAGGAAAAATCAGGAAAAATCAGAAGCCCTGTGTCCGAGCGGACACAGGGCTTCTCGCTCACAGCAGCTCGTCGATGATCCGGCGTATGGCTGCGTTCGTCTCCTCCGGAGTCATGGCGTATTTTCCGGAGACAAGGTCGTCAAAATAATCCTCGAAGGCGCGGCACAGGCCGCGTTCGTTGAAATAAAGCTCGCGGTTGATCGCACCCATCACGACGCTGACGGCGAACTGCTTGCCGTCGAGCGCGCCGACGTCCCAGTGCGGCTTCACCGGGAAAACGCAGTTTTTCAGAAAGACCATCTGATACCAGCCCTCGTCGCAGGCCCGCAGCATTCCCTCGAGCAGGTAGCGACGGTGTGCCTTTGAGAGCGGCTTGACCATAAAGACGTCCGGATATTCCGGGATCCTGCCGCTCCCGGCAAAGCTGCGCACGCTTTCGCTGTTCAGAATGATCGTGGTTCTGCCGCTCCGCTTCAGCGCGCGTGTCATATGGAAAATGTTCAGGAGCGAACGGAGCACGTCGTCATACTGCGGGATCTGCGGGTTCAGGTATTCGTGGATGATCTCGTCCGACCAGAAGGCAGAGGCGCACAGGCCGCCCGAGATCAGCTTTGCATGGCGCAGACGGTCGTCGCCGCAGTTGCGCTCTGCCTGCCGGGCGATCCCGATCGGCGTGTCCTGATGGGACAGCAGCGGGCGGCAGAGCTGCTCCACACGCCCGAAGCGCTCAAAATAGCAGCGGATGACCTCCGGGTCGCGGCAGAGGATCGCGCTGCGGCCGTCTGCGGAGATGCGCAGCGCGCCGCGCGGCGAGAGGATCAGCCCGGGCAGCAGATTCGTCTCGCCGAAATACTCGTCAGGGTGGCCGTAATAGTATTTTGCGACGTAGCGCGCGACGGAGGTGCTGTATTGTGTGACATAATAGGCGCGCTCGATATTCGTGATCCGGCCGGTGCAGCGGCCGCTCTCCATGCAGAAAATATGGCGGATGACCGATTTTGAGGGGAAGTGCCCGAGCAGCAGATAGAGGTTGTGCAGCAGGTCGTTCTCCGGCGGGAGCATCACGGCAAGCTCCTCGTCGCGCTGCAAAGCGTCGGAGAACAGCGCAAAGAGCGCGGCCTGTACGTCCCCCTCCGTGTGCAGAACGGCGAAGCTGCCGCTCAGCTCATAGGGCTGAAATTGCGGCGTGATGGCCACGGCGTTGCACTGCCGTTCGATCTCCGGGAGGGATTGCAGCAGCCATTTGATCTTCTGCCGCTCTGCCGCGCGCTCCGGCCCGAGCTGCAGGACGGCATAGCTTTCGCTCAGCAGCTCGTATTCGCTCGGCGAGAGCTGGAGGGCAGCCGCGAGACGTTCCAGCTCGTCCTCGTTGTGCATGGCGCGCTTACCGTTCATATATTGATGCAGCGTGGGCGGATGAATGCCGCAGGTGCGCGCAAGCTGTGAGACGTTGGCCTCGCGGCCGCGGATCAATTGACTCAGAAGCTCAGAGAAATTCGACATGTTTCGTTTCCTTTCAAGAGGCTGATCGGCAAAACGACCAAAAGCATAGAAAACGGACTTGCAATCTACATGAATTATAATAGCACAATTTGGCAGTTTGTGCAACATGATTGTAGCAAAAAGGTTAAAAAATCCTGCTACTTTTTTTGCTATACCTTTTCAGGACACAATTTTTGTGATATGATGAAGCTGCTACAGGCAAGAGAACAGTCGCGCGGCGGTTTCCTGCTTTCCGCCGGCGGGTATCATGCGGCGGTCTGCAACGCCGCGTGCCTGTGGTCGTATGGGGAAGAGGCTCGACTGCGCCGCAGTCGAGCCTTAGCCGTTTTGAAAGAGGAAAGTGGATCGAGAAAAGAAATGGCGGTGTCGCTGCGCGACGGATTTCAAACATTTCAGAAATAAAAATGGTAGGTTTTCTGCGAAAAACCTACCATTTTTGTGTCATTGCGAGGTAGCAGCGCGGCCGTGGCAATCTTTATGTGATCGACGTGGCATCCCGTGGCGAAGCACGGGAGCGCGAAGCAAGAAGAAATCCCTATCACAAAAAACATGAGATATGCTGCATCGTTCCGTCCTACCATATTTCGTTCCGGGATGGCAAATCGTTCCGTTTAAGATTGCCACGTCGGGCGCAAAGAATTGCGCCCTCCTCGCAATGACAAATCTGGTTGGTTTTGCGGGAAAACGGAACAATTTTCAAAACGAAACGTTTGAAAAACGATGCGGAGCGATACCGTGCAAAAAATGACCGCATAAAACGAAAAACGTCCGTTTCCCAAATAAAACGTTTCAAATTTGTGTCATTGCGAGGCCGCGTTGCGGCCGTGGCAATCTTTAAGCCAAAGGGAGGGCATCCCGTGGCGAGGCACGGGAGCGCGAAGCAATAAGAAATCGCTATCACAAAAAACATGAGATATGCTGCATCGTTCCGCCCTACCATATTTCGTTCCGGGATGGCAATTCGTTTCGTTTAAGATTGCCGCGTCGCTATCGCTCCTCGCAATGACATGGCTGGTAGGTTTTGTGAGAAAACGATCCGGCTTTCGGGTTCAAAAGTTTCTAAGGAACCTCTGATTAAATCGCAAGAGCGGTCAGCGAGGGATTTTGTTCCAGAT
>URCY01000074.1 GCA_900546415.1 uncultured Eubacteriales bacterium
ACCCAGACGACGTTGATCTCCGCGTCGCTGTCCCAGCCCCAGACGCGCTCGAGAATGCGCTCGGCCGAGAGCACGACCTGCGGCGCGCGCAGAAACAGCTCCATGACCTGAAATTCCCGGCCGCTGAGGCGCACCGCCTGCTCCCTGCAGGACAGGCGTCCCGCTGCGGCGTCGAGCGTGAGGTCGGCATAGGTCAGCGCCGTCGGCTTATAGTCCCCGGCGCGGCGCAGCATCGCACGCACGCGGCAGATCAGCTCGTCCGGCTCGAACGGCTTTGGCAGGTAATCGTCCGCCCCGGCGTTGAAGCCCGTGATGCGGTCGTCCTTCTGCGCCTTGGCCGTGAGCATCATCACGGGGGTGCGGATCCGCTCGGCGCGCAGCCGCCGCAGCACCTCCACGCCGTCCAGCCTGGGCATCATGACGTCGAGGATGATCGCGTCATAGCCGCCGGAGACGGCGTAGTCATAGGCCGCCTGCCCATCAAAGACGGTGTCGACGGAGAATTGATTTTTTTCGAAGAAAACGGAGAGCGCCTCGGCCAGATTGCGCTCGTCCTCTGCAATCAGAATTCGCATGTTGCATCACCGCTCTCAGTTTAGCAGAATTATTTTGACAAATCAACCGTTTCTTTAAGTTCGCTTTAGGAACGTGCGCTACAATCAAGCCATACGGAACGGAGGTTCCCTAAATCAGAAAGGATGAATTTTTATGAAACAGGCACTCTCGCTTCTGCTCACGCTGGCGCTGCTGCTCTGCTTCGTGCCCGTGGCCTCGGCTGCGGACTACAGCGGCGCGACTGCCTTTGTCTTCTCCAACGACGGGATCGCCGTCACGGAGGGCGAGGCGACCGACTATAAGATCAGCGGCACGGCGCTGACGATCAACGCCGCCGGGACGTATGTGCTCTCCGGCGCGTGCGCCGACGGCTCGGTCAAGGTTAAAAAGGGCACGACGGGCGTCACCCTCGTGCTGAACGGGCTGGAGCTGACCTCCGCCGCGACCGCTCCGATCACCTGCAACAAGTCCACCGGCGTCACGCTCGTGATCGCCGACGGCTCGGTCAACACCCTGACCGACTCCGAACAGAATAACGACGACAACTATCCCGACAACACCGACGCCGAAAACGCCGTTATCAAGTGCAAGGATGGCTCGCAGGTCACGATCTGCGGCGGCGGCACGCTGAACATCAACGCCAACGGCAAAAACGGCATCAAATCCGGCGCCACGACCGACGGGGAGGGCGAGGCCTGGCTGCTCATCCGCGAGGCGACGCTGAATATTCAGGCGCCCGTGAACGATGCCATCAACGCCGAGCAGCTTCTGACCGTTGAGAGCGGCACGCTGAATATCGCCGCCGCGGACGACGGCGTCCACTGCGACTACGTTCTGAACATCGGCACGGCGGACGGTGACGGCCCGACGATCACGATCACGGATTGCGGTGAGGGTCTTGAGGGCGCGACGCTGAACGTCTATTCCGGCAATATCACGATTCATTCCGAGGACGACTGCCTCAATGCGGCCAATTCCGACCTGACCGATTATGCCTATGAGATGAACATCTACGGCGGCACGCTTGCGGTCGACGCCGAGACCGGCGACGGCCTCGATTCCAACGGCACGCTGACCATTACGGGCGGCACGGTGCTTGTCTGGACGGCCTCGACTGCCGACAACCAGCCCCTTGACGCCGACGGTACGATCACGATCAGCGGCGGACTGGTGCTCGGCGCGGGCGGCAGCTCCGGCGCAGGCGGCACGAATATCAGCGCCGCGCAGCCCTATGTGATCTTCGGCTCGAACGGCATGGGCGGCCAGCCGGGCGGCGGAAATCCTCCTGTGCAGCCGGGCGAGGGGAACGGTCAACCGGGCGGCGGCACGACGCCTCCGTCGAAGCCCGACGACGGCAACGGCCAACCCGGCGGCGGCACGACGCCTCCCTCAAAGCCTGACGACGGGAACGGCCAGCCGGGCGGCCAGAGCGCGGTTCTCGTCGCCAAGGGCGAGACGCTGAGCATCCGCGACAGCGAAGGCAACACGGTCTATTCCGCCTCGGCCGTCTGCGACGTGCACGATGCCGTGTTCTCCTCTGCCGACCTGATTTCCGGCGAAACCTATATGCTCTGCTCCGGCGACACCGAGGCGGCCACCGCCACGGCCGGTACGGAGAGCAGCGCCCCGGGCTTTCAACCCGGCGGCGACCCCGGAAAGCCCGGCAACCGACCGGACGTCACCCTTCCTTACACCGACGTTTCTCAGAGCGATTGGTTTTATCCTTATGTTGCATTCGCTTATGAGCGCGCTTGGATGACCGGCACAAGCGAGACGACCTTCTCCCCGGAGGAGACGACCACCCGCGCCATGCTTGTCACCGTGCTCTACCGTCTGGAGGGCAAGCCCGCTGTTGACGCGGCCTCCGGCTTCTCGGATGTCTCGTCTGGCAGCTACTATGCCGACGCGGTCGCTTGGGCGAAGACCAACGGCATCGTCAACGGCACGAGCGAGACGACCTTCTCGCCGAACGAACCGGTCACGCGCGAGCAGACCGCCGCGATCCTCTATCGCTATGCGCAGTACAAGGGCTATGACGTCGAAAAAACGGCCGACCTGACCGCCTATGCCGACGCCGCCGCGATCCACAGCTATGCCAAGAACGCCATGTCGTGGGCAACTGCGGCAGGTATCCTCAACGGCGTCAGTAGCACGTCGCTCGAGCCGACCGGCAGCGCCACGCGCGCCCAGGTTGCGACCGTTCTGACGCGCTTCGCGCAGACAACGCAGACGCCGCCCGCCCCGCCGCAGCAAGGTGCGCCCGACACAAATGCCGCATGACCTTTTATCGCCGGATCGCGCTTTTTTGAAAGAAAGCACTTGACAGCCTCTGCGCCGTGTCGTATTATCATAGTAGTATGACAAAAACCATTCCGAGGAGGCGCGCGATGATCGTCTATCAGGATCGCCGCATCGTCGTTGCGGAGAAGCCCTGCGGAGTGCTCTCGACCGACGAGCCGGGCGGGATGCCCGAGCTGCTCCGGCAGGAGCTGGGCGAGCCAAAGGGCTGCGTGCTTACGGTTCACCGGCTCGACCGGGCTGTCGGCGGGCTGATGGTCTTCGCCCGGTCGCACCGCGCGGCTGCGCTGCTCTCGGAGCAGATCCGGAACGGCGCTTTTCAAAAAGAATACCTCGCCGTCGTCCACGGCTGCCCCGAGCGGCCGGAGGGACTGCTCACCGACTATTTGACCCGCGACCGAAAGACCCGTATGACCCTGATTGCCGCAGGGGAAGGGGCTGATGCGCAGGAGGCCCGGCTGCATTACACCGTGCTTGCCGGGCATCAGGGGGTAACACTGTTGCGTATCCGGCTGCTGACCGGACGAACGCACCAGATTCGCGCACAGTTTTCCGGTCGCGGAATGCCGCTGGTCGGTGATCGGAAGTACGGCTATGGCGAGGACTGCCCCATCGGTCTGTGGTCCTGGCTGCTCTCCTTCCGACACCCGCAGACCGATGAGGCAGTGACCCTCCGCAGGCTCCCGCTGCCCGCGCCGCCCTGGACGCCGTTCCGGGCTGCTCTCGCGGCGCTGATGCAAAAAGAAAGCGCGGCAAAATAACGCCCCGAAAAAAGCAGAGACCCGAAACCCTTTCATGGCCAAACGGCTCGAAAAGGGCTTCGGGTTTTGCTTTTCTATGGCGCGCTTACGCTTTCCGCAGCAGCTTCAGCGCGTGCTCGAATTCCTCGGGCAGGGGACAGCAGACCGTGACCGCCTCGCCGGTGCGCGGATGCAGAAAGGTCAGCTCCCTCGCGTGCAGACATTGACTTGTCAGACCCAGCTCCGGCTTGCCGATGCCGTAGACCGGATCGCCGGCGATCGGGTGGCGGATGTAGGCCATGTGGACGCGGATCTGGTGCGTGCGCCCGGTCTCCAGGCGGCAGCGCAGATGCGTATACTGCCCGTAACGCGCGATGACCTCCCAATGCGTCACGGCCGGACGGCTGTTCTTCTCCGTGACGGCCATTTTCTTGCGGTCGACCGGATGCCGACCGATCGGCGCGTCCACCGTGCCGCTGTCCTCGGAGAAGCCGCCGCGCACGATGCACTCATAGGTGCGCCGCAGCGTGTGGTCCTTGAGCTGCTCGGAGAGCGCCTGATGCGCAAAATCGTTTTTCGCGACGATCAGAAGGCCGGTCGTGTCGCGGTCGATGCGATGGACGATGCCGGGGCGCTTTTCGCCGTTGATGCCGGAAAGGGAGTCGCCGCAGTAGTGCAGCAGCGCGTTGACGAGCGTCCCGTCGGCGTGTCCGGCCGCCGGATGCACGACCATGCCATTCGGCTTGTTGATGACCAGCACGTCCGCGTCCTCATAGACGACGTCCAGCGGAATGGCCTGCGCGACCAGCGCGACCGGCTGCGCCTCCGGGAGCGTCAGACGGTAGACTGCGCCAGACGCCGTTTTTGCGTTTTTCCTGACCGGCTGCCCGCCGCAGGTCACAAGCCCCTGCTCCAGCAGGCGCTGCACCGCGCTGCGCGTCATCCCGGCACGCTCGGCCAGAAAGACGTCGAGCCGCTGGCCGTCCTGTTCGGCAATCAGATCCATGGTGATACCTCGTTCGTTTTTCTTCAGTATAGCACAGCGGACGGGGAATATCAAACGGAATCGAGCAATTCCTTCAGGCAATCGGCGAAAAACACGGCCGAGGCCTCGGCCTGCTCAAGTGTGTTCCCGGCCGCGCCGACCTCGAGCAGGATGGAATGCGGCGTCAGATGCTGATTATAACGCGATGCGCGCAGCAGCAGCGGCCGAAATACGCCGTCCGACTCGCGCTGACCGAGCAGCTGCAGCTTCAGCGCGAAGGAGACGTTTTCCTGCCAGTTGGGGTGATACAGCCCCGAGACATCCGTCCCCATGACCAGCAACAGCTCGGCGACATCCTCGCCGTTCAGCTGCCCCGTCAGGGCGAGCTGATTGCCGTCGGCGTCCTCCACGGCGTCACGGTGGACGTCGATCACGATCTGGATGCTCGGATACTGAGCAAGCAGCGTCGAGATCCCCTCGGCCGAGTGCTCATAGGCGTCGATGTAGCCCTCCGCATCATAGACCGTCGTGTCGTGGATCGCCCGGATGCCGTTCGCATTCAGTCTGTCGCAGAGCGTCTGCCCGACTTGGATCACGCTGTGCGCCGGGTCGGACGAATGATAATCCGGCGAATCGCAGTAGGCCTCCGTGGCGTGCGTGTGCATCACGAGCACGAGCGGCCCGTCGACGTTTCGGTCAAGCTCCAGCGGCGCAGTGAGCAGCGCCGCCGTGTCCGGACCGACCTCCGCGCGGTCGCGCACAGCCAGCTCCGCCGCGTCCTCGGCGCGAAACTGCACCCCGCTGCGCCGCTGCGGCGGCGTGTAGACCATGCAGGGGTAGTCCTGCGCTGCGTCGGCTGCCTCCGTCGCGGCAGAAGGCGCCGTTTCGACCGCATTCGCCACAGAAAGCGCCGCTTCGAGCGGCTCGACCGCGCGCGGATGCGCCATGTACCACATCCCGCCGCGCAGCAGCAGCGCCGCCGCCAGCACCGCGCAGCACATGCCGCGCATCGACCGATGTCCTCTGTTCGCCGCCATGCCCGTCCCTCCCTTTGTCCAAGCCTATGCCCGATTTCCTGCGCATATGCCCGCAAATCGGCGTGGAAGGGGAGCTGCATTCTGTGCCGCCCGCACCTCCGTCGGCGCGGGATCGTCGGTGCGTCTCAACCTCAAGCGACGCGTAAGCAAATGCCGCGAGGCGCTTTCTCAGCGTTGGAAAGACGACCCCGTGAGCGCCAAAACGATCCGGAGCAGCCGCCTTTGAAAAATTGTTGTTGAAATTTTGAAAAAAGGATTGCAATTTCTAAAATATGTGCTATAATAATTCCCGCAAGAAAGCCGGACGCCGCTCGCGTCCGCCATATGGGGTATTAGCTCAGCTGGGAGAGCGCAAGGTTCGCAATCTTGAGGTCAGGGGTTCGATCCCCCTATGCTCCACCAAAACAATATAATCCGAACCTTTTGCCGATTGGTCATGGGTTCGGATTTGTTGTTTTAATGGAAGAAATTGAAGACTGGTACTGGAAAAGCCGGGAGGACTGCCGATTATTGCAATCCTCCCGGCTTCTTTATGTAGATGCACAGTCCGTATTCTCTTTCTTTGCTTTCCATTCAGCAAATACCTTTTTACCGTCTTCACTTTCGTAGTACTTCTGAATTACCGGAAGCAGACTCCGGGCCAGCGATTCAAAGACGTATTCCGGAATTTCGGTTGCATCCACACTGTTTGGGATATTCGTTTTTTCTGCGTTCACATGATCCACCCCTTTATCGCTTCTGTAGGCGCATAGACACGCTTTGCTGAGTTGTTATGGGAAAAGACATTCCTCTGTGATTTGCGCTACTTGCAGAGTAAAAAAATCCTTTGTTTTCGACCTTTAGCAGGACGGTTTTGCACCATCCTCTATCGGCTGAATGAGTTTTGCGTCCACCGGGTAGTTCAGCATGATGAGGGCGGGCTTGCCCAGACCCTGCTTGCGCCGAACGATCAA
>URCY01000075.1 GCA_900546415.1 uncultured Eubacteriales bacterium
ATTTTCAAACCGAAAAGTTGGGGCAAAAGACCCGCTGAGCGCCGCTGCCGATTGAATCAGAGGTTCCGTAGAAAGGCTCTGACACGGGATCAGAGCCTTCTTTTTTTACAGCGTCTCGCCCTCCATCGATTTGGTGGCATAGGCGTTGAGCGTCTGGTCGGCAAGATGCCCGGCCAGATATTCATAATACGCCTGCGCGCCGATCATCGCGCCGTTGTCGCCGCAGAGCGACAGCGGCGGCAGGCAGAGGCGCACGCCGCGCTGCTCGCACGCGCGCGTCAGATCGCCGCGGATGCGGCTATTGGCCGCAACGCCGCCCGCGACGGCCAGCGTGCGATAGCCGGTCTGTTCGAGCGCGGCAAGCGTGCGCGGCACGAGGATCTCGCTGACCGCCTCGGAAAAGCTCGCGCAGAGGTCGGACACGTTCACCGCCCCGCCCTTCTGCTCGGTGTTATGGATCAGATTGACCGCCGCCGTTTTTAATCCGGAGAACGACATATCCAAGGGATTGCCGCTGACCTTGATATGCGGCATGGGATAGGTCTTGGGGTCGCCGCCGCGCGCCGCGCGGTCGAGCGCCGCTCCGCCGGGATAGGGCATCCCGAGCAGCCGCGCGACCTTGTCAAAGCACTCGCCCGCCGCGTCGTCGCGCGTCGAGCCGAGAATGTTCAGATCGGTATAATCGCGGACGTCGACGAGCATCGTGTGCCCGCCGGAGACGACGAGGCAGAGAAACGGCGGCTTCAGGTCGGGATAGGCAATGTAATTGGCGGCGATATGGCCGCGGATATGATGCACGGGGATCAGCGGCACGTCCAGCGCCAGCGCTGCGGCCTTGGCGAAATTCACACCGACGAGCAGCGCGCCGATCAGGCCGGGCGCATAGGTCACGGCGACGGCGTCAATGTCGGTGCGGCGCACATTCGCGGCGGCAAGCGCCTGCTCGGCAAGGCCGTAGATCGCTTCAATGTGCTTGCGCGAGGCGATTTCGGGCACGACGCCGCCGTAGAGCCGGTGCAGCGCCACCTGCGAGGCGATCTGGTCTGTCAGCACCTCGCGGCCGTCGCGCACGAGCGCAACGGCGGTCTCGTCGCAGGACGATTCAACGGACAGGATCAGCATGGAACAGCTCCTTTCTGAGGATGAGCGCATCCTCGCGCGGATCGAGATAGTAATTCGGGCGGCGTCCGACCTGCGCAAAGCCGAGCGTCCGATAGAGCGCAATTGCGCCGGAGTTGGAGGCGCGAACCTCCAAAAACAGCTCGTCGATCTCGGGCAGGCGGCGCTCCAGCTCGGCAAACAGCGCGCGGGCGATGCCGCGGCGGCGCAGCGCAGGGCTGACGGCGACGTTCATCACGTCGGCCTGAGGCGGCACCCGCTGCACGCCCAGATAGGCGGCAGCCGTACCGTCCTCCTCCCAGACGAGCCAGAGGCTCAGCGGGTTATCCAGCTCCGAGGCGATCGAGCTGGCGCTCCATGGATCGGAAAAGCACAGCTTTTCCAGCGCGGCGACGGACGGAACGTCCGCAGCGGTCATCGGTCGGATCATTTCGCGTCATACCAGCTTTCTCCGGTTTTTGCCTCGGCGACGAGCGGCACGGCAAGCGTCGCGGCGTGCTCCATCTCGTCGGCGACGATCGCGCGCACGCGCTCAGCCTCCTCCGGCGGGCATTCGACGATCAGCTCGTCGTGCACCTGAAGCAGCAGCCGCGCGCGCAGACCGTTTGTCTCGAGCGCACGGAACACGCGCACCATCGCCAGCTTCATAATGTCCGCAGCCGTTCCCTGCACGGGCGTGTTGAGCGCAATGCGCTCCGCACCGGAGCGGATATTGAAATTCGTGCTGCGGATCTCGGGGATCATGCGCCGTCTGCCGAACAGTGTGGAGACGTAGCCCTGCGTGCGCGCAGTCTCGACGATGTTTTTCATATAGTCCCGCACGCCGGGATATTGCGTCAGATAGCGCTCGATATATTCCTTGGCCTCGCGGCGGCTCACGCCGATGTCCTGCGCCAGCGAGAACTCGGAAATGCCGTAGACGATGCCGAAATTGACCGCCTTGGCCTGACGGCGCATCAGCGGCGTGACGTCCTCGGGCGGCATGTGGAACACGCGCGAGGCGGTCAGGCGGTGGAAATCCTCCCCGGAACGGAAGGCCTCCTGCATGGCGCGGTCGTCCGCGATATGCGCCAGCACGCGCAGCTCGATCTGACTGTAATCCGCGTCGACGAGCACCCAGCCCGGGCGCGGCACGAACATTTTTCGGATCTCGCTGCCAAGCTCCGTGCGCACGGGGATGTTTTGCAGATTCGGCTCGGTCGACGACAGGCGGCCGGTCGCCGTGACGGTGTTCTGGAAGGTCGTGTGGATGCGTCCGTCGGGCGCGATCTCCTTTTGCAGCCCCTCGGCGTAGGTCGATTGCAGCTTCGTGAGCATTCGGTAGTCCATGACGGCCTGAATGATCGGGTGGCGGTCGCGAAGCTTTTCGAGCACCTCGGCATTGGTCGAATAGCCGCTCTTGGTCTTTTTGACGGGCGGCAGGCCGAGCTTTTCAAACAGCACCACGCCGAGCTGCTTGGGCGACTGGATGTTGAACGGTTCGCCGGAATAGCCGTAGATCAGGCGCTCACAGGCGGCGATCCGCTCGGAAAGCATGGCGCTGAACGCCTCGAGCGCCGCCCGGTCGACCGGAACGCCGTCGTGCTCCATGTGCGCCAGCACACGGCAGAGCGGAAGCTCCAGCTCCCGCAGCAGGGCGGTCATGCCCTCTGCCTCGAGCTTTTCCGACAGCACCCGCTGCAGCCGCTGCACGCAGACGGCCTGCGCGGCAAGCTGCGCGTCGGGGTCGTCCTCCTGCGCAGGAGGCGTATGCAGGTAGTCCTGCGCGAGCTGCGGCAGCTCGTATTTTCCGCGCGTTGCGTCGAGCAGATAGGCCGCCAGCGCCGTGTCGAACACAAAGCCGTCGGCATCGATGCCCGCCGCAAGCAGCCGACGCATCAACGGCTTGACGTCATGCGCCGTTTTCGGCACGGCTCGGTCAAACAGCCGCTCGAGAACATAGGCGTGATCCAAACCAAGGCGCTCGCGCTTCAAAAGCGTGACCGCAGCGTCCCGGCAGACGGCGACCGTGTCCAGCTCCGGCGAGACGGCGACCGCCACGGGCGCTCCGTCCAGCAGGGCGAGCGCCTCGTCCGCCGTTTCGGCCGTAACAACGTCGCATTTTGCCTCGGGCGGCTCGGCCGCGTCCGTCTCCGGCGTCTCAAACGCGGCGCTGCGCAGGCCGTATTGGTCGATCAGCTTCTGAAACTCCAGACGCGTGAACAGGTCGTAAAGCTCGCGGCGCTTCGGCTCGCGCACCAGATTCTTCTCGGGCGAAAATTCAAAGCAGAGCGGCGCATCGCAGCGGATGGTCGCAAGCTCATAGGAGAGATAGGCCATCTCCCGCCCGTTGACGAGCTTTTCATAGAGCTTGCCCTTCATATTCTGCGGCGTCAGATTCTCATAAACGCCGTCGAGCGTTCCGAAGCGGTGCAGCAGCTCCGTGGCCGTCTTCGGCCCGACGCCCGCGACGCCGGGGATATTATCCGAGCTGTCGCCCATGAGCGCCTTGAGGTCGATCAGGCGGATCGGCTCCAGCCCGTACTCGGCCTCGAACGTCGCCGGGTCATAGTTGACCGAGTGCGTCTGCCCGCCCTGCGTGCGCACAAGCTTGACCGTCACGCGGTCGTTGACCAATTGCAGGCTGTCGCGATCTCCGGTGAGGATCACGCAGTCCCAATCCGCATCGGCGCAGAGGCGCGACACCGTGCCGATCACGTCGTCGGCCTCCCAGCCCTGACATTCATAGATCGGAATGTTCATCGCCCGCAGTACGTCCTTCATCACGGGCATCTGCGCGGCCAGCTCCTCGGGCATTCCGTGCCGGTTGGCCTTATAAGCCTCATATTTCAAATGGCGAAACGTCGGCCCGTGCAGGTCGAAGGCAACGCACAGCGCCTCCGGCCGCTCCTCGCGGCGCACGCGCTCGAGGATGTTCAGAAAGCCGAAAATCGCGTTGGTGTACATACCGTCGCGCGTCGTCAGCGGATGCACGCCGTAGTAGGCCCGGTTGATGACGCTGTTGCCGTCTAGGATCATCAGCTTCATGGCAGCTTTTTCCCCCGTTTTCGTCAGATTCTTCTCCATTTTGCGCCCTGCGGCGTGTCAATGACCTCGATGCCGCGCGCCTTCAGCTCGTCGCGGATGCGATCGGCCTGCGCCCAGTTTTTCTCCTTCTTGGCGGCGGCACGCGCGGCGACGAGCGCGTCGATCTCGGGATCCTTTTCCTCCTCGGGCAGCGCCTCGCGCTGCTTCTGCGCGGCCGCGAGCAGGTTCAGGCCGAGCACCTGATCGAATTCGGCAAGCGCGGCGCGCTTTGTTGCGTCATTCGTCTTGGCCTTGAGAACGTCATAAAGCGTCGTGACCGCGAGGGACGTGTTGAGGTCGCCGTTCAGCGCAGTCTTGAAGCGTTCGCGCAGCGCGTCCAGCGCGGCCTCATCGAGCGGTGCGTCCTGCGTGTCGAGCGCGGCGATCTTTGCGATCAGCTTCTCATAGGTCAGCGCCGCATTGTCCAGATTCTCCCACGAGAAGACGAGGTTGCGGCGATAGTGGCTTTGCAGGCAGAACAGGCGGTAGGCCATCGGATCATAGCCCTTCTGCTCCAGCAGCGAAACAGTCAAGAATTCACCCTTGGATTTGGACATTTTGCCGCCTTCGGTGTTCAGATGATGAACATGGAACCAATAGTTGCACCATTTATGGCCGAGGTAGGCCTCGGACTGGGCGATCTCGTTCGTGTGGTGCGGGAAGGCGTTGTCGATGCCGCCGCAGTGGATGTCCATATCCTCGCCGAGGTGCTTGATGCTGATGCAGGAGCACTCGATATGCCAGCCGGGATAGCCCACGCCCCACGGGGAGTCCCACTTGAGCGCCTGATCCTCAAATTTCGACTTGGTGAACCAGAGGACGAAATCATTCTTATTGCGCTTGTTCTCGTCCTCCTCGACGCCCTCGCGGACGCCGACGGCGAGATCCTCCTCCTTGTGGTCGTTGAACACATAATATTTCTCAAGCTTGGAGGTGTCAAAATAGATGTTTCCGCCGGCCGCGTAGGCATAGCCCTTGTCCAGCAGCGTCTCGATCATGTGGATATATTCCGGGATGCAGTGCGTTGCAGGCTCGACCACGTCCGGCCGTTTGATATTCAGCTTGTCGCAGTCGGCAAAGAACGCGTCGGTATAGTATTTTGCGACCTCCATCACGGTCTTATGCTCGCGCTTGGCACCCTTGAGCATTTTGTCCTCGCCGGTGTCGGCGTCGGAGGCCAGATGGCCGACATCCGTGATGTTCATGACGCGCTTGACATTGTAGCCCAGATAGCGCAGGCTCTTTTCCAGCACGTCCTCCATGATATAGCTGCGCAGATTGCCGATGTGGGCATAGTGATAGACCGTCGGGCCGCAGGTATACATCTTCACAATGTCGGGGTGGTTCGGAACGAACAGCTCCTTCTTGTGGCTCAGGGAATTATAAAGATACATGGCTCATTGCTCCTTCTGTAATAATTTTTCCAATTGCTGCACCCGCTCGGAAAGCGCCGCAATCTCAAGCTGGATGGGGTCAGGCGTGTGGATATGGTCGAGCTTCTCGCCGCCGACGCGGACGATATGCCCCGGGATGCCGACGACGGTGCAGTTATCCGGCACCTCGCGCAGCACGACGGAATTCGCCGCGATCTTGACGTTATCGCCGACCCTGAACGGCCCTAAAACCTTTGCGCCGCAGCCGACCATGACGTTGTTGCCGAGCGTCGGGTGGCGCTTTTCCCGCGCCGCGCCCGTGCCGCCGAGGGTCACGCCCTGATAGAGCAGACAGTCGTCGCCGATCTCGGCCGTCGCGCCGATCACGATGCCCGTGCCGTGGTCAATGACAAGTCTGCGCCCGATTTTTGCCGCCGGATGGATCTCAACGCCCGTGCGGCGCTTCGCCCGCTGCGAGACCCACCGCGCCAGAAACAGGCACTTATGTCCATAGAGCCAATGGGCAACGCGGTAATAGATCTGTGCGTGCAGACCGTTATATAATAAGAAAATTTCCAGCTTGCTCCTTGCCGCCGGGTCGTTGCGTTGGTACGCCGTCAGCGTTTCGTTCAGGCGTGTCATATTTCATTCCTCCAAATAAAAAGACCTACCTCCGGCTTTGTCCAGAGGCGGGTCTTTTGAAAAACTCGCGGTTCCACTCTGATTTCTCGCTTTGACGGAAGCCAAGGCTTCCTCGGTCTTTTCGCGACCAACGGGGTCTCCCCTCGCTCACGAACGCACTTCGCCGCCCCGACGCCGCTTCCGCTTTCAGCCATGGCGGAGGCTCTCTGGCACGTCTGCCGGTCAGCTACTCTTTTCGATCAACGCGATATGAAATTTAGGGAAGCTCTGATTAAATCGCAAGAGCGGTCAGCGAGGGATTTTATTCCAAATT
>URCY01000076.1 GCA_900546415.1 uncultured Eubacteriales bacterium
ACGCCTACTCCCTTAGCAGGGGAGCCCCTTCGGCCTCTTGGGTATCACTCCGAATCAAAAAAAACAGTTTGAACTTGTTGGGAGAGTCTGGCGGAGAGAGTGGGATTCGAACCCACGGCCCATTGCTGGGTCACTGGTTTTCAAGACCAGCTCCTTAAACCGCTCGGACATCTCTCCGAATTCGCAGCACTATTTTAGCATAACGCGCAGCATTTGTCAACCGTTTCTTCGCAAATTCTTTGCGCGCGGAAAAATTCCGACACGCAGGAGCAGCGACGCGGCCAGCAGCACCGGCCAAAGGCCGACATGCAGCAGGCAGGTCAGCGCCGCCGCACCGCCGACGCAGAGGCCGAGCGTGACGGCGGTAAGGACGCGGCAGATGCCTTCGGCGACGCGCTCCGGCAGGAGCAGCATCAGCCCCGCGCGCAGCATTCTCCCGCCGTCAAGCGGAAAAACCGGAAGCAGATTCCAGAGCAGCAGGAGCAGGTCGATCAGAAACAGCCGCCCGTCGATGCGCGGCGCGGCGAGCAGCAGGAGCAGGCTGGCCAGCGGCCCGCCGGCCGCCGCAAGCAGCTCGCGGGCATAGGACTGCGGCCCGGTGCGCAGGATCGCGCCGGTTGCGTGCAGCTCCAGCGCATAGACGGGTGTGCCGAGCGCCAGCAGCACCAGCAGATGCCCCAGCTCGTGCACCGCAACGGCCGCAAAAAACGGCAGAAACGTCCCGGCCGGGTCGAGATAATAATACGCGCAGACGAAGCCGACGAAGCTCAGCCCGACGCGCAGCTCAAGCCCCGGCGCGGAGGTCTTCACAAAACACCTCGACGGCGTCGCGCACCGGCTCGCCCTCGCCGACCGCGCGCACAAGCTGCGAGACGGCCTGCACGAGCGGACTTTCCGGGATGCCGGTGATCCAGCCGGAGACGGTCTGCCGCACGGCCGGATAGCCGTGCTTGAGCGCAGCCAGCGCCGCAAGCAGCACGAGCACGGCCAGCGCCCGCCTGAAAAATCGGAACATATCGGTCTCCCCCTTGTCCGGCGTTCTGTCCGTATTTTATGCAAAAATTTGAAAATAATCCCTGAATTTCAAAATTTTCTCTTGACAAATGTGTATCCGTGTATTAGTATACTAGTACAATGATCCATTCAAGCATGGAGGTGACAGATTTGTCGTGGGAATTGGTCAATGACCGCCCGATCTGGGTGCAGCTCATCGAGCAGCTGACGCGGCGCATCGTCTCCGGGGAGTATCCGCCCGGGGCGCGCGTGCCGTCGGTGCGCGATCTGGCAGCGGAGGCCGGTGTGAACCCGAACACGATGCAGCGCGCCCTCTCCGGGCTGGAGGAGCGCGGTCTGCTCGTCGCGCAGCGCAGCATCGGCCGCTTCGTCACGCAGGACGCCGCGCTGATCGTGCGGATGCGGCAGGAGCTGGCTGAGCAGGAGCTGGCCGTTTTCAAGAGGCGGATGCGCCTGCTGGGGTATCAGGATCAAGAAATTCTGGAATTTGTTTCCGCAAAGGGGGAAAAAGCATGACCACAACCATTGTCTGCGAAAAGCTTTGCAAATCCTACGCCGGGACGCAGGCGCTCCGCGATGTCGATCTGCATCTTCCGGCCGGGCGCATCGTCGGTCTGCTCGGCCCGAACGGCTCGGGCAAGACGACGCTCATCAAAATCCTTGCCGGGCTGCTCTGTCCGACATCCGGTCAGGCGACGATCTGCGGCGAGCCGATCGGCGTTTCGACCAAGGCGCGCGTCAGCTATCTGCCGGACAAAATGTATTACGCGGGCTGGATGCGCGCGAGCGACCTGATGGAGCTGTTTTCCGATTTTTACGCCGATTTCCGGCGCGACCGCGCCGAGGCGATGTGCAGAGCGCTGGGCATCGACCTGTCGGCGAAGGTCAAATCCATGAGCAAGGGCACGAAGGAAAAGCTCCAGCTCATCCTCGTGATGTGCCGTCAGGCCAGCGTCTATCTGCTTGACGAGCCGATCGCGGGCGTCGATCCGGCGGCGCGCGAGTTCATTCTGCAAACGATTCTGACCAACTATTCGCCCGAGAGCACCGTTCTGATCTCGACGCATCTGATCGCCGACGTCGAGCCGGTGCTCGACGAGGCCGTTTTTCTGAAGGACGGCTCCGTTGTGATCTATGACGCCGTCGACAACATCCGCACGCGCGAGGGCAAATCGCTCGACGCCGTGTTCCGCGACGTTTTCCGAACCGTTCCGTTTGGAGGTGCTTGGCCGTGCTGAGAAAGCTGTTAAAATACGATTTTCGCTCGAATTTGAAGATTTTCCTGTTCATTTGGCCGGGAATTATTCTCTTTTCCCTGACGCCCGCGATCTTCCGTTTTCTTCCCGAGACGAGCAGCGCCGTCAACGGTCTTGAAATCGCGCTGACTGTGGCCTATTACCTCGGCCTCGCCGGCGCGTGCATTCTCGCCGTCGTCATCAGCATTTCGCGGTTTTATAAGGGGCTGCTGCGCGAGGAGGGCTATCTGATGTTCACCCTTCCGGTCACGACCGGCCGGCTGATCCTCTCGAAGTTTCTCGTTGCGCTCGTCACGGTGTCCGTCACCTGCCTGCTGAGCATCGGCGGCATGTGGCTCGTGATCCTGAACCTCGACCGGACGAATCTGCTGGCCTATGCCCTCAATCGGCTCTCCAATCTCCGCGCCGAGGATTGGCTGACCCTCGCGCTCTGCGTGCTTGCGGTCTTCTCCGGCTTCGGCATGAAGCTCGCGCAGGTCTATCTTGCCTGTGCCATCGGGCATCAGGCCAAGAAGCACCGCGTGCTGCTGGCCGTGGTCTGCTATTACGGCATCAGCGTCGCACTGGAGACCGTCGGCGTGATGCTGATCTCCCTGTTCGACAGCATCGGCGCATTCATCGTGTTTGACATGAGTATGAATCAGTTTCTGCTGCTCGCAGTCCTGCTGGGCGCGGCGATCTCGGCAGTCTGGCTTGCTCTCACACGCGTCCTGCTCAATCGGCATTTGAATCTCGAATAACCCGCAGCCACGATCGCCGGTATGCTGCTTCCGTCCGAATCGGGAGCACCCTGCCGGTGATCTTTTTGCTGCAAAAGCATTTTATACATATTCCTGCGATTTTTTATCTGCTCTATTGCATTTTTAAATGTGATTTCCGGGCGATTCCGGCGGCATTTCCAAACGTTTTGCAGTTTCTTCAAACTTCGTTCACACATCCCCGCCGAGAATATGATATTCTTTAGGCAGAGATCAGGTTTTCCTCCCTTTTCCTGCATCTCTCATATATACTCCGACCGCCGATGCCGCGAAAGAATTTGCGGATGTGCCAACGGCGGCTTCCCAAGCAATCAATTCGGCGTGCTGTGTGCCAGGCAGCGCGCCGATTGATTTTTTTGCCGCATTTGCGGCCTCACAATGACACGAAAACGGCAGGCTTCTTTGTGAAGCCTGCCGTTTTCTGCGTCGAGCTGTTTCCAAATTTGCTTGGCGCGGATGCTTCCGCCAAGTCAGTCCAGAATATCGACGGTGACGCGCTTGCCGTCGCGCTGGGCGACGGATTTGATAACGGTTCGGATCTCCTTGGCGATCCGTCCCTGTCTGCCAATCACCTTGCCCATATCCTCCGGGGCAACGCGCAGCTCCAGGACCGTCTTGTCCTCGTCCTCTCTCTGCGTAACCGTGACCGCGTCAGGATGATCGACCAAGCGGGTCGCCACGTAGAGCAAGAGTTCCTTCATCGTGCCGCTCCCCTCAATCAAAGGACGTTAGCCTTTTTCAAAAGAGCCTTCACGGTGTCGGTCGGCTGAGCGCCGTTCTTGATCCACTGCTGTGCCTTCTCGGCGTCGACCGTGATGGTGGCCGGGCTGGTCAGCGGGTTGTAGGAACCGATCTCCTCGATGCAGCGGCCGTCACGCGGGCTGCGGGAATCGGCAACGACGATGTGATAATAAGGAGCCTTCTTCGCGCCCATTCTTCTCAGTCTGATTTTTACCATGAGTTTCACCTCCAAATAGATTTCAAAAGATATATATCGTCAGGCAACGGAAGCGCGCGGCGCTCCGCGTCCCAATGATCGTTCGTTACATGCCCGGAATGCCGGGGAAGCCGCCCATTTTGCCCATGAACTTCTTCTTGCCCTTGCCGTTCATCATTTTCATCATCTGCTGCATCTGCTCAAACTGCTTGAGCAGACGGTTGACGTCCTCGACCTTCTGGCCGCTGCCGAGGGCGACGCGGCGCTTGCGCGAGGAGTTCAGAACGGCGGGGTTTTCGCGCTCGTAGGGCGTCATCGACTGGATCAGCGCCTCCACACGGGCGAGCGCCTTTTCGTCGACCTGCATGTTCTTCATCTGACCCATGCCGGGGATCATCCCGAGGATGTCCTGCATGGAGCCCATGTTTTTGATCTGCGTGAGCTGATCATAGAAATCGGCGAGCGTGAATTTGTTCTGGCGCAGGCGCTGCTCCAGCTCGGCCGCCTTTTTCTGATCGAGCGCCTGCTCGGCCTTTTCGATCAGCGTGAGCACGTCGCCCATGCCAAGGATACGCGAGGCCATGCGCTCGGGGTGGAACGGCTCGATCTGGTCGAGCTTCTCGCCTGTGCCGACGAATTTGATCGGCTTGCCGGTGACGGCCTTGACCGAGAGCGCCGCACCGCCGCGGGCGTCGCCGTCGAGCTTCGTGAGCATCACGCCGTCGATGTTGAGCCACTCGTTGAAGGTCTGCGCGGCGTTCACCGCGTCCTGACCGGTCATCGCGTCGACCACGAGCAGGATCTCCGACGGCTGAACCTCGGCCTTGATCGCCTTGAGCTCGTTCATCAGCGTCTCGTCGACGTGCAGACGGCCGGCGGTGTCAAGGAAGACCATATCGTTGCCGTGCTGCTGGGCGTGGCGGATCGCGGCCTTCGCAATCTTCACCGGGTCGCCCTGCCCCATCTGGAACACGGGGACATCCAGCTGTGCGCCAACGACCTCGAGCTGCTTGATCGCAGCCGGGCGGTAAACGTCGCAGGCGACCAGCAGCGGCCGCTTGCCCTGCTTCTTGAACAGACCGGCGAGCTTCGCGCCGTTCGTGGTCTTGCCCGCGCCCTGCAGGCCGACCAGCATGACGACCGTCGGGGATTTCGGTGAAATGGTGATGCGCTGATTTTCGCTGCCCATCAGGGCGATCAGCTCTTCGTTGACGATCTTGACGATCATCTGCGCCGGCGTCAGGCTCTCCATGACGTCCTGCCCCACGCAGCGCTCGGAAACGGACTTGACAAAGTCCTTCACGACCTTATAGCTGACGTCGGCCTCGAGCAGCGCAAGACGGATCTCGCGCATGGCCTCCTTGATGTCGCCCTCAGTCAGGCGGCCCTTGCCGCGCAGCTTTTTGAACGCGGCGCTCAGCTTGGCGGTCAAACCTTCAAATGCCATAATCCTACTCCTTTACGGAAGCGGCGGCGGCAAGGATCTCCTGCGCGCGCTGCCGCACGGCCGGGTTATCGTTCTGCGCAAGCGCGGAGGCGGCGGCCGCGATCCGCTGCATGGCGTCGCGCAGCGCTCCGGCTCGCGCCACGCATCCGGCGGCACGCTCGACCTGCTCCAGAACCGCCTCGGCGCGGGAGATGGCGTCGTGAACGCCCTGCCGGGAGATGCCCTCCTCGGCGGCGATCTCGCTGAGCGAGTAGTCCTGATTATAATAGAGGTCGAAATAGGTCTTCTGCTTGTCCGTCAGCAGCGCGCCGTAGTAATCCAGAAGCAGCGACATCTCATACGCGTCCCGTTTCACTGCGGCTCCCTCCGTTCCGGCGCGACCTTACGCATTGTGAGACGATTATAGCACAGTGCGCGGCTGCTGTCAAGAGGAAAAGCTTGACGCCCTATGATTTTCCTGCGGTTCGCCGTGCAAAGGGCTTCTGGCGTCAGAAAGCGCCCCGCAGCGGACGCATAAAGGAAGAGCACGGACGCAGAACGTCCGTGCTCTTGGTGACCCGTACGGGACTCGAACCCATGTTACCGCCGTGAAAGGGCGGTGTCTTAACCACTTGACCAACGGGCCT
>URCY01000077.1 GCA_900546415.1 uncultured Eubacteriales bacterium
GTTGGGGCAAAAGACCCGCTGAGCGCCGCAGCCGATTTATTCAGAGGTTCCTTAGGATATATCAGACTATGCGCAGTCGGCTCAAACGTTGAACAGGAAGTTGACGATGTCGCCGTCCTTCATGACGTATTCCTTGCCCTCGCTGCGCACCAGACCCTTGGCCTTTGCGCTTGCCAGCGTGCCGCAGGCCTTCAGATCCTCAAAGGCAATGACCTCAGCGCGGATGAAGCCGCGCTCGAAATCCGTGTGGATCTTTCCGGCCGCCTGCGGCGCCTTCGTGCCCTTTTTGATCGTCCATGCGCGGCACTCGTCGCTTCCGGCCGTCAGGAAGGAGATCAGGCCGAGCAGCTCATAGCTGGCCTGGATCAGGCGATCAAGGCCGGAGCGCTTGAGGCCAAGCTCCTCCATGAACATGGCCTTTTCCTCCGGGTCGTCCAGCTCGGCGATGTCGGCCTCGAGCTTCGCGCAGATCGGGATGACCTCCGAGCCCTCGGCATCGGCCAGCGCCCTGACCTTTTGAAAATACGGATTCTCCTCGGGGTTTTCGACCCAGTCCTCGGAGAGGTTCGCGGCGTAGATCGTTTTTTTCAGCGTCAGCAGGTCGCTCGTGGCGATCAGGGCGCGGTCGTCGTCGCTGCACGCGAAGGTGCGCGCGAGCTTGCCCTCGTTGAGATGCTTTTCAAGCTCGGTAAAGACCTCGATCTCGCGCAGGAAGCGCTTGTCGCCGCCCTTGGCGGCCTTTTGCGCCTTGTCCAGGCGGCGCTCGACCATCTCAACGTCGGCAAAGATCAGCTCCAGATTGATGATGTCGATGTCGCGCAGCGGATCGGTGCTGCCCTCGACGTGGGTGACGTTCGGGTCGTCGAAGCAGCGCACCACATGGACGATCGCGTCCGTCGTGCGGATATTCGACAGGAATTTATTGCCGAGACCCTCGCCCTTCGACGCGCCCTTGACCAGACCGGCAATGTCGACGAACTCGATCACGGCCGGGGTGAATTTTTTCGGCTGATACCGGTCGCGCAGCCACTCCAGACGGCTGTCCGGAACGGTGACCATGCCGACGTTCGGGTCGATCGTGCAGAAGGCATAGTTATCTGCGGGAATGCCCGCGTTGGTGATGGCGTTGAACAGGGTGGACTTGCCGACATTCGGCAGGCCGACGATACCTAATTTCATGTTTTTTCTCCTTCTTTCAGAGAGTTGCGCTAATTTGGCTGTTATTATAGCACATTCGGCGCGGATTCTCAACCACAACTTGCCGAATTATGCAAAAAGCGTCCCGTCAGACGCGCCGAACCGCCGTCGCGCAGACAAGCTGCTCCTTGAGACGCTTCAGCTCCGCCATATGCGGCATGGCCATATGACGCTGCTGATGCTCCGGCGTCTGCCATTCCTCCACAAGCAGGACGGCGTCGGGATTCGAGGCATCGAGATAGTATTCATAGGAGATGCAGCCATCCTCGCGGCGGATCGTCTCGGCCAGCGGCGCGGACGCCCGCAGGAACGCGTCGCGCGCGCCGGGCTTCGTCTGGTAGTGCACCAAAAGCAGCATGATTTTTCCCTCCGAACGGTTTTTTATGGAAGCTCTGATTCAATCGCAAGAGCGGTCAGTGAGGGATTTTGTTCCAAATTGAGGTTTGGAAATTGCAGGAATACTTTGTGTATTTCAAAATTTTCAAACCGATAAGTTGGGGCAAAAGACCCGCTGAGCGCCGCTGCCGATTGATTCAGAGGTTCCTTATATATTTTAATCACGCGGCGCGCAAAAATCAACCGTTTGACACGCCGCAGAGTCAAGAATTCGTGCAGCCCGTCCTGACTTGGAGCGGCTGTTGGCAGCGCGGCGCCGCCCCTTCGGCCATTGCGGCCGGCGCTGTCCCTTCGGCGCGCATCAGCAGCAGGAGGCTGCGCCGACTCAACGCATATTTTCAGCGCGGATCGCACACCTGTGCAGCGCACCCGGATGAAGCCTGCCGCTTTATCCGGGCGCATTGTTTTTTTTAATAAAAAATGAATGATTATTCCATAGTTTATATTGACAAATGCTGTTTCATTCTTTAAAATAGAAAAGTAGGAATGGAGATTTTATCCATTTTCCAGAGAGGACCAACATAATGAAATGAGAGAAGGAGAACCCGCAATGAAAAAGCTGCAAAATCGCGCGCTTGCCTGCCTGCTGACCCTTTGTATGCTCCTGTCCGTGCTGCCTGTCGGCAGCTTTGCGCAGGAGCAGGACAACGGGAAGCTTCCGTTTGCAGACATCACTGCCGAGGCCTGGTACGCCGACGCCGTGTGCTATGTCTATGAAAACAACCTGATGGACGGTGTCGCCCCCGGGCGCTTTGCGCCGGACGATCTGCTCGACCGCGCCATGCTGGTCACGATCCTCTATCGCGCCGACGGCCGCCCGGAGATGACCGGCGCAGCATCCTTTGCGGACGTTGAGGCCGGAAGCTGGTATGCCGACGCAGTCGCGTGGGGCAAGCAGAACGGCATCGTCGAGGGCGTTGACTCGCAGCACTTTGAGCCGTTTGCGCCCATTTCGCGTGAGCAGCTCGTTACGATGCTCTTCCGTTATGCGCAGTACGCGCAGCGCGACGACAGCGCCAATGGCTCGCTGGAGCAGTTCGCCGATGCCGACCGCGTCAGCGCATGGGCCGAGCGCGCCATGCAGTGGGCTGCGGAGGCGCAGATCGTCACAGGCAAGACGGCTGACTCCATTGACCCGCAGGGCGGCGCGACCCGCGCCGAGGCCGCCTGTATGCTGATGCGCTTCGCGGAAAATGTCACCGACATTGCCGACCGCGACGGCGACGGCGTTCCGGCCTATCTTGAGGCCTTCTTCGGCTCGTCCGACGAATCCGCCGACACCGACGGCGACGGCATCTCCGACTATATTGAAATTTATCAGATCGGCTCTGACCCGACCGTTGCCGACAGCAGCGAGGACGCGGACGACGACGGTCTGACCAATCTGGAGGAGCTTGAGACCTACGGCACGAACCCGGTCAAGCCCGACTCCGATCTGGACGGTCTGTCCGACTACGACGAGCTGTTCGTCTATTTCACTGACCCCAACAACGCCGATAGCGACGGCGACGGCATCCTCGACGGCGACGAGATCGCGCTCGGCACCGATCCGAAGGCCGCGACCGACCTCACGCTGCTGCGTCAGGAGCTTCCCGCCGAGCGCATCGCCGAGGAGCTGACGCAGGATAACGCGGCAGTTCCCACTGTCAGCGGTGTCTCCGCCGCCGCGCTCGTCAACACCGTCCGCCTTGAGGAGGCCACCGACGAGGCCATCGTGAAGCAGGACGCCGTGATCGGCAAGGCCGTCGAGGTCGAGCTGGACGGAGCGGCCGAGCTTTCGGTTGACTTCACGCTCTCCGCTCCCGCAGCGGCTCCGGTCGTTCTGGAGCTGACCGAGAACGGCTGGAACGTTCTGGAAACCGCCGCTACCGGCACGGGCGTTCGCGCAACCGTCGATCACAGCGGCAAATTCTGCGTGGTCGATCTCGCAGTGCTGCTCGACAGCATGGGCGTAGACACCGATCGGCTCTATCGCGCTGCGACTGGCGCGGCAGACGCCAAATTCACCGTTTCCGGCGGCGCCAAGCTGCTCGACGATTTCCGTTCCGTCAGCAAGGACGAGCTGGATAAGGGTCTTCCCGTAGAAGAGACACAGACCGACGTCACGGCCTTTGTGCGCGCATATCTGGCCGCCAGAGGCGTCTCCGACGCTGAGATCGACGCACTCGGCAGCGTCACGATCCCGACCTACACCGTAAAGGCCACGTCCACCCAGACCGATTCCGACTACGATGGCATCAGCGATGCCAAGGACGCCCGCCCCAAGAGCAATGTGTTCTCCGGAAAGCTGCTCGACGGCGACACCACCTCCTCGGTGAAATATACCTTTGACTATCGTGTCTTCTTCGGCAACAACAAGACCTACAACAAAAACCTCAGCACCACCTCCCTGCTGTTCAGCACCTTTATTTACAGCGGGGGCGGCTTTGACTTCGGTAAGAGCACGACCTATGACGGCGGCACCGTTACCTCCACGAAGAGCATCAAGACCATGCTTGCCTTCCACGGGATGCAGCACACGGTCGACTATAAGCTGACGGCCTCGACCTACGGCGACGACGACCTCTCCGAGGTCGGCCTCGGCCATCGAACCGTGACCTACAACGGCCAGACCAAGCAGATCGTTGCCGTCATCGTCCGCGGCACGAACGGCACGATCGAGGAATGGAGCAGCAACTTTGACATTGGCAATACCAGCAAGTTCAACAGCTACGCCGACTGGACGAACAAGAAGAATCACAAGGGCTTCGACGTTGCCTCCAACCGCATTCTGACCTACCTCAAATCCTATATGACGAAATACGGTCTTGACACAGACAACACCGTTTTCTGGGTCACCGGCCATTCGCGCGGCGCTGCGATCGCCAACCTGCTGTCCGCCAAGCTGATCGACGAGGGTAGAACCGTTTTTGCCTATACCTTTGCCGCACCGAACTCCACGACTGCGACGAACACCGGCGCTTCCAGATATCAATGCATCTTCAATCTCGTCAATGAGGATGACTTCGTGCCCTGCGTTCCGATGACGGCATGGAACTTCCGCCGCTACGGACGGACGGCTGTGGTCGACATGACCAGCAGCATGGAAAACGAATGGCACGACCTGACCGGCAAGAGCTGGTACAACCAGATGAGTCGAAAGAACCTGAACGCGCTGGTCAACAAGCTGGCGGGCGTTTGCAGCGGCTGGAGCGCTTGCTACAAATACACCTGCTCCTGCCACAGCAACGGCACGGACAAGGATATCACGCAGTCCGGCCTCTCTGCCTCGGACATCAACAAGGTTCCGGCGCGCGCAATGAAGTACGCCAAGAAGTCCTCCTATAAATCCTGGGGCTTCACGAAGTATAAGCTCTGTCAGGTTCCCGCCTATTTCATGCAGATCCTCGCGGAGCTTACGGCGGCCAACGGTCTGGGCAATCAGGTCAGCGCCGTGCTGAATTACAAGCTCGCCGACCGCTATGAGGGCGCCAGGACGAAGCTTGTCTCGGCGGCAGCCATCGGCGGCATCGCGCATCCGCATCTCTGTGAGACCTACTATCTGCTCACGCAGCACGCAACCGCCTCGAACTTTCAATAATCGTACATCGTAAATGCAGAACGGGAGCGGCTCAGGCCGCTCCCGTTTCAGCGTATAGACAAAGCTCCTGCCGCGCAGACGGAACACTCCGACTGCGCGGCAGGAGCTTTCATGGTATCAGGATCGTCAAAATGGTGCGACGGCGGCGAAACGTGGCGCTTGAAGCAGTCGCCGCAGCCCAGAGGCCGCGACAGCACCGCTCCCCTTTTCGCGCTCCAAGCGTCCAAGATTGCCGGTGCCGTCTCGCCGCCGTTAGCGATGAGCTTATGCAGGGCGGCGCAGAGATCTGCGACACGCCGTGCGCACTCTCCGATCAGGAAAGCCTTCTATATAGATAGATTATCACAAACGAAAAACGATGTCAACCGGCTGTGCGCCGTTTGCAGAATCCGTTCGGCAGATGTGACCAGTCGGCCAATTGTCCGGCTCTGAGCGTGTCATATGCAGCAGCGGCTGGCGCGCATGGATTTCGTTTTTCTCCATGGCTTCGTGCGTGCGCACGCTATGTGTGCTTTTCCCGAACGGCAATCCGGTTCACGCAGAACTTACTTAGGGAAACTCTGATTCAATCGCAAGAGCGGTCAGCGAGGAATTTTGTTCCAGATTGAGATTTGGAAATCGCAGGAATACCTTGTGTATTTCATATTTTCAAACCAATCAGTTGAGGCAAAAGACACGCTGAGCGCCGGTGTTGGGAGCGGCGGAATCGATCGGTGTTTTGAAGGCTTCGTCCGCAAAAACAAAGATCCTTGCAAAAACCTTTGTTTTTGCAAGGATCTTGTGGCAGGGGCACAAGGACTTGAACCCTGAGCCTACGGTTTTGGAGACCGCCGCTC
>URCY01000078.1 GCA_900546415.1 uncultured Eubacteriales bacterium
TCCTCGCAATGACAAATCTGGTGGGTTTTGCGGGAAAACGGAACGATTTCCGGAACGAAACGATCGAAAACGAAACAATTTCCGGAACGAAACGTTTGAAAAACGATGCGGAGCAATACCGCGCAAAAATGCGCCCTCCTCGCAATGACAGAAAACTGGCAGGTTTTATGAAAAAACCTGCCAGTTTCTAAATCGGAATGTTTTGATCTGTCGCAGGGCGACACCGCAACGGCGCTTCTCCCGAAGCGCCGTTTCACGCGGACGCAAGTCTGCATTTCCCCAGCATCTTTCACACGATCAAAAAGCGTATTTCGCTGCGCAGCCCCGCTTCAGCCTCCGGGCGGGCGTCAGGATCACTCAACGGTAACGGATTTTGCAAGATTGCGCGGCTTATCGACGTCGCAATCGCGCGCCAGCGCGACATAATAGGCAAAAATTTGCAGCGGCACGACGTTCAGGCTGGGCTGGAGCACCGGGTGCGTCTGCGGCACGAGCAGATAACGGTCGACGCTCTTGGCGATCTCGGCCTCGTTGCGGGCGGTGGTGACGCCGAGGACGTTCGCGCCGCGCGCCTTGACCTCCTTGACGTTGGACATGGTCTTCTCGAACAGCTCCTGCACGGTCGCCAGCGCAATGACGAGCGTGTTATCCTCGATCAGCGAGATCGGACCGTGCTTCAGCTCTCCGGCGGCATAGGCCTCGGAGTGGACATAGGCGATCTCCTTGAGCTTCAGACTGCCCTCGAGGCAGGTCGCGCTGTCGACGTTGCGGCCGATGAAGAACACGTCGTGATGCTCCTTATATTGCTCGGCCAGCACTCTGATCTCCTCCAGATACTCCGGCGTGAGCATTTTTTCCATCTGGTCGGGCAGCTCGACGAGCGCCTTGACCATTGCGTCATACTGCTCGGGCAGGAGCGTGCCGAGAGTCTGCGCCATATAAAGCGAAATCAGATACATCACGGAGAGCTGGGTGGAATAGGCCTTCGTGGTCGCGACGGCGATCTCCGGCCCGGCCCAAGTGTAAATGACGTCGCTGGCGGCCTTTGAAATCGCGCTGCCGACCACGTTGACAATCGCAAGCGTGCGCGCGCCGAGGCTCGTGGCCGAGCGCGTCGCGGCCAGCGTGTCGGCCGTCTCGCCGGACTGGCTGATGATGATCACAAGGGTGTCGTCGCCGAGCACCGGCTCGGAATAGCGGAACTCCGAGGCCAGGATCGGCTCGACCGGGATGCGGCAGGTCTTTTCGATCACATATTTGCCGACGCAGCCGACATAATAGGCCGAGCCGCAGGCGACGATATAGATGCGGCGCAGGCCGCGCAGATAGTCCTCCGTGAGGTTCAGGTCATCGAGCACGACGCGGCCGTTACGGATGCGCGGACTGATGGTCGCGCGCAGCGCCTTGGGCTGCTCGTGGATCTCCTTGAGCATGAAGTGCGGATAGCCGCCCTTCTCGGCCGCAGACATCTCCCACGCGATGTGCTCCGGCTCCTTGATGACGCGTTCGCCGATGGCGTTATAGAACGCGGCGCTGTCGGCCGTGAACTCGACAAGGTCGCCGTCGTTGAGATAAACGACCTCGCGGGTGTATTTCAGAATAGCCGGGACGTCCGAGGCGACAAAATTCTCGCCCTTGCCATAGCCGAAGATCAGCGGGCTGTCCTTCTTCATCGCCAGCATCCTGCCGGGACGGTCGACGCAGACGATGGCGAGGGCGTAGCTGCCCTCCATCATTTCGGCCGCGCGCCGCGCCGCGAAGAGCAGGTCGCCCTCCCATTCATAGAAGTATTCCAGCAGATTGGCGATGACCTCGGTGTCCGTCTCGGAGACGAAGGTCTTGCCGTTCTTCAGCAGGAATTCCTTCAGCGGCAGGTAATTCTCGATGATGCCGTTGTGGACGACGCAGATCTTGCCGTCCGTGGAGCAGTGCGGGTGCGAGTTGACGTCCGAGGGCGCGCCGTGCGTCGCCCAGCGGGTGTGGCCGATGCCGGTCGTGCCGACGAGCCGCGTGCCGTTTGCGGTCTGCTCGGCCAGCACCGCCAGACGTCCCTTGGTCTTGGAAATGGCGAACGCGCCGTTCGTCGAGACGCAGATACCCGCCGAGTCATAGCCGCGGTATTCCAGCTTGCTCAGTCCGTCCAAGAGGATCGGCGCGGCCTGCCTCGCTCCGACGTATCCAACAATTCCACACATATAAAAAACCTCCAATAAATCGATCAGGCTGCCGCGCGGGCGGCCTGCAAAAGTCATATGAAGCGGCGCCCCTTTTCGATGAGACAACAAAACCCGCGTGCGGGGGACTGCTGCGGTCGGGCAAGCGTCCGGGGCGTGGTGTCGCTTTTCGATAAGACAACAAAAACCCACAGCGCGGGAACTCCTGCGCTGTGGGTCAATTATACTGCATGAATTTGTCAAAATCAACTGAAAATTTGTTTTTTTCGTTTGAATTGAAAAAGTCAGTCGAAAATGGATAATTCCGTCACGCAATAATCTGCCAGTGACGATATATTCGTCGGAACAGGCGTCGCGCCGTGTGCAAGCAGGGTCAGACTTCCGGGGCTGTCGTCGTCCGGAACACAGAGGCGGCTCAGGCCGCGACGAAGATTGTCCTGCGCACCCGACCAGCTCCCACCCGCGCCCGGCGTGCAGGCGGCGACGAAGGCAGTCTCGCCGAGCGCATGGATGAAGTGGTTGCGGCGCAGGGCGCGCGCGGCCGAAAAGCCGACGTCCGCTCCCTGATCGCTCACGAACAGGCGGCGCGCCGTCTCGGGACGGCGGCAGAGCGCGTCCGGCACGAAGCTCACAACGCACCCGCCGCGCCGCAGACAGGCATCCTGCGCGGCGCGATCCGCACCGGCGGCGTCCCCGGAGACGAGCGTGAAGCCCTCTTCGGCGCAGAGCGCGCCGATGCGCCGTGCAAATTCCAGCGCCTCGCCCGCAATGCTCCTCGAGCCGGCAAGCGCAACGCAGCGCGTTTGCAGCAGCGCCGCGTCGCCCCGGCAGAACAGCACCGGCGGGCATTCCGCGCCCAGCCGGCGCAGCCGTGCCGGGAACTCCGGCTCGCTCTGCGCCAGGATCGATAACGGCGCATAGCGCGCGGCATAGCGCCGCAGAGCGTCCGGCCGGTCGAGCAGTGCGGCGACCCGCGCGGCAAGCCCGGCAGGGAGGCCGAGCGCGGCCAGCTCGGCGGCGGAGACCGTGCGCGGCAGGTCGCGCACACCGGCGCGCTCGAGCCGCAGCAGCACCTGTTTGGCCTGCGCGGCGGTCAGCGGCGACACGGCGTCGCCGAGGGCGCAGCAGAGCAGCGCCGTCACCTGCGCCTGCGGCGTCATCTCAGCCGTTTGCGCGGCGGCGCGGGCGGCTCCTCGGCCGGGATCAGGCAGCCGTAATCGTCGAACACCATCGGCGAAATATGGAAGCCCGCGAATTTGGCGATCTCGTCGAGCTTGGCCTTCTCGGGGAACGAGCCGATCAGCGTGAAGGCGATGCCCTTCTTGCGGGCGCGGCCGGTGCGGCCGATGCGGTGGATGTAATATTCGTTCTCGTCCGGGACATCATAGTTGATGACGCCGTCGACGTCGTCGACGTCGATGCCGCGCGAGGCGACGTCCGTCGCGATCAGCACGGGCAGCTTGCCCTTGCGGAAGGCGGCCATGGTCTTTTCGCGCGTGGCCTGCTTGATGTCGCCGTGGAGGCAGTCGGCCTGAATCCCGGCGCGGCGCAGCTCGTCGCTGAGCCGCTGGCACATGACCTTCGTGTTGCAGAAGACGATCACGCGCTCGAACGCGCCGCTGCGCAGGATGCGGAGCATGGCCTCTTCCTTCTCCAGCCGCGGCACGGTGATGGAATACTGGTCGATATCCGGCTTGCTCTCCTGCGTGGGCGCAACGGTGATCTCCACCTCGTCGCGCTGGTACATCCAGCTCACGGTCATGACCTCCTGCGAGATCGTCGCGGAGAACAGGCCGAGATTCTTGCGGTTTTTGATGCGGTTGAGGATGCTCGTGACGTCGTCGAAGAAGCCCATGTCGAGCATCCGGTCCGCCTCGTCGAGCACGACGGTTTTGATCTTGTCGAAGCGGATGTTCTTGCGCTTGTAATGGTCCATCAGGCGCCCCGGCGTGGCCACGACGATCTGCGGGTGGCGGCTCAGGCTCTTGAGCTGCGGCTCCATGCGCTGCCCGCCGTAGAGCACGGCGACGTTCAGATTTTCATAAAAGGTCATCAGGCTGTGCAGCTCGTCGCCGATCTGCAACGCCAGCTCGCGCGTCGGCGCGAGGATCAGCGCCTGCACGTCCTCGACGGCCGGGTCAATGTGCTCGATGATCGGGATGCCGAAGGCGAAGGTCTTACCCGTTCCGGTCGGCGCCTTGGCGATCACGTCGCGCCACTGCTGCAGCGGCGGAATGGCCTCCTCCTGCACGCGGGTCGGCTGCGTCAGCCCCTTTTGCTCCAGCGCGCGCAGGATCGGCTCGCTGACGCCCAGCTCCTGAAAGGTCTTTGTCGTTTCCATCATATTAAAAGCTCTCCAAAATTGTAAATATCCTATGAATTATTCTAGTATAGCAGATTTTGCAGCCAAATGCAAGCCGTGACGCACTTGCAAGCGGACAAAGATTGTGGTATAATACACAACAAAAAAGAGTGCCGGGATCCGTCCCGGCGAGCCTGAAAGGAGCGTTCCGTATGTTCAACACATCCGATCGCGTGCGCTACGCCAAGCCGCAGATGATCGAGGTGATCTGCCAGCTTCGCTTCCCAACGATCCTCTCCATCGAGGCGCGTGAGCCGGTGGATTTTCAGGAGCGGATCCGCCGGATCTACCCGCTTTACGGCCGCAACATCGAAAAGCTGCCGCCCAAGGTGACCGGCCAGCCGGGCAATATGAAGCTCGAGGAGCAGCCAAACGTCACGAATTACCAATTCGCCACGGCCGACAGCAGCTGGCGCGTGAATATGACCAAAAACTTCATCTCCCTCGCCACAAACCGCTATACGGTCTGGGAGGATTTCGCCGGAAAGCTCGACGAGGTGCTGGCTGATTTCATCAAAATTTATCAGCCCGCGCATTTCGAGCGCATCGGTCTGCGTTATATCAACGCCTTCTCCCGCCGCGACCTCGGGCTGGACGGCGAGCCGTTCTCCGCGCTGATCGCGCCGGGCTATCTCGGCCTGCTGAACGAGGACGACATCGACGAGCGGAAGTTCGTCCGCATCACGCAGGAGGCCGAGCTGCAGCTGCCCGGCGGCTGCCGCACGAAGATCCACTGCGGCCCGGGCATGGTGAAAAAGGGCAACGTTGAGGACAAAGAGGTCAAATATATTCTGGATCTGGACGTTTTTATGTCGGGCAAGGTTGAGAAGCAGCATTCCGCCGGCGCGCTCATGACCGTGCATATGAACGCCGACCGGCTGTTCCGCGGCGCGATCACGCAGACGCTGCATGACGCGATGGAGCCGGAGGCGCTGTAAGACCCGCCTGAAGCGCCCCTCCAAAGGAACCTCTGAATAAATCGTCTGCGGCGCTCAGCGGGTCTTTTGCCCCAACTT
>URCY01000079.1 GCA_900546415.1 uncultured Eubacteriales bacterium
TTGCGTTTTGGGTGAGAGTTTTTTCGATTTTTTGTACCTATATAAGTGAAAGGGTCTTTAGGTCACAGTTTCATACAAGAATCTGTTAAAAAGCTTGAAAAGCTTTTTATAGCGCCGAAGGCGCGTCAGATTCTGCATGAGACGGCGCAGCGTGCATTCGCACGCTGCGAGTGTGCGTAGCACACGGGATTCTTGATAAATATTTTAATCAAGAATCAGTATCAGATCCCAGCGCGGTTACGGCCGGACATCCTCCGCCTTGGTCTTGCGGCCCGGCTTGATCTTGATCTCGCCCTTGGAGATCGCGGAGACCGGACAGACCAGCGCGCAGAGATGGCAGCCGACGCATTTTTCGGTGTTGCAGTGCGGCTTGCGGGTCTCCTCGTCCCATTCCATGGCCTGATGCGCGCCGTCGTAGCAGGAGATGTAGCAGCGGCCGCAGCCGAGGCACTTGTCCTCGTCGATCTTCGGATAGACGATGTAGTCGCGGTTCAGCTCCTCGGCGGGGATGATGTTCGCGTTCGCGCGGCCGACCAGCTCCTCGAGATGGTCGACGCCCTGCTCGGCCATGTAGTGCATAAGGCCGTTCTTCATGTCCTCCACAACGCGGTAGCCGTATTGCATACAGGAGGTGGTCATTTGCAGCGTGGTCGCGCCCATGAGAATGAATTCCGCAGCGTCCTCCCACGTTTCAATGCCGCCGATGCCGGAGATCGGCAGATCCTTCAGGCGCGGGTCGGAGCGCATCTGCTGCAGGAAGCGCAGCGCAATGGGCTTGACGGCCTTGCCGGAATAGCCCGAGATCGAGGACTTTCCGTCGACGATCGGCATACCGATATAGCGGTTCAGATCGACGTTGCAGACGCTCTTGACCGTGTTGATCGCGGCGATGCCGTCTGCGCCGCCCTCCAGGCTGGCCAGCGCGACCGGAACCATATCCGTGACGTTCGGGGTCATCTTCGCGAGGACGGGCAGCTTGCTGCCGCGGCGCACCGCTTGACAATACTTGCGGCACAGCTCCGGACTGGTGCCGACGTCGCTGCCCATGGCGTGCGAGGTCATCTGCGGGCAGGAGAAGTTCAGCTCGAGCATATCCGCGCCGGCCTCCGTGACCAGCCGCGCCAGCTCCTCCCACGTCTGCTCGTCGTTGCCCATGATCGAGGCGATGAGCACCTTGTCCGGGAACTCCGCCTTCAGGCGGCGCAGATCGGCCAGATTCTCCTCAAGCGGATGCTCGGCGATCTGCTCCATGTTTTTGAAGCCGACGAAGCTCGTGGACTCCTTGTCCAGCTTGTCGAAGCGCGGCGAGACCTCGTCGATGAAGTAGCTCTTCGGGCCGATGGTCTTGAACACCACGCCGCCGAAGCCGGTCTCGTAGGCCTTTTTGCACATGTCGTAGCAGTTGCCGACCGGGGAGGAGGAGAGGCAGAAGGGGTTTTCAAATTTTACGCCCAGAAAATTGACGGAAAGATCTTTTTTCACCATGATTAGTTTCCTCCCAGATAGGCATGGATGTAGGCCGCGGCGAGCTTCGCGCTCTTGACCGCGCCGACCACGCTCTTTTCTTCGTTCTTGGAAATGTCGCCCACAACAAACACATTGCTCGCGCCGACGCGGAAGTTCTCGCTGTCGGCCTCGTTGCGGGTGAAGCTCAGCCCGAGCCCCTCGGCCTCGAGCGTCTGGCCGACGGCAAGGATGATCTTGTCGGCCGTGAAGGTGACGGTGCTGCGGAGCTTGCGATGCTCGAAGGTGACGGTCCTGCCGTCGACCTTGGTGGGAATGTAGCCGTCGTAGATGGAGACGTTCTCGGCGCGCGCGCCTGCAAGCTCCTTCTCGCTGGCCTTGAATTCGCAGAATTCCTCGTAGACAATAGAAGTGACATTCTTTGCGCCGAGCAGCTTCAGCGAGGTGCAGACGTCCATCGAGACGTCGCCGCCGCCGACGACCAGCACATTCTGCGGGATCTCGACGGCTCCGCCGCTTTCCTTCACGCGGCGCAGGAAGGACACGGCCGTTTCAACGTCGGGGTTGCCCTCGAACATCGGCAGCCACTTGCCGCCGCTCAGGCCGATGCCGACCACGACGGCGTCGAATTTCTTCTTCAGCTCGTCGAGCGTGACGTCCTTGCCGACGGTCACGCCGGTGTGAGCGACCAGGCCGAGGTCAAAGATGCGCTGGATCTCAACGTCGACGATGCGGTTAGGCAGACGGTATTCGGGGATGCCGTAGCGCAGGTAGCCGCCGAGCTGGGCGTCCTTTTCAAAGATCTCGACGCCATAGCCCTTTTTCAGCAGCTCCGCCGCGACGGACAGGCCGCCGGGGCCGCCGCCGACCACGGCAACGGACTTGCCGAGACGATGCGCCGGCTTTTCGAGGATCTTCATGCCGAGCGTCTCCTCAAGATCGGTGACGTAGCGCTGGATGCGGCCGATGTCGATGGGCTTGTCGATGCCGCAGCGCGAGCAGGCGAGCTGGCAGTATTTTTCCGTGGGGCAAACGCGCGCGCAGATCGCGCCGAGAATGTTGTTTTCGCGGATCGTCTCCGCCGCGCCCTTGAAGTTGCGGAAGCGGACGGAACGAATGAATTTGCCGGGGTCGGTCCCTGCCGGGCAGGACTTGGAGCAGGGCGCGTCGTGACAGAGCAGGCAGCGCGCCGCCTCCTCGCAGATGGTCACGGGGGTGAAGCCCGGCTCAAGCTCCTTGCAATACTTGGATTCCATACGAAAAAACCTCCTTGTTTTTCAGGCGGCGGCGTTCCGAATTTCGCCGCAGCCAAAGCGGGTTACCAAGCATTATTTTAGCATAGGATAAAATGCGCGTCAAGACGATTGGCGAAAATAGCAACAATTTCTTTGTAAAAAATGCGCAGTTCTTCATGGAATTTGCTGATATTTTGAGGATGAGGCACTCAAAGATGTCCACAAAAATGCGGCCGGTTTTTTGTATGAATTGCTGAATTTTCCATTTGACAGTAAAAAACGGTTTACAATGCTCGCGCGGTTTGGTATCATAAAAAAGAGTAAAAGCCCCGTAAGGAAAAATTTTTCCCTATGCGGCTCAGAGTCCGCGGAGAGGGCGCTCCCGCGCCGTCCGCACACCCAAAAGGAGAGTTTTATCATGAAGCATCTGAACAAACGGCTGCTCGCGCTGCTGCTGGTGGTCGTCATGCTGGCTGCGCTGTTCCCGGCCTCGGCGTTCGCGGCGGAGCGGGGCGAGGCCGAGGAGACGCGCTCGGATACCTGGGAGGCGATCCTCGCCTATGAAAACGCGCACCTGCGCAAGACCCGCAATGGCAAACAGCGCACGGCGGCGGATTATGCCGCGCTCTCCGGCGAGATCGCGAAGATCGTCGAAGCGTCGGAGGATTATAAGGAAGACACCTGCACCTATGACCCGGATTCCGACAACGCCATGTTCTTCTGGGAGGATCGCGACGGGATGCCGCAGGGCTATTCCCCGGCGCTGCGCGCCAAGATGGAAAACGGCAGGGCGGCCGAGACGGATCCTGAGCCGGTTCGCGCGTCGAGACCCGACCTGCGCGGCGGGCTTCCCTCGTCCTCGGATATCTATGTGCTCAGCCCGTGGTACGGCATCGATTCGAGCTTCAACAGCGAGTATTTTCAAGAGGGCGAAAGGCTGGCCGAGGCGACCGGCGGCAGCTGCTACAGCATCTTCCGGCAGGACGTGACGGTGGATACGGTCGCCCGGTGCATCGAATACGGCGCGGCCGTCCTGATCGACACGCACGGCCTGACGGACTATGAGAGCTACAAAAACTATACCTATCTGGATGATCCGAATTATTATGTTGCCGACTGTGTCACCGGCGCGCACGATTCCTATATCACGCTGACGAACGCCGACGGCATCACCGAGGCCGATTGCCAGCCCGTCTATTCCGGCGGCAGCACCTATTACCGCTGCTTCTATTTCGACACGAACCTCGGCTATCGCGGCTACGGCGTCGACGGTCAGGTGATCGCCAACCACATGGTGCAGTATGCGCCGCACAACATGGTCTGGCTCGGCTCCTGCCTGGGCATGGCCACCGACGGCCTCTGCCGGCCGCTGCGTCAGAAGGGCGTCGAGGTCGTTTACGGCTATTCCGAGTCGATCACGTTCTCGGGTGACCACACCTACCGTGGGGCCTTCTGGGACTGGATCCGCGAGGGTGAGACGGTCGGCAACGCCATTACATACGCGAAGAACTCCTACGGCGAGTGGGATCCGGCCTACTACAATAGCTGGTACAGCACGCTTGCCTTGGCAAGAAAATATTACGTTGCGTTCCCGATCGTGGTCTCCTCCGAGGATGCCTACCCCGGAAAGCGCACGTCCGGCCGCTATGGCGTCGACGGGCCGCAGACGGTGCGCTCGACCTGGAAGTTGGCCGCGTGCATGCACAAATTCACCTATTCCGCCGATCCTGCGCCGACGCTTTACGAAGCCGGCAAGCTTATCGCACGGTGCGGCAAGTGCGGACTGGCATATGAGGTGGAGGTGCTGCCGTGTCTGCGCACCGACGACTATCTCTGCGCGCTCTTCGAAGCGCCGAGCTATGAATCGGAGGGGCGCGCGCTCTTCACTTGGCAGAATTATCAGTACGGTACGTTCTCCTTTGAGGCGGTGCTGCCGAAGCTCGACGACACCTGCGACAAGTATTACGACGTGAACACGGGAAAATGGTATCACGAGGGCATCCATTATATGCTCGACAACGCCGTGATGAACGGCGTCGGTGAACACAGCTTTGACCCGAACGGCAGCCTGACCCGCGCGATGCTTGTGACGATCCTCTACCGCGCACAGGGCGCGCCCAGCATCGACGGGCAGAGCCACCCCTTCACGGATGTCGCGGGCGGAAAGTGGTATTCCGATGCGATCACGTGGGCTTATCAGAACAGCGTGGTCAACGGCACGAGCGCAACGACTTTTGAGCCGGACGGCGACATCACGCGCGAGCAGCTTGCCACGATCCTCTACCGCTATGCGAAAAACATCGAGCATGTGGACGTGAGCAATCGCGCGAACCTCGACGAGATCTTTGCCGACGCGAACCAGATCACGGCCTACGCACGCGAGGCGCTGTCCTGGGCGGTCGCGGACGGCTATATGAAGGGCAGCACGTCGAACGGCGCGACCAAGGTCTATCCGAAGGACGGCGCGACCCGTGCAGAGGTCGCAACGCTGCTGATGCGCTATCTGAAGGCGGAAAAGACCGTCGTTTCCGAATAAAGCAAAAGAAAAAGCACCCAAATCGGCCGGGGTTCTGACCCGGCACGACACGAACAACGCGGGGCGCTTCCGAAACCGGAAGCGCCCCGCGTTGTGCACGACGGAGGCCGCTTCGTTATTTTCGTGATGCGGGAAAAACCTTCCGTGATTCCAAACGGTGAATATTTATGCGCAACCGTTTCCAAAAAGGGGCGGCGGGCATAAAACTTCATGCGTGAGCACCGCACCACGAAAATGCGCAAATGCCGGTGCA
>URCY01000080.1 GCA_900546415.1 uncultured Eubacteriales bacterium
GATTGATTCAGAGGTTTCCATGATTTTCAAACCGATAAGTTGGGGCAAAAGACCCACTGAGCGCCGCAGACGATTTATTCAGAGGTTCCTTAGCTCTTCGGGCAAGTGACCTGCGCTGACGCATGAGAATCGCAAAGAAGGGAAGTGCGGGGCTTTGCCCTGCACTTCCCTTCAGCGTGTCAAAATCCTTGCAAAGCAAGCTGTTTTTACCCCAAAAACGTCCCGATTTGGTGTCATTGCGAGGAGCGCAGCGACGTGGCAATCTTAAAGTCAAAGGTATGGCATCCCGCACCGAAGCACGGGAGCACGTAGCAAAAAGGAATCCCTATCGCAAAAAACATGGATTCGCTGCTTTATTCTGCTTTCTCTCTTTTCCTTCCAAGGTTCTGTTTCGTTCCGCTCAACCACATTTCGTTCCGGGATGGCAAATCGTTCCGTCAAAGATTGCCGCGTCGGGCGCAAAAGCTGCGCCCTCCTCGCAATGACAAATCTGATCGGTTTTGCGGGGAAACGGAACAATTTCCGGAACGGAACGTTTGAAAAACGGCGCAGAGCAGTACTGCGCAAAAAATGACCGCAAAAAATGAAAAACGTCCGTTTTCCAAATAAAAACGCCCCAATTTCGTGTCATTGCGAGGCCGCAGCGCGGCCGTGGCAATCTTAAAGTCGAAGGTATGGCATCCCGCACCGAAGCACGGGAGTACGTAGCAAAAAGGAATCCCTATCACAAAAAACAGGAGATTCGCTGCATCGTTCCGCTTCCTTTTTCTTTATTCAAGGTTCTGTTTTGTTCTGCCCTACCATAGTTCGTTTCGGGATGGCAAATCGTTCCGTCAAAGATTGCCGCGTCGGGCGCACGCGCCCTCCTCGCAATGACAGAATCGGTAGCTCGATTGAAAACACGGAACGCAAAATTCAACCTTCCGATTCCGTATAACACTTCTTATTTGTCGCCTGATTTTGACGGTTCCGGACTTTTTTGACAGTCTGAAAGAAGGGAAGTGCAGGGCTTTGCCCCGCACTTCCCTTCTTCTACGCGCCGCCTGTTCCCCTAAATCGCCATCGGCTCCATATTTTTCAGCTGCAATTGCAGCTTATCCGCGATCAGCGCAATGAACTCGCTGTTCGTCGGCTTTCCCTTCGTGTTTGAAACGGTATAGCCGAAAAAGCGCTGCAGGGTGTCCAGATCCCCGCGATCCCACGCGACCTCAATGGCATGGCGAATCGCGCGCTCCACGCGCGACGGCGTCGTGGCGAAGGTCTTGGCGACCTGCGGATAGAGCACCTTGGTGATCGCGTTGATGACCTCCATGTCATTCACGGCGATCAGAATCGCCTCGCGCAGGTACTGATAGCCCTTGATGTGCGCCGGAACGCCGATCTCGTGGATCATGGATGTGACCATTGCGACGACGTTCGCCTCACGGTTGCGCACAAGCGGCGACTTGGTCAGCGTGCTGCGCATCTCGTCGAGCCGCTCAAGCACGCTGCGTGCCGTGCAGGGCTTGAGCAGGACGTACTGCACGCCCATCGAAACGAGCAGACTGGAGACAAACTCCGTCATGAAATCCGCCAGAACCAGCAGCATCGGCTTGTGCTCCAGCGCGCTGGCCGCCTTCAGAACGGCAATGCCGTCCGCCTGAGGCAGCATGGTGTCAACAACGAGGATTTCGGGCTGCACCTCCCGAAGCAGCTCAATCGCCCGCACGCCGTCCGAAGCCGTCCCGACCACGGTGTAGTGCTGGGACTGCTGCAGGACAGACGTGAGCCGGGTCGAGAAATCCTCGCTGCTGTTCGCAAGCAGGACCCGGTACATTTTTTCCATAAAAATCGTTCCTCCCTTTTTTGGGGTCCTTTCCCCCCACGGAAATTTTCAAAACCCCCGATCGGACAGGCAGAGTCCCCGCCACCCTGCCTTCAGATCGGTTGCTGCTTTATGAAGCGGCACGCCGCCGTACCGTGCATCACGTCACGCGGTTTTGTCGTCCTCATTGCGGTGATTATAATTTATCATAACATTCGAGGAATTGCAAGTTATTTTTATGTAATAGTCCTAATTTCTTTTCGACGACATTCGACCATTTTGTCGAATTCTGACATAATGTGATTTTCTAAAGCATTTTAGCACTACATTTTGTGCCGTTATAAAAGCCAAGCCCCAATTTCTTGGGGGGCTGTTTTCCGCATGCAAAGCTCAAAAAAATACCGCGCACGGCGGCCTTTCCCCGTGCGCGGCGTCTGCGCGCGGCGCCTTCGCCCCGCCCGTCCGTCTATTTATCCTTCTGCTTGAAGATCACGCCGGCCAGCCAGCCGAACACGATCGCCGCACCGATGCCGCCCGACGCGGCCGTCAGTCCGCCGGTAAAGATGCCGACGAAGCCGCGCTTATCCACGGCCTCGCGCACGCCCTTGGCCAGCAGGTTGCCGAAGCCCGTCAGCGGCACGCTCGCGCCCGCCCCGGCCAGTTTGACCAGATACGGATAGACGCCGATCGCGCCGAGGAACGTCCCGACGACCACATAGCCCACCAGAATGCGTGCCGGTGTCAGGCGCGTCCGGTCGACTAGAAGCTGACCGATCACGCAAAACGCGCCGCCGATCAGAAACGCAAACACAAATTGCATCCAGTCCATGCTCATTCTCCCCTCGACCGAATTTCGACGGCGTGGCAGACCGCTGGGATCGACTCGCCCTGCTGCGTGGTCAGCGGCGAGAGTAGCGCGCCCGTCCCGCAGAACAGCACGCGCCGCAGCTCCTGCCGCTCCATCCTGCCCAGCAGATGCCCGCACAGCACCGAGGCGCTGCACCCGCAGCCGCTGCCGCCGCAGCGCACGTCCTGCCGGTTCAGATCGAAGATCATCATGCCGCAGTCCTGATAGCGCTCGCCGAGACGCACGCCGTCCCGTTCAAACAATTCGCGCACCAGCTCCCAGCCGAGCCTGCCGAGGTCGCCCGTGACGATCAGATCATAATCCTCCGGGGCGCGGTGCAGATCGTCGAAATGTGCCCGCAGCGTCTCATAGGCCGCCGGCGCCATCGCCGCGCCCATGTTCGAGGCATCCGTGATGCCCCGGTCGACGATCGTGCCGATCGTCCCGCTGCAAAGATGCAGCCCCTCGCCGGCCTGTCCCAGCACGACCGCGCCCGCGCCCGTGACCGTCCACTGCGCCGTCGGCGTGCGCTGCCCGCCGTAGTTCAGCGGGAACCGATACTGCCGCTCCGACGAGGCGAAGTGCGACGAGCTGACCGTGAGCGTTTTGCGGCAAAAGCCGCCGCTGACGGCCATCCCGGCCAACAGCAGTCCCTCGGCCATGGTCGAGCACGCGCCGTAAAGTCCCAGCGTCGGCACGCCGAGATTGCGCATCGTGAAGCTCGAGCCGACGCATTGGTTCAGCAGGTCGCCCAGAAACGCCGCGTCGATCGCCGCGTCGGTCAGCCCGGCCTTTTGCAGCGCAAGGGAGATCGCGGTTCTTTGCAGCGCCGTCTCGGCCTTTTCCCAGCTCTTTTGGCCGAGCGTCGTGTCCTGCGCACAAAAATCAAAGCAGTTGCCCAGCGGGCCCTCGCTCTCCTTTTTCCCGACCGCCGACGCGTAGGACAAGATCGACGGCGGCTGCAAAAACAGCAGGCTCTGCCGCCCCTGTCGTGATGAGTCCATTGGCATTTCCTCCGTCCGTTTTGCATAGGTTTCCACCGCGGCGGAAATCTATGCAGAAAAACGCGTTTGAAGAAATTACCGCTTGCATTTTGCAAAAAGCCGGATATAATAGAGATACAAAGAAAAACCCGTCGAAGCAGCGCGGGAAAGCGGTCGACCGACCCTCCGAAGGAGCAAAACTCTCAGGAAAACGGGACCGCGCTGCAGAGGGACTCTCTGGAGAAGCTCACTCGTTGAGTGCCGAAGGTGCAAGGCGTCTGCCGAATCTCTCAGGCAAAAGGACAGAGATCATCCGCCCCGATCCGTTCGGGGAACGGAGCTTCCTTGGGTATCTCCTGCCGAGATGCCCATATTTTTTATCGTTAGTGAGGATACCAAAATGAGCCAATTGCTGCCGACCATCGACTTCATCCGCGAATCCGACCCCGAGATCGCCGAGCTGACCGCGCAGGAGCTGCGCCGCCAGCAGCGCAACCTCGAGCTGATCGCCTCGGAGAACATCGCCTCCCCTGCCGTCATCGCCTGCATGGGGAGCATTCTGACCAACAAATACGCCGAGGGTCTGCCCGGCAAGCGTTATTACGGCGGCTGCGAGATCGTCGACGAGATCGAGCGCATCGCGATCGAGCGCGCCAAGGCGCTTTTCGGCTGCGACGCAGCGAACGTCCAGCCGCACAGCGGCGCGCAGGCGAATCTGGCCGTCTACGCCGCGTTTCTGCAGCCGGGCGACACGCTCGTCAGCATGAGCCTCGAAAACGGCGGCCATCTGAGCCACGGCTCGCCGGTCAACCACTCCGGCAAGACCTACCACGTCGTTTCCTACGGCGTCGACCCGCAGACCGGGCGCATCGACTACGATCAGGTCGAGTCGATCGTCAAAGAGCAGCATCCGCGCATCCTGCTGGCCGGCGCCTCGGCCTATCCGCGCGCGCTCGATTTTGAAAAATTCGCCGACATCGCCCATCGCCACGGCGCGCTGCTCATGGTCGACATGGCGCACATTGCCGGTCTGGTCGCGGGCGGGCAGCACCAAAGCCCCGTGCCCTATGCCGACATTGTCACCACCACGACTCACAAGACCCTGCGTGGCCCGCGCGGCGGCATGATTCTGTGCAAGGAGGAATTTGCCAAGAAAATGAACTCCGGCGTCTTCCCCGGCACGCAGGGCGGCCCGCTGATGCACGTCATCGCCGCCAAGGCGATCTGCTTCCGCGAGGCGATGCAGCCGTCCTTCCGCGATTACGCCGCCCAGACCGTGAAAAACGCCAAGGCGCTGGCCGACGCCCTGCTCGCGCGCGGCTTCGATCTCGTCTCCGGCGGCACGGATAATCACCTGATGCTCGCCGACCTGCGCCCGCTGCACATCACCGGCAAGGAGCTGCAGCGCCGCCTCGACGAGAACTACATCACGGCCAACAAAAACGCAATTCCGAACGACCCGGAGCGTCCCTTCGTCACCAGCGGCATCCGCATCGGCACGCCCGCCGTCACCACGCGCGGCCTTCGCGAGGCCGATATGCAGACCGTCGCGCAGTGCATCTATGACACCGCCACCGATTTTGAAGGCACGCAGGAGCAGGTGCGCCGCACCGTCTGCGCCCTGACCGCAAAATACCCGATCTACGCATGACGCGCTGCCTTTGACGCTTCCGGACTTTCTTGACGGTCTGAAAAATCCCGCCGCTTACGCGACGGGATTTTGCTTTGTTAAGGAAGCTCTGATTAAATCGGCAAGAGCTGGTAACGAGAGATTTTGTTCTCAGGCA
>URCY01000081.1 GCA_900546415.1 uncultured Eubacteriales bacterium
GGAACGGCACCGGCAAGCGCATCTCCATCAAGGATACCCGCGGCATCATCGACGCCATCCTCTCCGGCGCGATCAACGAGGCTCCGACCAAGAAGATCCCCTACTTCAACTTCGAGGTCCCGACCGTGCTGACCGGCGTCGCCACCGAGATCCTTGACCCGCGCGACACCTACGCCGATCCGTCCGAGTGGGACGCAAAGGCGAAGGATCTGGCCGCCCGCTTCGTGAAGAACTTCAAGAAGTACGAGGGCAACGAGGCCGGCAAGGCGCTCGTCTCCGCAGGCCCGCAGGCGGAATAACCGAATATCCGACAATTTGCACGCGACGCCCGATCCGCAAAGGATCGGGCGTCGATTTTTGTGGGGCAGGGCGTGCGCGGCTGTGGCCGCGCAGGGAAATTTGCCCTTCGGGCAAGTGAAAGATGCGGAAGCATGTGAAATGCGGGCTTGCGCCCGCGTGAAATGGCGCTTTGGGAGAAGCAGCGATATGGTGTCCCTGCGGGTTCGTCCCGATGTCGATTTTTGCGGGAAACACAAAAGAAAACCGTGCATTTTTCGCGCGGCTGTGATACAATATTTCTGATTTGAGCTTTTTCTTGGAGGCGGTGTTTTTGTATCTGCTGCTTTATGCTTTTTGGTTGATTTTGTTTGGTCAGGTGACGCTTGAGATCTGCCTGCTCGGGCTGGCTGTCGTGGCCGCCGTGGCGCTGCTGAGCTACCGGCTCGTGGGCTATTCGCCCCGGCAGGAGCTGCGGCTGCTGCGGCGCGTGCCGCTGTTTCTGGCCTATCTCGGTGTGCTGATCTGGGAGATCCTCAAGGCCAACTGCGCCGTGATCGGGATGCTGCTGCGCGGGAAGCGCGCCATTGACCCCGTGCTCGTGACGGTGCGCGTGCCGCTGCGGACGGAGTTTGCCCGGTTCATGCTCGCCAATTCCATCACGCTGACGCCCGGCACGATCACCGTCGACGCCGACAGCGACCGTTTCACCGTACACTGCCTGCACGGCAGGCTGATCGCGGGCATCGAGGACAGCACCTTCGTGCATCTGCTGCAAAAAATGGAGGGATAACATGGAATCGGCTTATCACTGGTTGTTCCTGACGGCGCTCTGCGTGCTGGCGCCCTGCCTGCTGCTGGCGCTCGTGCAGGCCGTGCGCGGCCCGCGCATTGCCGACCGGATTGTCGGCATCAACATGCTCGGCAGCATGACGCTCGCCGTGATCTGTATTTTGGCCGCGATGCTGCATGAAAACTGGCTGCTGGATGTCAGCCTCGTCTACGGGATGCTGAGCTTCCTGGCCGTCGTCGTGCTGGCGCGCGCCTATATCGCCGGAAGGGGGAAGCGTCATGGGTGAAACGCTGCGGTTCGTGCTCTGCGCCGTTTTTCTGGGCGTGGGGCTGGTCGCGATGCTGCTGGGCGTGTTCGGCGTGTATCGCTTTCGTTTTGTGCTCAACCGGATGCACTGCGCCGCGATCATCGACACGCTGGCGCTCGGCTGCATCCTCATCTCGCTGATCCTTGCGATTTGGGAGCTTGGCGCGTGCCTGAAGCTCGTGGCCATCGGCTGCCTGCTCTGGATGGGCAGCCCGATCTCGTCGCATCTGGTCAGCAAGCTCGAGATCCGCACCGACGAGACCGCCGGGGCTTATATGCGGGAGGACGACGATGGAGCTGTTTGAGGTATTTTTGCTGGGATTGCTGATCGTTTGCGGCATTTCCGCCTGCGTCAGCCGGAATATGCTGGTCAGCTTGATTATTTACATGGCCTATAGCGTCGTGATGTCGATCGTCTGGGTGCTGCTGGAGGCGCCCGACCTCGCCATTACGGAGGCTGCGGTCGGCGCGGGCGTCTCGAGCATCCTGCTGTTCGTCACGCTGAAAAAACTGCGCGATATGCGAAAGGAGCGCGAGCACGATGAAAAAACGTGATCTCCTGCGCCGTCTGCGGCAGTGGGACGAGGACGCGTTCGATCTGACCGAGAAGGCGGCCGAGCTGAAGCCGGAGCGCCCCGAGGCGCCAGCGGACGAGACATGGCGCGAGCGCCCGGTCAAGCGGCTCGAGCGCGGAGAGGTGAGCGCGTTCCGGCATCTCTATCCGGTGCTGGCGTGCATCCTCTGCACGGCGATCATCTGCTTTTTGCTGACCGCAGTGGTCGATCTGCCGCCCTTCGGCGACCCGGACAACCCGGCGAACAACGAGGTTTCCAAGCGCTATCTCGAGGACGGCATCACGGAGACGGGCGCGGTCAACGCCGTGGCCGGCATGATCCTCGATTACCGCGCGTTCGACACGCTGGGCGAGTCGCACGTGCTTTACACGGCAGTGACGGCCGTGATGATCCTGCTGCTGGGAAGCGGCGAGGCCGAGCCGGAGGACGAGCGCCGTCTGCTCGCGCGCGACGCCGTGCTGCACGGGACGGCGCGGGTGCTCACGCCGCTGCTGCTGATCTTCGGCCTTTATATCATGTTCGCCGGACATCTCGGCCCCGGCGGCGGCTTCTCCGGCGGCGCGGTGGTCGGCGGCGCACTGATCCTCTGCGCGACTGCCTTCGGCTTTGAGCGCGTGCAGCGCGTGCTGACGCTCAAGCGGTTCCGCACGGTCGTGCTCTGCGCGCTGAGCGCCTACAGCCTGCTCAAGTGCTACTCGTTCTTCTGCGGCGCGAACGGGCTGGAGACGATCTTCTCGGCCGGAACGCCGGGGAAGGTCTTCTCGTCCGGCCTGATCCTGCCGCTGAACCTCGCGGTCGGCGCGGTCGTGGCCTGCACGATGTACGGCTTCTACAGCCTGTTCAAAAGGGGGCGCATCTGATGCTGCAAATTCTTTGGAACAACCGCATTCAATGCGCGGCGATCCTGCTGTTCGCAATCGGCTTTTCGACGCTGCTGCTGCACCGCAACCTGATGAAAAAGATCATCGGCATGAACATCATGGACACGGCGATCTACCTCTTCCTGACGTCGATCGGCTATATCCGCGGCCGCCTTGCGCCGATCCTGATCGACGGCGTGCGGGGGCAGGAAAATTATGTAAACCCGATCCCGGCCGGACTGGTGCTGACGGGCATCGTCGTGTCCGTATCGGTCACGGCGGTGATGCTGGCGCTGACGCTGCGGCTCTATCGGCGCTATCACACGCTGAACCTCGACGAGATCTATATGCAGGCGCATGAGGACGATTCCGACGAGACGGACGGGGCAGAGGAGGGGCAGAAATGAGCTTTTTCGTGAATTTTCCCCTGTTTTGCATCGTCGGCGGGCTGCTCTGCTCGGTGATCTCGTCGATGCTGCCGGCGCGCGGCGCGCGCATTCTGAGCCTGACGCTGACGGCGACGGTCTGCACGGCCTGCCTGCTGTTATTATATTATGTAAACCAAACGGGCGAGGCCGTGACCTATCTCATGGGACATTATCCGCATCCGTGGGGCAACGAGCTGCGCTTCGGGCGGCTCGAGCCGCTCTACGGCGCGGCGTTCTCGGCCGTGATGCTCCTGTGCATCCTCGGCGGCAAAAAGCAGCTCGCGCACGATTTGCAGCCGTCGAAGCAGAACCTCTATTACGTCCTGTGCGACCTCGTGCTCACGGCGCTGCTGGCGCTGGCGTTCACGAACGACGTTTTCACGGGCTATGTGTTCATCGAGATCTGCACGCTGGCCTCCTGCGGGCTGCTGATGATCCGGCAGCTCGGCCGCACGACGCTGGCTTCCGTGCGCTACATGATCTTCAGCCTGCTGGGCAGCGGCCTGTTCCTGCTCGGCATCGTGATGCTCTACGAGATGACGGGGCATCTGCTCATGCCGAATCTGCGCGAGACGATCGCACAGCTCTGGCAGAGCGGGCGCTATCACACGGCGCTGACCGCGTCGATCTGCCTCATTACGATCGGCCTCGCGGTCAAGAGCGGCCTGTTCCCGTTCCATTTCTGGATGCCGGACACCTACGGCTGCGCGACGCCCTGCTCGTCGGGCATTCTGTCCGGCCTAGTCTCCAAGGGGTATATCTTCCTGCTGCTCAAGCTGATCTTCAACGTGTTCGGCGAGCAGGTGTTCTATGCCTGCGGCGTGCAGAACGTGCTCTACGGCCTCGGCGTGGCCGCGATGGTGGTCGGCTCGGTCAGCGCCATTCTGGAAAACGACATTTTCCGCATGATCGCGTTCTCCTCGGCGGCGCAGATCGGCTATATCTTCATGGGCATCGGCATTTCGCCGGAGCTGGGCGTGCAGGCCTCGCTGCTGCATATTCTGACGCACGCGCTGACCAAGCCGCTGCTGTTTCTCTCGGCGGCGCAGCTCTCCGACGCGATGGGCGGCAGGAAGCGCTTCCGCGAGCTGCAGGGCGCGGCGCTCGCCAACCCGATCGCGGGCGCGGCCTTTGCCGTCGGCTCGTTCAGCATGATCGGCCTGCCGCTGACGGTCGGCATGATCTCCAAGTATCTGTTCGCGGAGGCGGCCTTCCTGAGCGGCGTGCGGATGATCCCGACGCTGCTGGTTCTGGCTGTGAGCACGGTGCTCAACGCGTTTTATTTCACGCGCACGCTGATTCGCATCTATAACCGCCCGACGCAGGCGCTGCCCGAGCGGGTCACGCTGCGGCAGCAGCCGTCCTACGCGATCTCGGCGGCGGCGTTCTCGGTGATGATCCTGGCGCTCGGCATTGCCGCGCAGCCGGTCGTCACGCTGCTGCGCCGCGGGCTGGAGCTGTTTTAACGGCTGTTTCTATTATAATGTTTATATCAAACAGAACGACAAATAGTAATTTGATAGTGAGGTAATATATCATAATGGATTATTTCATAATGGAAATGTGGAGTGGTATATGGACATTAAGAAATATGATTCCTTTGTCAGGACTTGTATTTTTAGGTGTAATATGCGTTGAATTATTAATAAAATTTATTCAAAAGAAAAAAATAAATTTTAAAATATTAAATTTAATATGTCAGTATTTATGGATTTTAATCATTCTATGTATATTAAAAATAACTGGTATTTTAACTGGTGATTTTGGTATAACATCTCCATTTAATAGTTATATCAGTTTTAAATTATTTGAAGATGGTTTTAACGCTGCAACGATATTGAATATACTTTTATTTATACCGTTTGGATTTTTACCAATATTTATATTTAAAAATATTCATAAACATTGGTGGAATGGAATCATACTTGGTGGAATATTTTCTATAAGCATCGAATTTTTACAAACTTTTATTGGCAGATTTGCACAATTAGATGACGTTATTATGAATACTGTAGGAACACTTATTGGATTTTTACTAGGACTATTTGTTATGAGTTTCTTCAAAAATAAATTGGTAAAAAACAATAACAAATTATGCTAGAATCTGGTAAAAAGCTTGAAGAGCTTTTTATAGCGCCAACGGCGCGTCAGATTCTGCATGAG
>URCY01000082.1 GCA_900546415.1 uncultured Eubacteriales bacterium
TGCGAGACGGTCTTGCCGCTCTGCTTCGGGACGATCGTGCCCACCGCGCACTGCCAATCCGTGGTCGACCACTCGAACGGGACGCTCTGCCACTCCGACGTGTCGTCGGAATAGGTGATCTCCGCGATCAGGCCGAAATAACGCACCTCCTTCTTATCCTCGTCATCCTTGCCGCACTCGCCGCATTCGCGCGCCGGGTTCGGCGCGGCGTACTGCGCCAGCGCCCAGCCCGAGAGCAGGAAGGTCGTGTCCGAGGAGCAGTTCAGCGTGACGCGCTGGCTGACGCGGGCGCGGCCGTCCTGCTTGCCCGTGATGCGCGCGGCGTGCGTGCCGAAGCGCTGTTCGGCCGGCTGCGCGCAGGCGGCGTTGTTGGTCTGCCAATCGCTCGTGTCCCAAGCGGACGTGTCGAACTCGAAGCTGCCGTTCTGGATCAGGTTATACGTCGAGGCGGCGTCCGCCTGCTCGAGCTGCACGTCGTCGAGGTAGGCCGTGCCGGTGCAGCCGCTGAGGCGGAAGAGGAAGCGATAGGTTCCGTTGGAGGCAGGGGTATAGGTGGCGCTGACGCGCTGCCAGCCGCTCTCAATGTCTGCGCTCGGCTTCGTGTCCGTCAGGAGGAAGGTTTGCAGGGTGCTGCTGCCGTTCTGCACAAGCAGCTCGAGCTTCGCGCCGTCCTTCCAGTTCAGATAGGAGCTGACGGAGAAATAGGCCGAGAGCGTGTAGGCCTTGCCCTTCGTGAGCGTCTCGGTGCGGTAAATCCCGGCGTAATTGGAGGATGTGGCGCTGGAGGAGAGATAGAGGTTCAGACCGCCGGTTCCGTGGCGGCGGTTGGCATCTCCGGCCTCGGTTCTGGCCGCTGCGCTGCAATTGGCCGTGGAGGCAGACGTCCACCTGTCCGTGGATTTTTCAATGCCGCCGTCCTCGAGCAGGTTGACCGCCGTCATGCCCGACGAGCCGACGGTCAGAGTCCGGTTGTTCTTCCGGCTCGTGCCGCTGTTTTGGACATAGGAGGCGGCGGAGCTGCCTAGGATCTCCGTGCTGTCGCTGTTGGTCGTGTAGGTGCAGACGGTGCGCCCCCAGTTGTCAAAGACGATCTCCGCACGCAGGTCGTCGGCGGTGTTCTTCTTGTGATCCGCGCCCCAGTCGCGGTAGCTTGAGCGGTTGCGGCCGTTCCAGCAGCTCACGATGTTGCCGATCACATGGCCGCTGCTGCCGCGGTAATATTCGTAAAACTGGTTGACCTTGTTGTTTTGATACGTATAGCAGATGCCGTAGGCCGCTTCGCAGTCATACGCCTCGGTCAGGCCGCTTGCGTCATAGGCATATTCGGCCTTGACGCCGTCCGGGTAGGTCAGACCGGTGAGCAGGTCGGCCTTGGGGCTTGCGGCCGTGGCATAAGGGTCGGCGGCATAGGTCAGCGTTGTGGCGCGCCCGGCCTCGTCATAGATCGCCGTGAGCTTGTCGCCGGTGTAGACCAGCGTCGCCACGGTCTCCGCGCTGCCGTCGAAGTTCAGCCGCACGACCGACGTCAGCCGGTTATACACCGTGTTGCTCGGCTGCCACGTCTTGGAATTCGCGCCGTCGAAGGCCACGCCGTTATAGCAATAATACAGGCCGTTGCCGTAGGCGTCCTTGGTATAGGTCAGAATGCCGTCGCGGAAGAAGGTTTCGTTTCCGTAATCATCCGTGAGCTTGAAATTCGTGTGGCCGGTCTCGCCTACAAGCTCGATCGTCAGGCCGAGGCCGTCCTCGTCCTTGAACACGTTGGTCTTGTCCTCATAAAAATAGTGCCGCGTGCCGTCGCCGTCGGTATAGACCCAGTAAAGCGTTCGGTTGTCGTCGTCCGCAAGGCGCACGGACTGCACGCACTGCTGCGCCGAGAGCTTCCAGCCGCTGCCGAGCTTCATGTTCTGGTAATCGCGGGTGAAGCTGTCGTCGCTGCCGAAATAGCCGCCCTGCTGCGCCGAGTTATAGGCCAGCGACAGCGAGAAGGGCATGACGTCGCTCGCCGAGCTGACGACCGGCGTCACGAACGCGAGCTGCTGCATGTGGTCGGAGAGATAGCCCGTGCCGGCGCGCCCGGCGCTCTGGGTCTGGTAGGTGTAATAATTTTCGATGCCGTAGTCGTTGCGGTAGGTCACGGTGAAATAGACCTCGCTGCCGGTGGCAAACTGCGCCGCGATCCGCTTCGTCGCCGTGCAGTCCGACTTCAGCAGGAGCGTGCGGCTCTTTGCGGCGTCCGCGTACCAATCGCGCACCGCCCGCGTCAGGTCGAAGCTCGCAAGCTTCCAGAGCGAGCTGGGCGTGAGCTTGACGAAGTCCTCCACGCGCTCGTCATAATTCGCCGCGCCGTTGGGGTGCACCTTGTTCCACGTCAGCCCCGACAGCCACGCGTCATCGGTCTGAGCTGTGGAGTTATCGAGCGTGAGGCGGTGCGCCTCGACCATCATATACGACACGCTCGAATCGTTGCTGTATTTCAGGTGGCGGACGTTGAGCTGCGCATTCGTCACGACGCTGCCCGTCGGGAGCGTCGGCAGACCGTTCACATGCGCGAGGATCTGGTATTCCCCGCCGCCGTTCAGGGAGGTATAGCCGATGTAAGGGTTGCTCGCATAGGACGTATTCGGCGTTCCGGAGAAGATGCCGCCCCACGAGATCGGCCTGGAGCTTTGCTTCTTGACGATCGTCGGGTCGATGGCCACGGGGAACTGCGCGGCGTTCATCCACGCCGCGTCCGCCTCCACCCGGAGCAGGTAGCGGCCGTCTTCGAGCGGCTCGAGGGTATAGGCCGCCGCGTCGGAATAAGCGCCCGCCGCATCGAGCAGGTAGGGCGCGGGGATCTCGTAGATCGCCTCCTGCGCCGCGTTCACCAGAAGGATCGAGCCGTCCTCCTGCATGACCGGCGTCAGGCCGTCCAGCCGCATCGCAAAGGCGAAATGATAGCGCTCGAGCGGCCGGTTCACGAGGATGCTCTCCTTCACGTTGTAGCCAAAGGCCTCATATTGCAGGTCGACCCCGTCGTAGACGTTTGCGTAGAGCACGGTGGAAGCGAGCGTTTCCGGAATAAAGGGGTCGGATTTTTCATCGGTCAGCGCCATGGGTGCGGCCGCGTCCGCAAGCTGCGCCGCCACGTCGGCGTGGAACGGCTCGGCCTCGTCGGCGGAAATCTCCGCCCCGGAAACCGAAACAGACGCAGAAACCGCAGCGCCCGCATCCTCGGCCGCCGTTGCTTCTGCGTCTTCTTGTTTGTCCGCGCCCGCCGGAGCTGCCGCCTCCGCACGCTCCGACCCGGCCGCGATCGCCGGTTCTTCCGGCTGGCCATACAGGGACATCTGAACCCCGTAGCCGCCAAAGCTTGTTGCGAACAGGCTGCCGTCTGCCAGGCTTGCCGCAAAGCTCAGCCGATCCTCGCCGTTCTGCACGGAATAGGTCTGCGCGTCGTTCGCCGCCTCGGGGCGCAGCGTGTTGTCGATGTCCTGCCACGCGCCGTCCTCGTCCTGATAGTGAACGGGCGTGTCATATTGCACCGCAACATAGCTGCCGTCGCTCATACGGAACTGCTTGACCGTCTCCTCGCGGAGCGACGCCTCCTCAAAGAGCACCTCCGCCGGGGCGTCGGCAGGCGCGTCCGCAGCCTGCGCCGCAGATTCCTCCAGAGTATCCGCAGTTTCCTCTGCGGTAGTCTCCGCCTCGGAAGCCGCCGTCTCCTTCTCTGCGTAGGCACCCTCTTCCTCCGTGGCAAATACCGCCGCCGGAAGAATCTGGGTTAGCATAGCCAATACCAGCAGGAGGGAAAGCAGCTTCTGTAATTTGCTTTTCATCTTTTTCTCCTCTCATGATTCATTTTGATTGGAAATTCAATCGTTTCTGTGAAATTCCGTTCGTGCTATGGATGTTTCCGCTGATGTACCGCCTTTTTTCGCAGTCTGAATATCCCACCTCGCTTTCTATCATATAAATCCGACATCTGTCTCGTTCCATGTAGATGCCCGTTCAATGATAATATATAGTATCATTTAATCAATGTCAATAATGGTTTTTATATGATAAGTATTGATCTTGTAGGTGATTCGATACAGAGTGGAGGCTTACTAGCGCTGGGGATCCAGAAATTCAAAAAAGGGAAGCAGAAAGAATCGGTCTTGTGTTAGCGGCAAACGCCTACTTCAATTCTTGTGTGCAATCCAGTGGGAGCAATTTGGATAAAGAAGTTATTTTTGCCAAATTTGCAATTGACGGCTCCAATATCTCGAGCAGAATGAAGCCATTTACAAAGGCACTTGTAAATTTCGCCTATATAAACGCTCGTAATGATACATCGTTTTTTGATGCCGAGTGGAGTAATTGCGTCGCTGAATTAGGCGTGAAGGTAGATTCTCCCGGCCAGCTAAAGTGCGTGTTTAATTATTTATGTTCGGTTTGTGTACAGAGGAGCCTAATTGATAAGATTGCCAGGAATCGGCTTGATGATTTTGAAAATTACTTTGTACATGAAAATATGTTTACACCGGATTTTTATGAAAAGATTAGCAATTGTGAAGTACAGTGAGTTTTCAGTTAACGCAGCCCTACATTGACAATTATGAGTTTCCGCTGCGCGTCTTTTCTCCACGCCTTCACAAAAACACGACACATTATAACGGAAATAGGTGGAAATTTAATAGTTTTTTAGGCTGAAGCGGTATACCACGCACTTGTGGTATACCGCTCAATAACTTAGTATGCAATCACACCATACCCAAGGATCTCATAATGACCCACGGGATATTGATTCTGTCGGCGGCTATCGCCGGAATTTCCCTCAATGGTGTAGACAATACCGTTCTCAACTCTCTGGACGATACCCACATGGTCGGCCAGGCCATCCTGTGGGCCAGAACCTCCCTTGTTATCCCAATCGAAGAAGATAATCATGCCCGGATTTGGTTCTACCGAACCGTCAAGCCACCGGTTTTGTCCCCGAAACCAATTAACCCCAGTGACGCAGCCTGAGAATTTGGGGATAATTCCTGCATCAATATAGCCACACTGGTCGGCACACCACGAAACAAAGCACGCGCACCAAGACACTCGACTTTCAAAGCCGTACCAACTCCAATAAGGCTCGCCGCCTACATTGCCAAGCTGGCTCGCCGCAACTTCTACAATCGTCTGATCCCCTATACGATTAAGCGCTCGTCCGTAGGGATAATACCGCAGAACATGATACACATATTGAGGGTCGCCGTACACGCTGGTGCCAAGCTGCGCCTTCATATTCTCCGAAAACTCCAAAGTCTTTGCTCTTGAATTTTTCAAGGTGGGCAAACATCGAACCGTTGGACATA
>URCY01000083.1 GCA_900546415.1 uncultured Eubacteriales bacterium
AATTGCTCAAGGTGTTTGTTCATGTTTCTCGTTGTTTAATTTACAAGGTACAGACTCGCCTGCGCTTTCGCGTTTCGGCGTTTGCTGTTCTCGCGGACAGCTCGTATATAATACCACCCCTTTCCTGTTTTGTCAACAGGTTTTTTTCGATTTTTTCATATTTTTTCTGCAAAACCACGATACGAGCCAAAAATCAGATAAAACGTCCCGTTTCTCGCTCCATTATGACACTTGACGCAGTATATCCCGTCGCAGCCGCTGCATGATCCGTTTTTCGAGCCGTGAAATATACGACTGCGAGATGCCCAGGCAGTCGGCGACCTCCTTCTGCGTGCGCTCCTGCTGTCCGCAGAGGCCGAAGCGCAGAGAGATGATATAGCGCTCGCGTTCCGGCAGCCGCGACAGCGCCTCGCGCAGCAGCTGCCGCTCGACGTCCTCCTCCATCGGACGCATCACGACATCCTCCTCCGTTCCGAGGATATCCGACAGCAGCAGCTCGTTGCCGTCCCAGTCGGTGTTGATCGGTTCGTCGAGCGAGATCTCCGTCTTCTGCCCTGCGGTTTTGCGGATGTGCATCAGGATCTCGTTTTCAATGCAGCGCGAGCAATAGGTCGCAAGCTTGATGCCGCGGTCGACTCTGAAGGTCGAAATGCCCTTGATGAGTCCGATCGTGCCGATCGAGATCAGATCCTCGAGGCAGATGCCGGTATTCTCAAAGCGACGCGAGATGAACACGACGAGCCGCAGATTGCGCTCGATCAGGCGTTGGCGCGCAGCCTCCTCACCGGCCTCGGCGCGCTCGAGCAGCAGACGCTCCTCGTCGCCCGGCAGAGGCGGCGGCAGAATATCGCTGCCGCAGATATAAAACACCTTCGTCGGCCGGTGCAGGAGCGCATATAGCCAGTCATACAGTTGCTTCCACATTTACATTTCCTCCAATCAAAGCGTCATAGGCGCCGCCGTCGCCGAGCGGCACGGCCGAAAAGGCCGTCAGGCAGCGCCTCTTTTTTCCGTTCGGCATCCGCACCTCGCACGGCACGGCCAGCAGCAGTCCCGCATGCGTCCCGACGGCGCGAAAAGGGATCAGACGCGGCGCATACGCCTTCAGGCGGACGGCCAGCGCCGCCGGGGCCTCAAAATCCGCCTGCGCCAGGTGATAGGCGGGCAAAAGCCGCCGCGCGGCCGTCCACTGCGCAACGAGCACCGCCTCCCCGCTGATCGGGTCGCGCAGCGTGTTGCCCGTGTCGCGCAGGGCGGAAATCGCCGCCGAGCGGCCGTCGAGCAGCAGCGTCAGCGGAACGACGCTGTCGGCCGCATGGGTCAGCTTGGGCAGCAGCAGACGCGTCGCGGCGCTGACGGCGAAGGCCGTGAGCAGCAGGGTCGCGAACGAGACGGGATAGAACAGACTGCTGCGAAAGCTCCGGGGGCTTTCCCCGCGCAGGAGCATCACGCCGTAGACCGCCCCGCAGAGCGCCAGCGACAGCCCCGCGAAGACCGCGCCAAGCCGCAGCGTCGGTTTCCTTGCGCCAAAAGCAATTACAAGCATCCCCGCAGCCACCGCGAGCTTGCACGGCGCGGCCGTGAGCCACCCGCAGCGCGGCAGGAACACCGCGACGGCGTAGAGCGCGCCGACTCCGGCCGCCGGGAGCAGGCGTCTGGCGCGCAGGGCAGTGCCGCCGAGACGCGCCGTCGCGCGCAGGAGCAGATAGTTCACGGCGAAATTCAGGACGAGGGTCACATCCAGATAAACGGTCAGGCGACCACCTCCCAGCGGATGATGGACAAAGCATACCGCACCGGCGCAGAAAAACAGGTCGCAATCACCGATGGCAATTGCGGCCTGTTTGTTGCTTTTTTGTGCGGATTCGGAGCATTCCGAGGAAATTACGCGGATTTTTTCGCGGTAATTGCGCTGGATGCCCCGCACCGCGTCGAAGGATTCTCAGGAGCCTCTGCATCATGCGGCGCTCAGCGGGTCTTTTTCCCCAGCTGATCGGTTTGAAACAGAATCCCTTGCTGGGCATTTCATCAGAGGTTCCCTTATTCTCCCGGCCGCTCGACGGCACGGATGTTTTTCTCGGCCTTGCTGCGCGGCAGCATCAGCTCGTGCCCGCAGCCGAGACATTTCAGGCGGAAATCCGCGCCCGTGCGCAGCACGCGCCACGTCCTCGACCCGCAGGGATGCGCCTTTTTCATCGTCAAAATATCGTTCAACCGAATATCCATCGTCTCACCCCTTGATCTCGTCCCAATAGTGCTTGGCGGCCTGTTCGATCTTATTCGCCCCATAGTGATAGTAGGTCGTGCCGACCAGATTATCCGGCAGATACTGCTGCCTGACCCAGTGGTTCGGGAAATCGTGCGGATAGAGATAGCCCTGCTCGCGCTCCTGTCCGGCCGAGTCGGCGTGGACGTTTTGCAGCTCGCGCGGGAAGGGGCCGACCTTGCCCTGCCGCACGTCGCGCAGCGCCGCGTCGACCGCCAGATAGCCGGAATTCGACTTTGGGCAGGTCGCAAGGAAGATCACCGCGTCGGCCAGCGGCAGACGCGCCTCCGGCATTCCGAGCTGCAAAGCCGCGTCGACGCAGGCCTTGACGATTGGGATCGCCTGCGGATAGGCAAGGCCGATGTCCTCGCAGGCCGAGCACAGAATGCGGCGGCAGCAGGCAGGCAGCTCGCCGGCCTCGAGAAAGCGCGCCAGATAGTGGATGGCGGCATCCGGATCGGAGCCGCGGATGGATTTCATCAGCGCCGAGAGGCAGTCGAAATGGTTGTCGCCGTCGCGGTCGTAGCGCATGGACGAGCGCTGCGTCACAGCCACGGCATCGGCGCAGGTCAGCAGCAGCGTCGTGTCGCCGGGGCGCGCCGCCAGAAACAGCGCCTCGACCGCGTTGATGGCCTTGCGCACGTCGCCGCCGCAGGCCGCCGCGATGTGCTCCAGCGCTCCCGGCTCGCACTCGAGCCGGACGTCGGCCTTTTGCGCGGCATAATCCGCCGCGCGGCGCACCGCCTTGAGGACGTCCTCGGGCGTGAGCGGCTTGAATTCAAAGATCGTGCTGCGGCTGAGGATCGCGTTGAACACATAAAAATACGGATTTTCCGTCGTGGAGGCGATCAGCGTGATCTTGCCGTTTTCGATATGCTCCAGCAGGGACTGCTGCTGTTTTTTATTAAAGGACTGGATCTCGTCGAGATAGAGCAGCACGCCGTTCGGCGCAAGCAGCGTGTCAAGCTGCGCGACGATCTCGCGGATGTCGGCCGTGGAGGCCGTCGTGGCGTTGAGCTTGCAGAGCTTGCGCTTGGTCGCGTCGGCAATGATGTTGGCGACGGTCGTTTTTCCGGTTCCGCTCGGGCCGTAAAAAATCAGATTCGGCACGCGGCCGGATTCGATCATCCGCCGCAGCACCTTCCCCTCTCCGAGGATCTCCTCCTGCCCGACCACATCGTCGAGCGTTTTCGGACGCAGCTCGTCCGCAAGCGGTTGGTACATCCTTCCCGCCCCCTTTCGACTTCGCCGGTGCGCCCGCGCGTGCCGACACTTATATTATATGCCCCGGCCGCATATTTTGCAAGGGAATCGCTGATGAAATTGCAAGAGCGGCCAGCAGTGTATAAGCGCGGCGCGCGGCGGGTATGCTGTCAAAGGATCGAGCATACCGCTTCACCGGAAAAAAATCGGTCGTTTCGTGTCTGAAAAATAAAATTTTTCAAAAAATCTTTGCTAAAGCCCTTGCGCTGTGGATAAAATAACGCTATAATAAGTCGAATGCGCTCATAATGAAAAGGAACAAGGAAGTGCTCTATGGCTACCTCAAATAAACACGATAAACACAGCGAAGACCTGATGACTTCGCTGACGGCTCTGATCGACAAGGGCCGCCGCGAGGGTGTTATCACGAACACCGAGCTGATGGCCGCGCTGGAGAAGCTGGATCTGTCGGTTGACAAGATCGAGCGGGTTTATGATACCTTCGACAGCATCGGCATCCAGATCGTCAGCGGCGACGGTGAGGGTGAGGGCAACGGCGCGCTCCCGGAGCTGCTCGACGACGTAGACAGCGCCGCTATGGCAGACATCGAGGAGGAACCGCTCGTCGACCCGGTGGAGCTGGCTGCCGAATACAATCTGGACGACCCCGTGCGCATGTACCTCAAGGAGATCGGCCAGATCCCGCTGCTCTCGCCGGAGGAGGAGCAGGAGCTTGCTCAGCGCGTCTCCGAGGGCGACCAGCAGGCAAAAAATAAGCTCACCGAGGCGAACCTGCGTCTGGTCGTCTCGATTGCGAAGAAATATTCCGGACGCGGTCTGCACATTCTCGACCTCATTCAGGAGGGCAACACCGGTCTGATCCGCGCGGTCGATAAATTCGACTATACAAAGGGAAACAAATTCTCTACATATGCGACATGGTGGATCCGGCAGGCGATCACGCGTGCCATCGCCGACCAGGCGCGGACGATCCGCGTCCCGGTGCATATGGTGGAGGTCATCAACAAGGCCACGCGCTGCAACCGCAAGCTCGTGCAGGAGCTGGGCAGAGAGCCGACGCTCGAGGAGATCGCCGACGAGCTGAACCTCCCGATTGAGAAGATCATCGAGGCCAACCGCACCGCCGCCGACACACTGTCGCTTGACACGCCGGTCGGCGACGAGGAGGATACGACGATCGGCTCCTTCGTTGAGGACGACAACACCCCCGGCCCGGCCGACGCGACCAGCAACGCCCTGCTTGCCGAGGCGCTCAGCGAGATCCTCAACACGCTGACCGAGCGCGAGGCCGACGTGCTGCGTCTGCGCTTTGGCATGTACGACGGCAAGACGCATACGCTGGAGGAGGTCGGACAGATCTTTGGCGTGACCCGTGAGCGCATCCGCCAGATCGAGAACAAGGCCATCCGCAAGCTGCGTCATCCGAGCAGAGCGAAAAAAATCCGCGATTTCTATTGCTGATACCTGCCGATAAAAAACCGGCTGCCGTAATCAACCCGATTGCGGCAGCCGATTTTCTTATATTGGGTTGCAGGCAGCCGTGGCTGCGCGATGATATCCGAGTGATATACGCGCCGCATATGATATACGGCCTGCCGCGCCTCGTGATATGGCACCCCAAACGGTCGCTATGGCGTTGTCGCTCCGCGACGGATCTCAAACATTTCATACTAGAATCTGTTAAAAAGCTTGAAGAGCTTTTTATAGCGCCAACGGC
>URCY01000084.1 GCA_900546415.1 uncultured Eubacteriales bacterium
ATTTGGAACAAAATCCCTCGCTGACCACTCTTGCGATTGAATCAGAGGTTCCCTATTTTTTGCGCATCAACATAGGCCACCCGTTTGAAACGAAAATCGGAATGACCGTTTTGTGTTTCCGCAAAACCTTTCAGCTTTGTCATTGCGAGGAGCGAAGCGACGCGGCAATCTTTAACGGAACGAAATGGCATCCCGGAACGAAATGCGGAAAATCAGAACGAAACAGAATTTTAAAATGAGACACGAGAAGGCAAAATGAGGGGACGAAACAATGTGACGTAATGCGCCCTGCGCCTTGCGTTGTATGTATCGCATATCGCTCTGTGCTCCCGTGCTTCGTTCCGGGATGCCATAGCTGAAACTTTAAGATTGCCACGGCCGCCGCGCGGCCTCGCAATGACACGAAATCGGGACGTTGTTGTTTTGGAGAACAAACGTTGCAGCCATACGGCCGCGCGTGCTCGACGCGGCTTCGGCCGTGTGCTGCGACGTGGAAAATACAAAAACACGAACACAATTGAACCGAAACGGAACAAAATGTGTTCGTGTTGTTGGTACGCCAGAAGGGACTCGAACCCCCGACCTTTTGGTTCGTAGCCAAACACTCTATCCAGCTGAGCTACTGGCGCATGGCGTTCTCTCGAGCGCTCATATATAATAGCACGCTTTTCTAAAAAAAGCAAGCCCTTTTTCAAAAAACCGTGAAAAATTTTTAACGAATGCGCAGCGTGCGCAGCAGTGCCTTGTGTTCCGGCGCAACGCGGCGGCTCTCGAGCGCCTTGGAAACGGTCTTGTTGTGCTCCCACGCCGGCAGGCGGCGCTCAAGCAGATAGGGCAGGGCGGCGTCATACTGCTTGGCCAGCGCGGTGGCAAAATACCACGCGACCATCATTTTGACATAGTATTCCCCGCGCTGCACCGCTGCGACCCATTGCAGGTATTCCGGGCGGAACGCGCCGTCCAGATAATGCGCCAGCAGCAGCCCGATGCCGTAGCGGCAGGTATATGCGTGGGGCGCAGCCATCCACCGCCGAATATGCGGCAGCAGAGCGTCCAGATGTTGCCCCAGAACGGGCGGAGCGGGCACGTCGCAGGTCGCCCAGTTGTCGACATAGGGCAGAAAGCGGTCGAGCGCGGCGATGCAGGTGTCAAAGTCGCGTTCCTGCCCGAGCAGCAGGGCGTGGAGGTTATTCTCGTCATAATAGTCGTGCGGCAGCGCCTGCAAGAATGCGTCAGCCTCTGCGCTGCCGGCGAGGCGCTTGGCAATGGCGCGCAGGACGGGCATCCGCACGCCGATGACGCGCGCGGGGTCGATATTCGGGAGCAGCTTGGATTGAAACGCGCGATAGGCGCTGTCCTGCTCGGCAAGCAGGTTTTCATAAACGGTCATGGCTCAGCCTCCTGCGGCGATTTGACAGAATCGGGAAAATGCGGTATACTATATAGGATCGGATTTTTGGGAAAAACCGCAGAAACAGGCTGCGGAGGAAGGAACGCGCTATGGCGAACATCATCGAAATTCGCGATTTTTCCGCGCCGGAGCTGGATGTTTATGCACGGCTGACGGAAAATCAGCTCGTCAACCGCGCCGACCCGGACAACGGGCTGTTCGTTGCGGAAAGCCCGCTCGTGATCGAACGCGCGCTGGACGGCGGCATGACGCCCGTGTCGTTTCTGACCGAGCCGGGGCTGATCCGGGGAAAGGGCGCCGAGCTGATCGCGCGCTGCCCGGAGCAGACACCGGTCTTCACCGCGCCGCCCGAGGTTCTGACGCAGCTGACTGGCTTCCATCTGACGCGCGGAATGCTCTGCGCGATGCGGCGGCCGCGTCCTGCGGACGCGCGGACGGTCTGCGCGGGTGCGACGCGCGTGGCCGTGCTGGAAAACGTGATGAACCCGACCAACATCGGTGCGATCTTCCGCTCGGCGGCGGCGCTCGGCATGGACGCCGTTCTGCTGACCGAGGCGGGCAGCGACCCGCTCTATCGCCGCGCTGCGCGCGTGAGCATGGGCACGGTGTTTCAGGTGCCGTGGACATACCTGCCGCCGGAACGGCCTTGGCAGGAGCTGCTGCACGAGATGGGCTTTCAGACCGTGGCAATGGCGCTGCGGGACGACTCGCTCCTGCTGACCGACCCGCGCCTGATGCGTGCGGAGAAGCTCGCCGTCGTGCTCGGAACGGAGGGCGACGGCCTTGCGGCCTCGACCATTTCCGACTGCGACTACACCGTGCGCATCCCCATGGCACACGGCGTCGACTCGCTGAACGTCGCGGCGGCAAGCGCGGTCGCGTTCTATCAGCTCGGACTTCTGTCAAAATCAGTATAACAGATCTGCGGCGGGGCGTCAAATGCTTTTCCGAACCGGAAAAATTTTGAATTTTTATTGAATTTTGCCGCAAGGGGTTGTAATTTTTGTTAGACTTTGTTACTATATAGGGGTAGGATTATGAATTTGGTTTCATGGAATGTAAACGGCATCCGCGCTTGCGTGGAAAAGGGCTTTCCGGACGTGTTTTCGACGCTGCATCCGGATTTTTTCTGTCTGCAGGAGACGAAGGCGCAGCCGGAGCAGGTTTCGCTCACGCTCGAGGGCTATCATCAGTTCTGGTATTCTGCCGAGAAAAAGGGCTATTCCGGCACGGCGATCTTCACGCGGCATGAGCCGCTCTCCGTGCGCTATGGCGTCGGCGTGCCCGAATTGGATCATGAGGGACGTCTCATCACGTTGGAATACCCGAATTGTTACGTTCTGACCTGCTACACGCCGAATGCGCAGGACGGTCTGAAGCGCATCGACCATCGTATGGTGTGGGAGGACGCGCTGCGCGCCTATCTCTGCTCGCTTGACGCGCAGAGACCCGTGATCCTCTGCGGCGACCTGAACGTCGCCCATCAGGAAATCGACCTGAAGAATCCGAAATCCAACCGCGGGAACGCCGGCTTTTCCGACGAGGAACGCGGAAAATTCACGGAGCTGCTTGCGAGCGGCTTTACAGACACCTTTCGTTTTCGCTATCCGGAGCTGACCGGCGCATATTCCTGGTGGAGCTACCGCTTCCGCGCGAGGGAGAAGAACGTCGGCTGGCGCATCGACTATTTTCTGGTCTCCGACCGTCTGCGCGACCGCATTACGGCCACGCCGATCTACAGCGAAATCACCGGCTCCGACCATTGTCCGGTCGGGCTGGAGCTTGATATGGAGGTTACGAAGCAATGAAGAAACGATTATTGGCGCTGCTGCTCTGCGGCGCGATGCTGGCGGCGTGCATCCCGATGGCGTCCGCCGCGTCGTACTGGAATCTCGCCGACTGGGCGAAGGACGACGTCGAAATGATGGAGTCGCAGGGCTTCCTGCCCGAGAGCATTCTGACCGGAGATTTGAATGCATCGATCTCGCGAAAGGAAATGTGCTATATAGCGGCGTATATTTTCGCCAGCTTTGGGGATGGCTCGGTCACGCCCAGCACCACCGAAAACGCCTTCACCGATACGAACGACCCGGTTATCAACTTTGCCGCCGAGAACGGCATCGTCTCCGGCTATGAGGACAACACCTTCCGGCCGAATCAGCTGATGACGCGGCAGGAATTCTTCAAGACGATCTGGACGCTGATGGGACTGTGCTATGTCTCCATCGATTCGCTGCCCAAGAGCGATCTGTCTCAATTCTCCGACGTCGGCGATGTCTACGAATATGCGCTGGAGTCGGCGCGCGTGCTCGCCGGGATCGGCATCCTGCGCGGCAGCGACGACGGCAAGATCCATCCGCAGAACACCGCGAGCCGTCAGGAGGCGGTCGTCATGTTCGCCCGCTCCTATACCTACACCGTCAACTGGATCGCCGCGAAGGCCGAGGGCGGCATGGAGAGCGACCTGCAGCGCTACGGCATCACCGGCGTCAGCCCGTGGGCGGTGCGCGAGGTCACGGAGTTCAAGGCCAAGGGTCTGCTGCCGAAGAGCCTGCAAAGCTGCAATATGTCCGACGGCATCACGCGCGGCCAGATGTGCTCCATCGCGGTTCTGGCCTATAACAAGGCCAAGGGCACGACGCTCAGACCCTCCGGAGGGAACTATTTCTGGGACACGAACGACGACGATGTGAACATCTGCAAGGAGCTTGGCATCGTGGACGGCTCGGACGACGGCGGTTTCCATCCGAACGATCCGCTGACGCGCGAGCAGTTCTTCAAAATCCTCGCAAAGTTCATGAATGCGGTCGGCTATCCGCGCACGGATTATGCCAACGTGAATCTGAACGATTTTGCCGACGGCTATCAGGTCGCCGACTTTGCAAAGGCGCCGACGCGTATGCTGGTCTTCATCGGCGCGGTGAAGGGCAGCGACGGCTTGCTCGAGCCGACGCGCGGCACCTCCATTCAGGAGGGCGTCGTGCTGTTCCTGCGCTGCTATAAGTATGCTGCGGCATGGATGCTCGATCATCCCAACGGAGACGCGAACGACGAGCTGCGCGCCGATCTCTGCGCGTATGCCAGCATCTTTGAGGGCTATCCCTATGTTTACGGCGCGTCCGGCCCGAACAGCTTCGACTGCTCCGGCTTCACCATGTATGTCTATAAGAATTTCGGCATCAACCTGAAATACCACGGCGCGCAGGAGCAGTTCACCTACGCGAAGGAGAAGGCCTATGCCTACGGCAAGGCGAGCAACGTGCTTGACGAGATGAAGCCCGGCGATCTGGTGTTCTTCACCGGACAGGCCTCCAGCACGACCAATATCTACGAGGTCACGCACGTCGGTATTTATCTGGGCGACGGCCGGTTTATCCACGCTGCCAATCCGAGCGCGGGCGTGAAGATCGACTCGCTTGTGGGCACGTATTACGGCAACCGTCTGTTCGGCTATGCCCGCTATATTGTGACCCAAGGCTAAGGAACCTCTGAATCAATCGGCTGCGGCGCTCAGCGGGTCTTTTGTCCCAGCTTA
>URCY01000085.1 GCA_900546415.1 uncultured Eubacteriales bacterium
CTGGAACAAAATCCCTCGCTGACCGCTCTTGCGATTGAATCAGAGCTTCCCTTGAAATACGCAAAGTATTCCTGCGATTTCCAAACCTCAATCTGGAACAAAATTCCTCGCTGACCGCTCTTGCGATTGAATCAGAGCTTCCATAGGAGGAAATTATAGGCTTTGGAATTGTTACGCGATAAAAACGGGTTGACAGAAGACGAATTTTTAGTACAATATAAAAAGAAACAATACGAAAAACCCAGCCTGACGGCGGATATTGTCGTTCTGGCAAAGGACGCCGCGGGCACATGGGTGCTGCTCATCCGCCGCAAGGGACATCCGTTCCTTGGGCATTGGGCGCTGCCGGGCGGCTTTGCCAACCCGAACGAGCCGCTCGAGCAGACGGCGCGCCGTGAGCTGCTTGAGGAGACGGGCATCGGGCACGAGCAGATGCAGCTCGTCGGCCTGTTCAGCCGTCCGGGGCGCGACCCGCGCGGCTGGGTGGTTTCGGCGGCCTACGCCGCGTCGGTCGATCGCGCGGCCACACGCGTTCGGGCCGGAGACGACGCAGGTGCGGCGCAATGGTTTTGCGTTTCCCCTGAGGCCGACGGCCTCGGGCTTCCGCCGCTGGCGTTTGACCATGAGGAGATCCTGCGCCGTGCGCTCTGCACGCGCTGATTCAACATCCGGGAAGGAGACAAAAAATGTATCAAATCGTTCACAAAAAGGTTCTGAACCCGACCGTGACGCAGATGGAGATCCATGCGCCGCTCGTCGCCAAAAAGGCGAAGCCCGGCCAGTTCATCATCCTGCGCGTCAACGAGGAGGGCGAGCGCATTCCGCTGACCGTTGCCGGCTGCAACGTCGAGGAAGGAACGGTCAAGATCATCTTCCAGATCGTCGGCGCGACGACCGCGCTGCTGAACCACAAGCAGGAGGGAGAATTTATTCAGGACTTCGTCGGCCCGCTGGGCGTTGCGACCCACACCGACGGCATCAAAAAGGTCTGCATCGTCGGCGGCGGCGTCGGCTGCGCGATCGCCATGCCGATCGCCGAGGAATTTCACCGTCTCGGCGCGGACGTGACGAGCATCGTCGGCTTCCGCAGCAAGGACATCGTCATTCTGGAGGACGAATTCAAGGCCTATTCCGACCGAACCATCCTTATGACCGACGACGGGAGCTACGGCCGGCACGGCAACGTCACCGTGCCGCTCAAGGAGCTGCTTGAGGCAGGGGAGCGCTTCGATATGATCATCACGATCGGCCCGCTGATCATGATGAAATTTGTCGTCGCCACGGCCAAACCCTTCGGCGTGCCGGTCACGGTCTCAATGAACCCGATCATGATCGACGGCACGGGCATGTGCGGCGGCTGCCGCCTGACGCTGAATCAGGACGGCAAGCGCGTGACGAAGTTTGCCTGCGTCGACGGCCCGGATTTCGACGGCTATGAGGTCGATTTCGACGAGGCCATGAGCCGCGGCAGAATGTACAACGCGTTCGAGCGCAAGGCCTACGAAGAAACCTGCAATCTGCTCAAGCAGGGCTAAGGAGGGAACGGTTATGGCGATCAATCCGAAAAAGCACGAAATGCCGACGCAGGAGCCGTCTGTCCGTGCGAGAAATTTCAAGGAAGTGGCGCTGGGCTACCCGGCTGAGATCGCAGTCGAGGAGGCAAAGCGCTGCCTGAACTGCAAGAACCGCCCGTGCGTCTCCGGCTGCCCGGTCAATATCTCCATCCCGGAATTCATTTCCAAGATCAAGAGCGAGGATTTTGAGGGCGCGTATCAGATCATCACGCAATCCTCCTCGCTTCCGGCGGTATGCGGCCGCGTCTGCCCGCAGGAGTCGCAGTGCGAGAGCAAGTGTACCCTCGGCATCAAGTTCGAGCCGGTCGGCATCGGCCGTCTGGAGCGCTTCGTTGCCGACTGGCACAACGAGAACGCCAAGGAGCTGCCGAAGAAGCCCGTGCCCAACGGCCACCGCGTCGCCGTGGTCGGCTCGGGCCCGTCCGGCCTGACCTGCGCGGGCGATCTGGCCAAGAAGGGCTATCAGGTCACGGTTTTTGAGGCGCTGCACACCGCCGGCGGCGTGCTGGTCTACGGCATTCCGGAATTCCGTCTGCCGAAGTCCATTGTCGCCAAGGAGGTCGAGACGCTCAAGGCGCTGGGCGTCGACGTCGAGACGAACGTTGTCATCGGCAAGACCCTGACGATCGACGAGCTGTTCGAGGACGGCTATGAGGCCGTGTTCGTCGGCTCGGGCGCTGGCCTGCCCAACTTCATGGGCATCCCCGGCGAGAGCCTGAAGGGCGTCTATTCCGCCAACGAATTCCTGACCCGCAGCAACCTCATGAAGGCCTACCGCGACGATCCCGTCACGCCGATCATGAAGGGCGGCAGGGTCGCCGTCGTCGGCGGCGGCAACGTCGCCATGGACGCTGCGAGAACCGCTCTGCGCCTCGGCGCGGAGAAGGTCTACATCGTCTACCGCCGCTCCATGGAGGAGCTGCCCGCGCGTCGCGAGGAGGTCGAGCACGCCGAGGAGGAGGGCGTCGATTTCCGCCTGCTCAATAACCCGGTCGAAATTCTGGGCTATCAGAATCCGGATGATCCGCGCGACCCGAAGAACGGCTTCGTCACCGGGATGCGCTGCATCCGCATGGAGCTGGGCGAGCCGGATGCCAAGGGCAGACGCCGCCCGCTGCCGATCCCCGGCAGCGAATTCGAGCTGGACGTCGACACCGTTGTCATCTCCATCGGCACGTCGCCGAACCCGCTCATCAAGTCCACCACCAAGGGACTTGAGGTCAACGCGCGCGGCGGCATCATCGTCAACGAGGACGGCCTGACCTCCCGCGAGGGCGTCTATGCCGGCGGCGACGCCGTGACCGGCGCTGCGACCGTCATCTCCGCCATGGGCGCGGGCAAGACCGCCGCAAGAGCGATCGACGCGCACCTGAGCGCAAAATAAACAAATCGGAACGGCAAGGCGGGCGCATTCCTGCAACCATAAGTGTCGAACGGGAGTGCGCCCGCTTCGCCTGCCTGCATTTATTGAACGAAAATTATCGATAGCTGCATTACCGATATGCGAAAGAGGCAATTCCCAAATCTGCACTTTGCGTGTAGAATAGAACGGTAATTGATTCTGGAGGTATGATTGTGGAGCATAAGGAGATTTCCCGCGCAACACTGGGCAGACTGCCGATCTATCTGGATTATCTGAAGACCCTTCCGGGAGCCGTGACGCACATCTCCGCCACGGCGATCGCCAAGGCGCTGCATCTCGGCGAGGTGCAGGTGCGCAAGGATCTCGGGGCGGTCAGCGGCGCCGGTCGACCGAAGGTCGGCTATTCGGTCGCGGAGCTGACGGGCTGCCTGCAGCGGCTGCTCTCGGAGGGCAGCGGCTCGGCGGTGATCGTCGGCGCCGGCCGACTGGGGCGCGCGCTGCTGGATTATTCCGGCTTTGCCGATTACGGCCTGTCCATTGTCGCCGCGTTTGACCGCGCACTGCATGAGCCGCTGGTCTCCACGGCGGGCAAACCGATCCTGCCGATGGAGCGGCTTGAGGAGTACTGCGCGACGCACGCCGTCAAGATCGGCGTCATCACCGTCCCGGCGGCCGACGCGCAGTCGGTGGCCGATCGGCTCTACCGCAATGGCATCCGCGCGTTCTGGTGCTTTGCGCCCGTGCGCATGAGCCTGCCGGAGGACGCCGTGGCGCAGTATGAAAACATGGCGCTGTCGCTGGCGCATCTGAATATGCAGCTCCAGCCGGAGCATACCTGAGTCGGGGGAAAACGGATGGAGCTGGATCGTATCATCGCATTAAGCAATACCGTCACGGTCTACCGTGACGGCGACCGCTGTGTAAAGGTGTTTGATGCAAGCCATTCCGCCGCCGACGTTTTGCAGGAGGCGCTGCATCAGGCCGTCGCCGTGGAGGCCGGACTGCCTGTTCCGCCCGTGCTTGAGGTCACGGCGCTGAACGGGCGCTGGGCGCTTGCTTCGCAGCTGATCCGCGGCGAGACCCTGCGGCAGTACATTCAAAAAAACCCGCAAAAGCGTGAGGAGGGACTTCGGCTGCTCGTGCGGCTGCAGCTCCTCGTGCTGGAAAAGACCGCGCCGCGCCTGCCGCGCTGCAAGGAGCAGCTTGCCCGGAGCATCGAGCGCGCGCCGCTGCCGGAGCATGTGCGCAGCAACCTGCGCACGCGGATCTGCAGCGTGCCGGACGGCGACCGCCTGTGTCACGGCTCGCTCGACCCGGCGAACATCATCCTGACGCCGGAGGGCGAGGCGTCGATCCTCGGGTGGGCAAACGCCAGCCGGGGCTGCCCGGAGGCCGACGCCGCCTGCACGGCGCTTCGTCTGCGCCTGCAGGGGACCGATCCCGAGCAATATCTGCGCCTGTTCGGGCAGGAGAGCGGGCATTCCCGCGAAGAGATCAACGCATGGCTGCCGCTGGTGGCTGCCGCACTGACGGTGGGCAGCACCGAGGCACAGCGCGAGATATTGAAACCCTATATGAATTATTAAAGTAAAAAAAGGAGAAAAACATGAAGGTCACAGTTTGCATCGGCTCGTCCTGCCATCTTAAGGGCTCGCGTCAGGTCGTGGAGCAGCTTCAGGAGCTGATCCGCGAGAACGGACTGGAAGACAAGGTCGAGCTTGCCGGCACGTTCTGCATGGGCAGATGCCAGGAGGGCGTCTGCGTCACCGTGGACGATGCCTTCCACTCGGTCTCGCCGGAGCGCGTTCCGGCATTTTTCAACGAGTACATCTTAGGAACCTCTGAATAAATCGGCAGCGGCGCTCAGCGGGTCTTTTGCCCCAACTTG
>URCY01000086.1 GCA_900546415.1 uncultured Eubacteriales bacterium
TCACACCGTAGGTGGTGAAGCCGTTGTAATATTCCAGCGCCTGATTGTGGCTGTCGCCGTAGGCCGCACCCACGTTCATGATGTGATAGCCGCCGTCCACTGCGACCGCGTACCACTTGCCGCAGTCGGTCAGCGTGTCGGTCATGCTCAGGCCGTTGCCGGTCGCAGCGGCGGTCATGTACTTGCCGTCTGCATTTTTCAGCGCGAAATACGCCGTGCCGTTGTCGCTTGCGCCGGCCGCTTCCACGGTGAAAACTGCGTCGGCCGCATCGGTGGCAATGTAATTGCTGACGGAGGTCGCATCGGCCGGGGCAAGCTTGTTGTTCGCGCCGACAGGAGCGGTCGCGGTCACGACCGTGCCCTCGCCTGCGTAGTGCAGCAGCACCTGCTTCCCGTCGGCGAAGCCGTCGACCTTCTTGCCGACGATGCTGCCGTTCAGATCCTGCGGAACGGTCGGGTCGCCGCTGTAGGTCAGCTCCCATTTCCATGTGAAGAAGTCGGCCGGGTCGACGCCCTTCTTCTCGTTGTCGGCCTGATCGCGGAAGAACTCCATGATGAGGTCCTGCACAACGCCGCCGCCCATGTCGTCGGTCTGCGACCAGATGGCGTCCGCCGTGCTGTACTTGCCGAAGCCGCAGCCCGCGTTGCCGAGGTGGTAGTTGTTCACGCCGACGATGTAGGTCTTGTTGAGGTCAAAGTCTCTGCCGTTGGCAAAGCCGTGGATGACGGCGCGGGAGCCTTCGGGCTGATACATATCATACTCGAAGTTCAGGCCGCCGAAGACCGGGTTGGTGAAGTTCTCGCCGATCGTGGTGTAGCGCACCTCGCCGTTGCTGATGGTCGCCTTCAGACGGGTCGAAGCGTTCTGCTCCAGAATGTCCTTGATCTGCTGGCCGGTCAGCGGGAGCAGATAAAGGTTGTTGTCATACCGGTACATCCGGTAAACGTCCTTCATCGTGATCTCGCCGGGCGAGACATGATAGCTGCCGTTGACGACGACAGACGTGGAGGACATATCGACGTCGATATGGTCGAGGCCGGTCTTCTTGTAGAGCGCCTGCTTCTTCTCATCGGTGTCGTACTTCTCAGCCAGATGCTTCGTTCCCTCGAACATCTGCGCCGTCTGGATCAGATCCATCGTGTTGCTCTGCTTGAGGTAGTAGTTCGTCTCGCTGTCCCACGTGCCGACGGCCTGACCGGCGACGGCGTTGACGTATTCGCTGGCAAGATCGGCATAGGGCTTGATCATCTCGAGCAGCGCGGCGTCGGACTTGTAGTTATTGAGCTTCAGATTTTCGGTGGACTTCACGGTGATGGAATCCTTCGTAACGGTGAAAACGGTCTTGGTCAGATCTCTGCCGCCGCCGTTGACGACCAGCACGTCCTTGCCGTTCTTATCCTTATAGCAGTTGCCGGAATAGCCGGAGGAATGGTCGTGACCGGCGACCATCAGGTCGATATCGGAGTTCTTCGCGATGACGCGCTGAACCTGATTCTCGGTGTTGACGCTGAAGGTCAGCTCGCCGTCAGCCGCGCCCAGACCGGAGTGGAACACGACCGCGATGAAGTCGCAGCCCTCTGCCTTCATCTTCGGGATGTAGCGGGCGGCCTCCTTGGCCATGTCTCTCTCGGGGTTGTCGCTGTGGGAGAAACGGATGCCGGGATAGTTCTCGGGGATGTCCCAACGGGTGCAGTCCGGCGTGACCATGCCCAGCAGACCAATCTTGATGGTGCGGCCGCCGACGGTCAGCTCCTTGGTGATGTACGGAGTCATGGCGTTCTCGTCCTTGGCGTGGACGCCGTCGGTGCCGTCGTAGTACAGGTTGGCGCAAACGGATGCAACGCCGCGCTCGGTCATGTAGGAGCGGACCTTGGTCATCAGATCCCAGCCATAGTTGAACTCGTGGTTGCCGACGTTGGCCATATCATAGCCGATCTCGGACAGGCACAGCGCCATGGCTGCCGGCCAATCGCTCTCGCCCTTGGCAAGCAGATTGAGCTGGTAGGTGGAGACGGGCGTGCCCTGATAGAGGTCGCCGTTGTCGACAAGAACGACGTTGTTCTTGTAGGTCTCGCGTTCGCTCTTCATCACGGTTGCGACGCGGAGCAGGTTGTTGTTCTCGTTGGTGTCGTTGAGCACGTTCTTGTCCCAGCATTTGCCGTGGATGTCCGTTGTGGAGTAGAAGGCAAACTCGGCGCTGTCGGTCGGCTCTGCGAAAACCGAGGGAACAAGCGCCAGCAGCATGGCCACTACGCACAGCAGGGAAAGCACTCTCTTGGTCGTTTGCTTCATGGAATAACCTCCCAGTACGATTTTGAGACGCAATAAAACGACGCTTGAATCGCGTCGCCGCTCTCTGCTTATACTTTACCATATTTTCCGCACCGGCACAAGGCCGCCCGGCCAGAAAAGCAAAAATCAGCATTCTCACAATTATTTACAGGATTACCCGTTTTGTTTCCTTGGATATTCCGTATTTTTTTGTCGGATTTTACAAATTTCAAAATAATGCAAGACAAAACCGAAAAAGTGTGATATACTAGTTTTGTACATACCTCAAAGAGCATTTAAGACATTTGTCCGCTGCAGGCGGACTTTTCTCCCCGCAATTCTGCCCTCTTATTTCGAAGCAAGGTGATAGTATGACAACCGACCAAATGTCCCCCCTGATCGCCGCCGATCCGGCCGGCGTTCTTGAAAGCGACCGCAGGCACTATTTCCGCCAGATTGAGCAGACGGCGGAGATCATTGCCGCAAACGCGCTCCGCCGCCCGATCGTCCTGCTGGCCGGTCCGTCCGGCTCGGGCAAGACGACGACGGCGCTGCTGATCGAGCGCGAGCTGGAGCGGCGCGGTCTGCAAACCCACACGCTGCAAATGGACGACTATTTTTCCCCGCTCAGCGAGGAGGAAAAGCAGCTTTTGCGCGAAAATAAGCTCGATCTGGAGAAGCCGACGCGCGTCGACATTCCATTCTTCCAGCAGCAGCTCGACGAGATCCTCGCGGGCAGCGAGATCCGCCTCCCGCACTATAATTTCAAGGACAGCCGCCGCGAGTTCGACGGCCGCACGCTGCGCCGCAGACCCGGCGAGCTGGTCATCATGGAGGGCATCCACGCGCTGAACCCCATGGTCACCGGCCACGCCGCCGACACGACACGCGTCTACGTCAGCGTGCGCACGCGCGTCACCGCCTCCGACGGCAAGGTGCTGCACCCCTCGAAGATTCGGCTGGCGCGCCGCCTGCTGCGCGACCGCACCGGGCGCGGCCGTCCGCTGAGCGCGACGATCGGGATGCGCCCGCGCGTGGACGCCGGAGAGCAGATGTACATCATGCCCTTCAAGCAGCACGCGCATTGCAGCGTCGATTCGTTCTATTCCATCGAGCTGAGCATCTACCGTCCCTATCTGCTCGACGATCTGCGGGCGCTGCTGCCCGAATATCCCGACCTCGCCGATCTGGTGCAGGTCATGCAGGAGCTTCCGCCGATTCCGTCGGGGCTGCTGCCCAGGGATTCGCTGCTGCGCGAGTTCGTCGGCGGCAGCGAGCTGCCGTATTGATAAACGTTCTTTCTGCGGGGTCTGTCCGCGCGGAATTCCCGCCTGAAGCATCGCGCCGGGCAGCCGCCCTGCATGGATCGCCATGCGCTGCGGCCGCCCGGCGCGTTCCTTCGATTGTTTGGCGCATTTCTTCGAACATCCGACGCGTTCCTTCAATTGTTTGGCGCATTTCTTCGGGCATTCGGCGCGTTCCCTCGTGCGTCCGGGGCATTCCCCTGCCGAAGCCGCCTTCTGCGGCCGAAAAAGCCTCGTCCTGTGCGCCGTTCCCGCGTGTTTTTCGAAAAAAACGCAAAATTTCCGGTGTTTTTGAATTTAGCGCTTGACAACCGGCGTTTTTCTGCTTATAATATAAAAGCTTTCGGGGTGTGGCGAAGTTTGGTATCGCGCTTGGTTCGGGACCAAGAGGCCTCGGGTTCAAATCCCGACACTCCGACCACGGGAGAGTTCCACAAAGGACTCTCCCGCTTTTGTTTATATTGCCGATTTTAAATTTTTTGCTGCACAAAACACTCTGACCGCTGGTGCGGCGCCTGCTGGGCCTCCAAGGGAATCCGTGTGATTCCCACGGTAAACTGGGGCAAAGCAGAAAATTATTGGGGCGGAGATATTCCTGATTTCAAGTCATACCGGAGGCACGACATGTCCTATTATATTTTAAAGTCCCAAAACTCATTGGAAGATAACCGTTTTAAATCGATCAGCGATTTCAAGTGGTGTATGAAATGTGGTGGAGAAGTAGAAATCGAATGGAACGGCATTTGTTATGGCATTATTCGATATGGGACAGATGATAAGATCACAATTTATGTTTGGAATCGTCCCGAGACGGAATGCTGCTTTGACACCGCTGATGATGCACTTGAATATATGGTAGGCTCTGACCGCCTGCGCGATGTGATCACGCAGGTCACAGTTCTTGACCGTACAATTTAAGGAAACTCTGATTCAATCGCAAGAGCGGTCAGCGAGGGATTTTGTTCCAGATTGA
>URCY01000087.1 GCA_900546415.1 uncultured Eubacteriales bacterium
GTTCTTATTTGTTGACTGATTTTGACGGTTCCGGACTTTTTTGACAGTCTGACGCCGTCTCAAGTTTGAGACGGCGTCAGGGAATCAAAAGTAGCTCACCTTCACGCGCTTGCCCATTTTTTTCAGGCAGGCGGAGAGCTCCTCGACCAGATTCATTTTGATGTTGAAATTGATCGGAAGATCGGGGTTCTGATGCGCCGGGTTGACCGCGCGGCCGACGCAGAAGTTGATGTCCGTCGCCTCCTCAAACAGCAGGCGGCAGATCATGGACGCGCCGTCGCGCCCGAAGCTCCATTCCTCGTGGCGCTCGTTCTGCCCGAGCATGTCCTTGGCATATTCAACGACCTTGTTCATCGTGATGACGCCCTCGGTGACGAGGTCAACGCCCTCCAGCTCGGCAATGGGCGGCACGTCGGAGGCCTCAAAGGACAGCGTCGGCCGCAGGGGCTTGCCGAGATATTTCGCGGCGATGGACGAGGTCGTGCCGCCGCAGATGATATGCTTGCCCTCCTTGGAGAAAAACAGCGCCATCATGCGGTCGGCGTCGTCGCGGTTGCGCGGCGGGCCGAACAGGATGTTCATCGGCGCACGCCTGCGCACCTTGACCACGCAGGCCGTGGCGTCGTCGCCGGGCTGACCGCCGTAGAGCCGGTCGCACTCGTCGACGAGCATGGTCGCAAGCGTCTTGGCCGAATAGCCGACGGCGGTGAGCACCTTCATAAACGCGGCGATCTCCTCCTGCCGCCAGCCGAAGTTATACGACCGGCCGATCCCGGCGTGCGGGCAGCCGTCGCTCATGGCAATGAGCACGTCGTTTTCCTGCAGGGAAAGCTCGGAACGGAGAATTTTTTTGCCGCTGATGTTCAGCTCCTGCGTCGGATAGCTGTATGGCTCGTTGTCGCGGATCAGAATGACATTCGGGTTGTCATACTGGATCAGCTCGGCCGTGCTGTGATTTTTCAGGTGGATGACCGTGAAGGTCGAATAGGCCACGCCGCGCTCGGAGCAGATCGGCAGGGTCGCGGCGATCGTCTTGACGCATTCGTCCAACGGCACATTCTCGGCCATCATGGTCGAGATGATCTTCGCGGTCAGCGTGGAGAGAATGCTGGCCTTCACGCCGCTTCCCAAGCCGTCCGCGAGCACCAGCACAGACGAATTCTCGCCCTGCTCGATCAGATCCACATGGTCGCCGCAGAGCTGCTCGCCGGCGTGGTTGATGCTCTTCCAGCCGATCTCTTCGCAGAGATTATTCATCCTTGATCGACTCCTTCAGCTTGTAGAGCGCGATTTTCGTCTCCGCCGCCGTCTCGCCGAGCAGCGAGGCGATCTCCTGCACGATGCGCATCTGCTTGTCGACCACGCGGTCGGCGATCTCGGCCGTCTGGTGGCTGAGACTCTCCTTCTGACTGCGCATGGTCTCCTCCTGCGTCACATCGCGCAGGATACAGATGAGCAGGTGATACTCGCGGTCATAAATGACCGTCTCGTCGACATAGCGGTCGTATTCGGCCAGATAGCAGCGCTTGTCGTGGATCGGGCGGCCGCTGTCCAGCACGGTCAGGAAGTCGTTCGGATCCATCACGCGCACGACGCTCTCGCCGAGCACATCCGTTTCGGCGCGCAGATTCATCATGCGCAGCGCGGCGCGGTTGATCTGCTGCACCTCGAGCTGCTCGTTGAGCAGCAGCAGCCCGTTCGGCGTGTTGCGGACGATATTATCCGAAAAGCTCTCGGCCTTGTCCTTGAGATAGGGCAGGCACATGGATATCTCCGCCTTGCCCTGACAGACGGCAATGGCCTTGTCGCGGCAGCTCGGATAGCCGCAGGAGCCGCAGTTCAGCTCGTCGGAGGGCTTGGTCTTGCCCATGCGGCGCAGCGTCGCACGGATCTCGTCCTCGCCGGGGATGCGTGCGTGGCGCTCGATCACCGTGAAGTGCTTGCCGATCAGCTCCGGCTGCTCGACCGGGAAATCACGCTCCCCGGCATATTCCGTGACCTTCAGGAAGTCGCTGACCGTTGAATGGTGGTATTTTTCCATGACCGGCCCTGCGATGCAGCTGCCCGAGCAGACCGAAAGCTCCAAAAAGCAGCGGTGCACCTTGCCCTCCTCGATCTCGCGCAGCGCGGAGATGCAGTTCTCCACGCCGTCGACCGCGAGGTAGGTATAGCCGTCCGGCCGGTCGGTCATGGTCTTGAGCACGCCGCCGGTCGTCGGGAACAGACGCGCGCGGCTCTCGGCGTTCTGCTCGGGATCCGGCTCCAGCTCGATGTGCTCGGTCTCGAGCCACTTCGTCAGCTCCTCAAAGGTCAGCACGGCGTCGACCATGCCGGAATAATACCACGCCTCGTCCTTTTTTGCCACGCACGGGCCGACGAAAACGGTCTTGGCCTCCGGATGGCGGCGCTTGATGTCGGCGCAGTGCGCCTGCATGGGCGACTGCACATTCGCAAGGAACGGCAGCGCGCCCGGAAAATACTTCTGAACCAGCAGGTTCAGGGAATGGCAGCAGGAGGAGATCAGCACGTCCGGCTGCTCCTCGCGGAGGATGCGCTCATATTCGCGCTTGACCATTGTTGCGCCGATGGCCGTCTCCTCCACGTCGGCAAAGCCGAGCCGCTTGAGCGCCTTGCGCATCCCGTTGATGCCGACGCCCGCATAGTTTGCGGCGAAGGAGGGCGCAAGGCTGACATAGACCGGCGAGCCGCTGAGCAAAAAGACCTTTGCCTTCTCCGTCTCGTCGACGATCTGCTTGGCGTTCTGCGGACAGACGACGAAGCACTGACCGCAGAGAATGCAGTCCTCGCCGATGATGTGCGCCTGATTGGCGGAAAATCGGATGGATTTCACGGGGCAGTGCCGAATGCACTTGTAGCAATTCTTGCAGTTTGATTTTTTAAGCGTCAAACAATCCGGCATATCGGTTTCTCCCTTTCAAATTATTTCAGTACGGAAATCGCGTCCTTGATGGTTTTTTCATGAGCCTCGCGGCCGTATTTGTCGACCTCGGCCTTGTTCTTCGCGCCGTGGGTCAGGCAGCCGGCGCCGCCGATACAGCCGCCGACGCAGGCCATGCCCTCGATAAAGTTCGCGTCGAGCAGATTCTTGCTCTTCTTGAAGAGCGCCATGCGGCATTCCTCGATGCCGTCGCAGGCCGTCGCCTTCAGCTCGAAATCCTCGCGCCCCTGTTCCTTGAGCGCCTCGGCAACGGCGTCGGAGAGGCCGCCGCAGCGCGCAAAGATGCGGCCGAAATAGGACGCATTGTCCAGGCAGTCCTCGGGCAGCGTCGTAATGTCCAGATCGCGGCTGTCAAAGAGCGCCTGAAGCTCCTCGAAGGTCATGGCGACGTCGACATAGGGCTTCACGGACTCCTTCTGAATTTCGGCCTTTTTCGCCGTGCACGGCCCGATGAAAACGACCTTGCAGGACGGCTCGCGCTCCTTGAGATAGCGCGAGATCGCGGCCATTGGCGAGAGATTGTGCGAGACGTAATCCTTCAGCGCCGGGAAGGATTTTTCGATATACGTCACGAAGGCAGGGCAGCAGGAGCTGGTCAAGAAGCCCTTTTCGGCAAGCTCGGCTGCCTCGGCGTAGGCGACCATATCCGCGCCCAGCGCGGCCTCGACGACCGTATAGAAGCCCAGCTTCTTCAGACCGCTGACGACCTGACCCAGCGCGGCATAGACGAACTGGCTGGAGATCGACGGCGCCACGACCGCGTAGACCTTGTACTTTGTGTTGTTTTCGCTCTTCTTGATGAGGTCGATGGCCTCGAGGATGTAGCTCTTGTCCGAGATCGCACCGAACGGGCACTGATAGACGCAGGCGCCGCAGGCGGTACACTTGCTGTTGTCGATCGCAGCCTTGCTGTCGTTCATCAGGACGGCCTTGACCTTGCAGGCGCTCTGGCAGGGGCGCTGGCGGTTAACGATCGCGGTAAAGGGACAGACGCGCGAGCAGGCGCCGCAGTCGATGCAGAGGCTCTTGTCGATGTGCGCAACGTGGAAATGGTCGAAGGTGATGGCCTTTCTGCGGCAGGCATCCTCGCAGCGGTGCGCCAGACAGCCGCGGCAGGCATTCGTGACCTCGTAGCCGCCCATCGGGCACTCGTCGCAGGCCGTCTCGATGACCTCGATGACGTTGGGATTGCTCTTGTCGCCGCCCATCGCGAGCTTCACGCGGTCGGCAAGGATCGCACGCTCTTTATAGACGCAGCAGCGCATGGTCGGCTTGTTGCCGGGAACGATTATCTTCGGGATGTCGAAGAGCTTCTCCTGAAGATTGCCCTCCCACGCGCAGCGCGCGACCTCGCGCAGGACCTTATACTTCAAATGCTGGACCTTGGTATCAAATTTATGCATGGAACGCTCCTTATTTCTGCTTGCGGATATTTTGGCTTTATGCGCGGACTGTGTTTAAGGGAAGCTCTGATTCAATCGCAAGAGTGGTCAGCGAGGTATTTTGTTCCAAATTAAGGTTTGGAAATCGCAGGAATCCTTTACGTATTTCAAGATTTTCA
>URCY01000088.1 GCA_900546415.1 uncultured Eubacteriales bacterium
CGGAATCATAGGTGTCAACGACTGCCTTCGGCACGTAGTACTTGATCGAGAAATCGGCCTCGAAGATGACCGTCTTGCCAAAGAACTTCAGGTTTTCATCCGTCAGCGAGCCGTCGGAAACGGTCGGGTTGGTCGTGTAATAAGTCGTGGAGGCCGCGCCCGCGCGGAAAAGATAGCCGGTTTTATAGGTGGAGGAGGCGTAAGTCCGGAAATCATGTTTTTTGGAATAGTAGGCGAAGCAGCGGCTGCTGGTCGTGGTGGAGGTTAGCTGCCATGCACCGGCCTTTGCGGCGATCTTGAAGGTATCCTCTGCTGCGTCCGTGACCGCGCCGCCGGACGTGTTGTTCGCGCCGATCTTCAGATAGCCGGTCGTGCCGCGCACCGTGTAAGTGCCGTCGTTCTGCTTGGCGAACGTGAACACCAGCTCCGGCGCCGGGTTCGTGACGGCGTTATCGGTCACGGTGACCGCTGCCGCGGCAAAACGGCCGTTTGCGAGCGTGGAGCTCATGGCGTAATCCATGTTCGGATTCACGATCAGATAGCTCCCGCTCCAGTCGTCCGGCGCTTCGGAGACGAGGCGGTAGACCGGGTCGCCGCCGTCCTTTCCATAGGCGTACAGCGCGTAGAGCGTGCAGTCCTCCGTCGGACGGAAGGCCGCCCTTGCGGTCAGGACGTCCGGCTTTTGCGTGGTCGTGGGGCACACGGAGGTGACCCAGCCGACGAAGGTGTACTGCTGCGAAGTGTCGGACGGCGTGCCCTCGGGCGTCGGAAGCGTGAGACCGGATGCGCCGCAGGTCTGCGCTGCGATCGCGGTCACGCCATCCGGAACGGAGAAGGTCACCGTGTACGTGTGCTCGGCGAATTCAATGCGGATCGTGCAGGAAGCATCGGCGGTGACCGTGAAGCGGTCTCCGTCGCGCACAACCGTGGCCGAGCCGGACAGGATCGTATAACCGGTGACATAACAGCCGGCCTTGGGGCTGGCGGTTATAACGTTCCCGGAAACAGAGACTGTGCCAAGCGTCAAATCGCTCGAGAGCGCCTGAATGGTCGCGGTCTCACCGGACGAGGCGGCGGCATCGCCGGAGGGCGTCTGCATATCGTTCGGCGGCGTCAGGCCGAACAGATACCACGCGAGTTCCGGATAGTCGATGAAGACGTTCCGATTGCCCTGCACATTCTGCACAAGATCGTTGCGCTCCATCTCCCACGTGTCAACGGGATCGAGCTTGCACCAGCGCAGGAGCGTCGCGCGGTCCTCAATCACGCGGACACCGCTGTTGGACTTATCGTCCGAATCGAACGCGGGCAGATTCGCGGATGCAACGTCGGAATAGAGATTCGGCTGCTGCCAGCGGACATACATATAAAGCAGAATGCGCGCAACGTCACCCTTGACGTTGTCCCGCACCTCCAGAACGTTGTCAAAGCTCTTCGTTCCGTTCCAGATCACGTCCTGACCGTCAACCTGATAGCTCGAATAGGCCGTGTCCGTGCCGATCAGATCGGCAAACGCGCGGTTGCTCTTGGACTGGTTGACGCCGCCGATGGACGGACGCAGGTGGTGCAGATCCGCGCCGCCGTTGAGCTGAAAATACGAGGCCTTGCTCTGCGGCCAGACATGCTCGCGCTGCATACTGCTCGTCCCATAGGAGTTGCTGGAGAGGTCTGCGTAAAAATACTGATAGCCGACGGTGCCGCCGACGGCATCCGTGTACTGCCAGTAGGTCGCCAGGGAATCGGCGGACGTGCCGCCGTAGACGACCCTCGTGTCGTTGCGTGTGCTGCTCATCAGGGCGTGAAGCCGCGTGTACAGCGGGTTGTTCTGCGTCGCGGCATAGGAATCCGTGCTGTCGGCGCCGGGCAGCGCCTTGAGCGTTTCGTATTGATAATCTCCGGTGTAATAGGTCTGCGCTGCCCCGGAGAGGGCGGTGCAAACCGTGTGACGCGGCTGGGAATTGGCTGCAACGGTGACCGCAGGGTCAGCTGCGAGGCCTGTCGTTGCAAGCAGGCTCAGCAGCATCGCAATCAGCAAAAGCATGGCGATCAGTCGAGTTTTTTTCATGAAGATACCTCCTTTATGTGGTTTGTGGCAAAAGCATACCATAAACCCGGCTGCAATGCAATGCCGAAGCGGATCTGCTGGAAAAATTTGTATATTCCATTCGACGCCTTTGCCCGAAATGCGGTCTGTTTGCACAAAGCAGAGGCCGGGATATGGGGAACCGTACAAAAATCATTTACGCATGGCAGATTTTAAAACATTTTGCCCAGACAGCCACGCGGAGGGGCTGTAAGAGGAAGCAACCACATATGTGCAAGTTGCACAAGAACCATCCCCGCAATTTTTCTGTGTCTCCCCATAGCCGCGCCAAAAAGTGCTTTATTTCGTGGTGTTTCCCGGAAAAAGCACTTCTTAACGGAAATTTTTAGTTGAGAACACATGACCGCCGTGCTATAATAAGCATTATCACCCCTCGTCGAAACAGGGAGAAGAACAGGAGTTGGATCGATGAAAACGAACACCAAGCGAATGGTTTCCGTCGTTTTGTTGCTCACGCTGCTTGTCAGTCTGTTTTCCGGACTGACCCTCGGCGCAAGCGCGGCGGAGCCGACCAGCGCCTCAGAGGTTTCCTATAAGAAAAACGGAAACTACATTTATAACTGGGGCAAACGCGACACCACGGCCACCTTTTTGACCACCTATGCGCAGGCTTACTATACCGGCAATTACACCTATGCATCACTTTCTGCCAAGACCGGCACGACCTCGACGAGCGCCGATGCAATCTATAACAGTGCACTCGGCACGGCGCTTCACAATATGCTGGCTGCAAAGCAGACCTCTAAAACCAGCTATGACGGCACGCGGTCGCTGTATCGATATACCGATTGCGAGCAGAATGCCAACAAGATCTCCTCGTTCTATTCCGCGACGCTCATCGGCCCGTCCTGGGACGGCGGCAAAACGTGGAACCGGGAGCACACATGGCCGAACAGCAAGGGTCTGAACGGCGCGGATGAGAACGACATCATGATGCTGCGTCCGACCTCCGTCTCTGAGAACAGCAGCCGCGGCAACAACGCCTACGGCGAAGGCGTCGGCTGCTATGATCCCAACGAGCTTGGGCAGAGTCTGCACGGCGATGTCGCGCGGCTGATCCTCCAGCACCTGATCCGCTGGGGCAATACGGAGTTTTGCTTCGGCAGCACCGGCGTCATGGAAAGCCGCGCAATCCTGCTGAAATGGCTGGCTGAGGATCCCGTCGACACTTGGGAGATGGGGCGCAACGACGCTGTGCAGGCCATCACCGGCGTGCGCAACGTGTTCGTCGACTATCCCGAGCTGGCCTTCCAGCTTTTGGGCGCGAGCGTTCCGTCGAACTATCCGACTCCCTCGAAGGGCGACAGCACCGGCGGCGGCGACAGCGGCGATCCCTCCGCTACCTATACCGTCAAATTCTCCGTTCCGAGCGGCGTGACCGCCCCGGCAACGCAGGAGGTCGCCTACGGTGCTTCGGTCAACCTTAAGACCCCGTCCGGCACACCTGCCGACAGCAGCAAGACCTATACTTTCGTCGGCTGGGTGACTGCTCCTTATGAGGATTCGGAGACACGCCCGACCTATCACACCGGCAGCTATGCCATCAAGAGCAACATCACCTTCTACGCACTCTATAGCTATGCCTCGGGCAGCGCTGCGAGCGGCTATGCCAAGCTCACCGACTCGACCGTCCCGAACGGTGACTATGTCATCGTCAGCGACACGACCGGTATGGCGCTGGGCACGACTGCCACAAACAACTGGCTCATCGCCGGCAAGACCTACACCACCGGCTCGAGCATTGCCACGCCCAATTCGGCGGACGTCTGGACGATCACGAACGGCGTCATTTCCGCCAAGAACGGCAACGGCAGCATCTACTCCAGCGCGGCCAAGAAGATCGCGCTCTCGAGCACAAGCAGCACCGTCTGGAGCTTTACAAATAACAGCGGCGTCTGGACGATCAGCAACAGCAACGTCGGCCAGCTCTCTTATAATTCGTCCGGCGGCTGGCGTCCCTATTCCGGCGGCTACGGCTCGGACAAGACCTTCTATCTCTATAGGGCAACCTCCGGCGGCACAGCCACTTATTACAGCACGCTTGCAAGCATCAGCTGCTCCCACACGCACACGACGGCCGTTGCAGCAGTAGCGGCGACGTGCGCGGCCCCGGGCTATACGGCGGGCGTCTATTGCAACGACTGCGGGCAGTACATCTCCGGCCACGAGGTCATCCCGGCCACGGGCAAGCACACCTTCACCGAATACGCCCAGAACGACGCC
>URCY01000089.1 GCA_900546415.1 uncultured Eubacteriales bacterium
GCATAGCTAAAGCTTTTTGGAACCACCGGCACTGCCGGTGGTTTTCTTGCTACAATAAAAACGGTAGGTTTCTACGAGAAACCTACCGTTTTTGTGTCGTCGCGAGGAGGGGACGTCTGCACCCAATCTGAAACGCACCGTTTTTGCCATCCCGGAGCGAAATATGGCAGAAGCGGGAGGAAGGTGAGGCTTCAGAAATCCCTCACGGCGTTTCTCCCGTTCAGAGGTTGCGGACGCGGGGCAGATTCCAGCGGAAATGCGCCGAGAGCAGCCGGATCACGAACACGAGCACCGCCGAGAGCAGCATCGACGCGTAGATCGGCAGCACGCCGCGCAAAGCCGTCATGCTCACCGCCCCGGCCAGCGAGGCGCAGGCATAAATATGCTTGACGAAGATATAGGGCGTGTCCCCGGCGAGCACGTCGCGCACGACACCGCCGCCGACACCCGTCAGCACGCCGACGAGCACGAGCAGGAAGGTGCTCCGGTCGGGATCAAATTGCAGGGCGTTCCAGATGCCCATGACCGTGAAGACGCCCAGGCCGAGCGAGTCGAGCAGGAGCATCGCCGCGTCGAACCGGCGCTGATTGTGCATCAGGCGGTGGCGCAGGAAGGGCAGGAAGAGCAGCAGCGCCGTCCCGACCGCCACGAGCACGTTGCGCGGATTGCGAAAGGCCAGCGGCGGTGTGACGCCGAGGATCAGGTCGCGCAGGATGCCGCCGCCGACGGCGGTGATAACGGCCAGAACCAGAATGCCCAGCAGATCCATTTTCTTTTTCATTGCGGTCAGCGCGCCGGACGCCGCGAAGGCGACCGTTCCGGCCAGCTCCAGCACAGCGACAAAGTGTTCCATGTTCGCCCTCCGTTTTTTGGATAGGAAGCGTTGCCCCGCCGTTCGGGACGGCGCTTTTTTTACGGTCAGAAAAAACCGGCCGAATCGGGCAAAAGCCCCGACTCAGCCGGAAAAGGGCACATCAACCGGCGCTTGCCGCCTTGGGCGGGGCGTCCGGGCGCTCGATGCGCCTGATGTCCGCGCCGAGGCCGCGCAGCTTGCCAATGATGTCCTCATAGCCGCGCTCGATATATTCGATCTCTTCCACACGGGTCGTGCCCTCGGCGGCCAGACCCGCAATGATCATTGCGGCGCCCGCGCGCAGGTCGCAGGCGTGCACCGTGCAGCCGGCAAGGCGCTCAACGCCCGTGATGACGGCGGTCTTGGTGTCGACCTTGATGCACGCGCCCATGCGGTTCAGCTCGGCGCAATAGCCGAAGCGCGTGTCATAGATGCTCTCGGTGATGATGCTCGTGCCCCTCGCCAGCGACATACAGACGGCGATCTGCGGCTGCATATCCGTCGGGAAGCCGGGATAGGGCAGGGTCTTCACATTGGCGCGGCGCAGCTCGCCGGTGCGCTGGACGCGGATGGAATCGTCGTATTCCGTGACCTTCGCGCCCATCTCGCGCAGCTTGGCGGAGATGCAGTCCATGTGCTTGGGGATGACGTTCTGAATCAGGATGTTGCCGCCCACGGCGGTGACGGCGGCCATATACGTCCCGGCCTCGATCTGGTCGGGGATGATGGAATAGCAGCCGCCGCGCAGCGCCTTCACGCCGCGCACCTTGATGACGTCCGTGCCCGCGCCGGAGACCTTCGCGCCCATGGCGTTGAGGAAGTTGGCGAGGTCGACGATGTGCGGCTCCTTGGCGGCGTTTTCGATGATGGTCGTGCCGCCCGCGAGGACCGCGCCGATCATGATGTTCATCGTTGCGCCGACGGAGACGACGTCGAGATTGACGCGCCCGCCGGTCAGACCGTTTTCGGACGCTCTGGCGCAGACGAAGCCGTTTTGCAGCTCCACCTCCGCGCCGATGGCCTCGAACCCCTTGATGTGCTGGTCGATCGGCCGCGCGCCGAAGTTACAGCCGCCGGGCAGCGCCACGCGGGCGTGGCCGAAGCGGCCGAGCTGCGCGCCGATCAGGTAGTATGACGCGCGGATGCGGCGCACGAGCGTGTCGGATGCCTCGCTGTCGCGCACATGCTCGCAGCAGACCTCGACGGTGTTCGGACTCAGGCGTCGGATCTCCGCGCCCATGCTGTCCAGGATCTCGAGCAGGAGACGGACGTCCGAAATATCCGGAACATTCTCGATGCGGCAGGTGCCGTTGACCAGAAGGGTGGCCGGCAAGATTGCAACGGCGGCGTTCTTCGCGCCGCTGATGGTCACGCTTCCGGAGAGCGGCGTGCCGCCTCGAATCACATATTCTCTCATAAAAAGCCCCTCAATTTCAATGTCCACGCGCTGCAGATTGCACAGCGAATGGCATGCGAACGCCGTCGATGCTCGGCGCATCGACCAAGAATTCGCGAAAATAGGCAATTATCGTGTAGTTCTTGCGGGATTCAGTCGAAAAATCTGCGAATCAAAAATCCCGCAGATAAGTCTATTATAACACTTATCCCGTATTTTGTAAAGGCAGAAATCCGTTTTCGTCCATGGAACCTCTGAATGAATCGGCAGCGGCGCACTTGCGATTTATTCAGAGCTTCTCTACTTCAGGCGGCGCAGTCCCTTCGGATAATGGTTTTTCAGGACGCCGCCCGCGCCCTTTGCCCAGCCGAGCGCGCAGCCGTCGGCGCAGATCACGACCCAGCCCTCGGCGTCGCCGGGGAGGGTCTCGCCGCGCAGATAGGCCGCCGTCTCCGGCGCATCGGCGGGATAGGACACGCTCCGCGCGCCGACGGTCAGACCGTGCGCAAGAGCGTGCGCCGGGACGAAGCGTCCCCTGCGCACCTCGCCGAGCCGAAGGCCCGCGTTCAGAACGTGCAGCCCGTCGAGCGCGGGCAGCTCGGCCGGGGGCAGGTACCATGTCTCGCCGAAGGCAAGACCGTGCGTTCTGTCCGTGCCGAGCAGGCGCAGAAAGTCCCGCACGGCGTCGGGGAGCGGTACGAGCCTCTGCTGCGGGATATCCCCACGCGCGCCGATCTCCGCGCGGCGCAGCACGGCGGCGTAATGCCCCTCGCCGCGCAGCTTATGCGGCCAGAGGCGGAAGGTATGCTCCAGCCCCGGCGCGGGGTCGGCGAGCCATTCCGGCCGCCCCCGGTCGAACCACGGGGCGTCGACCGTCTCGACGGAAAAATCGGGGCGCCCGCGCAGAAGGCGCGAGACGCTGCCCTCGTTCTCCTCGGGCGCAAAGGTGCAGGTCGAATAGACCAGCCGCCCGCCGGGCGCAAGCATCTGCGCCGCCGAGCGCAGGATCTCCGCCTGCCGGTCGGCGCACATGCGCACGGTCTCCTCGCTCCAATCCGCGACGGCGGCGTCCTCCTTGCGGAACATCCCCTCGCCGGAGCAGGGCGCGTCGACCAGAATGCGGTCGAAAAACGCCGGGAAGCGCTCGGCCAGCCTTGCCGGGTGCTCGTTGAGCACGAGGGCGTTCGTCGCGCCCCAGCGCTCGAGATTCGAGGCCAGGATCCGCGCCCGCTTCGGGTGGAGCTCGTTGCAGACGAGCAGCCCCTGTCCCCGCATCGCGGCGGCAAGCTGCGTCGATTTTCCGCCGGGCGCGGCGCAAAGATCGAGCACGCGCTCCCCCGGCTGCGCGTCCAGCAGGCGCGCGGGCGCCATGGCGCTCGGCTCCTGCAAATAAAACAGTCCGGCGTCATGCAGAGGCGAAAGCCCCGGACGCGTGTCCGGCAGCAGATAGAAGCCGTTTGGCTCCCAGGCGACGCGCTCGCCGCAGAACTGCGGCAGCGCCGGACCGGGCAGCGCGGGATTGCGCCGCAGAGCGGTGTTGCGCGGGCGGTTGTAGGACGCGAGAAAGGCGTCGAATTCCGCGCCCAGCAGGCGGCGCATCCGTTCGGAAAAGACAGCAGGCAGCATGAATAACCTCCGAAGCAATGTTCTGATCTCATGCCCATTATACCGTATCCCGGCCGCCTGCGCAAGCCCTCGGAAAGCGCCGATCCCATCGGCGCGGGTGCTTTTTTAAGGAAGCTCTGATTCAATCGCAAGAGTGGTCAGCGAGGGATTTTGTTCCAGAT
>URCY01000090.1 GCA_900546415.1 uncultured Eubacteriales bacterium
AACGGCATCACCAACGGCACGGACGCCACGCACTTCTCTCCCGACGAGCTCTGCACGCGCGCGCAGGCCGTGACCTTCCTCTGGCGCAAGGCCGGGAGCCCCGCGCCCAAGAGCGATGTCATGCCCTTCACCGATGTTCCGGCCGGCAGCTACTATTATGACGCCGTGCTTTGGGCGGTGGAAAACGGCATCACGTTGGGCACGAGCGCGACCACGTTCAGCCCGAATGAGACCTGCACCCGCGCGCACATTGTGACCTTCCTCTGGCGCTTCGAGCAGTGCCCGGCAGCGGGCGGCGAAAATCCGTTCTCGGACGTTTCGAGCCGCGCCTATTATGCCGACGCCGTCCTCTGGGCGGTGGAGCGCGGCATCACCAACGGCACGAGCGAAACCACGTTCGGCCCGGACGAATCCGCCACCCGCGCGCAGATCGTGACGTTCCTGTACCGTGATATTATGAAGTGATTCCCATGATGAAACGCGATGACCGGCAGCAAAAGCGCTGCCGGTCATCGTCTTTTTGTAGCAAGAAAACCACCGGCACTGCCGGTGGTTCCCTAGTATGAATCAGAGCCTACTTAGACGGCAGGTCGCACTCCGGACTTTGACGGGGCGCCGCCACGCCGAAAGGCTCAAATTGCCGCGCAGACGCGCGGAAAAACGGAGGCCTTTCGGAAGAAACGGAGAAAAGAGGGATCGAACAGTGGCACAGAGCAGAGTTTGGATCGTGGACGTCGCCGAGGCCTTGGGGCTCAGCACGGCGACGATCATGCTGATCGATACGGTCGGAACGTAGTGCCTCGGTATCCCTCTGTGCCTTTTTGCCGCGCACGTGCTTCACTGGGGAATCGTCGGCGTTTATGCGCTGCTCACCTCGGAGGAGCTGTTCCGGCTGGCCGTGACGCTCGTGATGTTCAAAAAACGGAGCTGGATGGTCAGCCTGTCGCGCTGACAGGTAAGCACGGCCAAACCGGTCAAGCCACCGGCTCGACCTCCTGCGCAGCTCTCGACGGCGGCGGCTGCGCGATTTTTTGCTAAATGAGAGCTCATGAGTTTTTTCATATATCACCGAAGTTTTTTCTATCGCTTTTTGCAAGCTGAGCCGATATAATGAGGCTACAAGGTCAAGGTCAGTGCAAGCGCCTTGACAAAATTATGAAGGAACATTGAAGGAGGAACTATGATGAAAAAGATTCTTGCAATGCTTCTGGCCGCCGTTATGCTGCTGGGCCTGCTGGCCGGCTGCGGTGAAAAGAAGGAAGAGACCAAGCCCAACGAGGATTCCGCACTGAACGTCGCCGTGTTCTACTATGACTATTCCGACGTGTACATTTCCAGCGTCCGCAACGCCATGGACGCCCAGTTTGCCGCTCTGGGCATCACGCCCAACAACTACGACGGCGCCGGCAACCAGGCCTCCCAGACCGACCAGATCAACACCGCCATCGCCAACGGCGCAAACCTGCTGATCGTCAACATCGTCGAGACCTCTTCTCCCGATGCTGCGCAGAACGCCGTTGAGGCCGCCAAGACCGCAGGCATCCCCATCATCTTCTTCAACCGCGAGGTTGCCGATGAGGTCGTCAACAGCTACGAAAAGTGTGCCTTCGTCGGCACCGACGCTCCCGAGGCCGGCCACATGCAGGGCAAGATGATCGGCGAGTACCTGCTGGCGAACTACGACGCAGTCGACCTGAACGGCGACGGCGTGATCTCCTACGTGATGTTCAAGGGCCAGGAAGGCAACGCTGAGGCCGAGGCTCGCACCCAGTTCGGCGTTGAGGACGCCAACGCGGTTCTGACCGCTGCCGGTAAGCCCGAGCTTGCTTACTACAACGCCTCCGCCACCGATAAGTACCTGGTCGACCAGGGCGGCAAGTGGTCCGCTCAGGCTGCCAACGACTACATGGCGACCATCCTTCCCGAGTATTCCGAGGCCAACGGCAACATGGTCGAGCTCATCATCTGCAACAACGACGGCATGGCAGAGGGCGCAGTCTCCGCTCTGCAGGGCGCGGGCTACAACACCGGCGACGGCAGCAAGACCATCCCCGTCTTCGGCGTTGACGCCACCGACTCCGCTAAGCAGCTCATCAACGAAGGCAAGATGACCGGCACGATCAAGCAGGATGCCGAGGGCATGGCTTCCACCATCCTCGCTCTTGTCAAGAACGTCATGAACGGCGCAGGCCTGATGGACAACACCTCCTCCTTCAACGTGGACGAGGGCGTGAACAAGATCCGCGTGCCTTACGCGACCTACACCGGCGAATAAGCCCGGCCAATCGGCTCTCGCCCCACGCAAAGCAGTAAGGAAAACGGGGCTGTCGGTTTGACAGCCCCGTTTTATACGGAAATTTGACATTACAACGCAGGCGGTTCGTTTTCGAGCCGCTTTTGACCCGCCATGCAGCGCCCCTGGGCGGCGCACGCCGCAGGGGCTTCGACGCGGGAATATCGCAGATAGGAGGAAAACGCATATGGAGCAGCCGGCATTGCTGGAAATGCGGAAGATCACAAAAGAGTTCCCGGGCGTCAAGGCGCTGGATGGCGTTTCCATTACCGTCCGCCCCGGCACCGTTCACGCGCTGATGGGCGAAAACGGCGCGGGCAAGTCCACTTTGATGAAGTGCCTTTTCGGCATCTATGCAAAGGACGAGGGCACCATTGTTTTGGACGGGAAGGAGGTTGACTTCAAAAGCTCCAAGGAGGCGCTGGAGAACGGCGTCGCCATGGTTCATCAGGAGCTGAATCAGGCGCTGACCCGCAGCGTCATGGACAACCTCTGGCTTGGCCGCTATCCCAAGGTGGCCGGCGTCATGGTCAGCGAGGGCGCCATGCGCAAGCGCACGAAAGAGGTCTTTGAGGAGCTGGACGTTCACGTCGATCCGAAGGCCATTATGTCCACCCTGCCTGTTTCGCAGCGGCAGATGGTGGAGATCGCCAAGGCGGTCAGCTACAACGCGAAGGTCATCGTCTTTGACGAGCCGACCTCCTCGTTGACCGAGGAGGAGGTCGAGCACCTCTTCCGCATCATTGCCATGCTCAAGGAGCGCGGCTGCGGCATCATCTACATCAGCCATAAGATGGACGAGATCCTTCGCATCAGCGACGAGGTCACCGTTATGCGTGACGGCCGCTGGGTCGCCACGCGCGACGCCAAGGAGCTGACCATGGAGGAGATCATTCGCCTGATGGTCGGCCGCGAGCTGACCAACCGCTTCCCGCCGAAGGACAACGTTCCGGGCGAGGTGATCCTTGAGGTGGAGCATCTGGCAGGAAAATATACCCGCCTGAAGGACGCCAGCTTCCAGCTCCGCAAGGGCGAGGTGCTCGGCATCGCCGGGCTTGACGGCTCCGGACGCACCGAGGTGCTTGAGAATCTGTTCGGCGCAATGACCAAGGAGAGCGGCACGATCCGTTTGCACGGCAAGCAGATCCGCAACAAGACGCCCCGCGAGGCCATCAAAAACGGCTTTGCCCTCCTGACGGAGGAACGCCGCGCCACGGGCATCTTCGGCATCCGCGACATCAAGGAGAACACGGTCATCTCCAACCTCAACAGCTATCTTTTGGGGCACATTTGCCTCAGCGAAAAGAAAATGAAGAAGGACACCGAGTGGGCGATCCAGGCCATGCACATCAAGACGCCGAGCCACGCCACGCAGATCCGCTCGCTCTCCGGCGGCAACCAGCAGAAGGTCATTATCGGCCGCTGGCTCCTGACGACGCCCGAGGTGCTGCTGCTCGATGAGCCGACGCGCGGCATCGACGTGGGCGCAAAATACGAGATCTATCAGCTGATCCTGAACCTCGCCAAGGAGGGGAAGGGCGTTATCATGGTATCCTCCGAGATGCCGGAGCTGCTCGGGATCTGTGACCGCATTCTGGTCATGTCCGGCGG
>URCY01000091.1 GCA_900546415.1 uncultured Eubacteriales bacterium
CAGAAAAATGGTAGGTTTTGCAATAAAACCTACCATTTTTGTAACTGATATATTTGAATTTTTCGCGGAGCGACACCGCAACGCTGCGTTCTCAAAGCGCCATTTCACGCGGGCGCAAGGCCGCATTTCCCGTGCGGAGCATCCTTCACACGATCCATGATCGTATTTCCCTGCCCGGCTCTGCGCCTTACAGTCTCTGCATCTTTGCAAGCTGGCTGTTGCGGTAGGCGGGATCGTTCGTGACCTCGCGAAGGATCTTGACCTCCGGCGGAATGGCGATCTCGTCCTTATCCTTCGGCATGGCCGCACGCATAATGGCGCGCTCGTCGGAGAAGGGATAGACGTCGATCTCAAAGCGGTGTCCCTCGTAATTGAAGCGGTATTTCATCTTGTGCACGGCGTGCAGGCTGATGTCGCCCTCCATGAGGTACTGGATGTATTCCTTGCCGGAGATCGGGCGCTCGGTCTCCCACGTGCCGTCGCCGGTGTAGTGCTTCTCGGTGTAAAAATAGAGGTATTCGTCGCCGTTCTTCTGCTGGCGGATGCGGCGCACGATGCTCGGGCTGGTCTGGGAGAGATAGGTCTGCATCATGTCGATACCGGCGGCGCGATAGCGCTCGACAAGCTTCGCGACGTCGGGCAGCTCGATGAGGTACTTGTGCCAGACCTCCTCGGGCACCGGCTCGCCGATTGTCTCATAGATCGCGCGCAGACCGCGGGCGATCTTATCCTCAAAATTGACGGAGTTGTCGATCACGCGCAGGTTCGGGTGCTTCGACCACGCGCGCAGCGTCAGGTCGTCCTTCTCGCGGGCGACCTCGAGCGGCTCGTAGCGCGCCTCGTTGCCGAAATTATAGGCAAATTCCGCGCCCTTGGCGCAGGAGACAAGGTGCAGCACGGCGTCATAATAGCCCATGACCTCCTCCTCGGTGCGGCCGAAGGAAGCGAGCACCTCGCGGAACTCCTCGTCGGTGATATAGGCCTTGTCGTCGAGCAGCGCGCGGTCATAGATGATGAGCACGTTTTCCTCGGGCACCATCTGCGCGGCCTTGAGGGCAAGACGGTCCTTGTGCAGCTGATCCTCGATGACAAAATACTGGAAATCGTACATGGAGATGCAGTTGCCGAACGGCTTGATGCCGAAGCCGGTGATGAGGTCGGTCGCGGTCTCGGGAACGGTGATGACCTTCCAGCCGTCGTCCTGCTTGAACTCCTTGAGGATGCGGCTGATGAGCGTGGTCTTGCCGGCAGCGGGGCCGCCGGTCAGAACGATCCGGGTAATTTTCTTAGCCAACTGGGTCCACCCCTTTGCAAATTTTGAACCCGACGCCGTCCGAACGGTGCCGGAAGAATTCTCACATACTGAATTATCTTACCATTTTCTCTTCCGAAATGCAAGAAAAATCGGCCGAAGCGAAATTATTTTATATTTGGCTGCGCGTTCGCGCGCTCCGGCCGCTTCTGCGCCTCCGGCACAACGGCGAAAAGGCGCGTGTGGCGCAGCGCTGCGATCAGCGCGGTCGCGCCGCAGCCGAGCGCAAAGGACGGCCGGCCGGTCAGGATCAGGCGCGGAACGGCGTAAAGCCCGAACAGAACATATACGACGATGCTCCGCACGCGCGTCGGGCGCAGGCGGATGAGCGTGAAGAACAGATACAGTCCGGCCAGCACCAGTCCGATCCGCGAAAAGGGCAGAATCGCCAGCATCACGCCGAAGGAGGTCGCGATGCACTTGCCGCCGTGGAAGCGGTTCAGCGGCGCGACGGCATGGCCGAGCACGGGCGCGGCCATCACGGCGGCAAAGGACAGACGGCGCACGTCCAGCGCGCGCCCGGCCAGAAGCACCGGCAGGAAGCCCTTGCCGAGGTCGAGCAGCAGGCATAGCATTCCGAGCGGGATTCCGCAGAGGGCAAAGACGTTCGTCGCGCCGGGATTGCGGTCGGGGCTTTGCGCCGCAACGTCGACATGCGCGAGCTGCTCGGGCAGGATGCTGCTGAACATCACACTTCCGAGCAGGAAGCCCCCCGCCGTCCAGAACAGCCAGCGCACAAAGGCGAGGTTCATCCGCGCATCACCGCCTCGGCGATCCGGTCGGCGGCATCCGGATGGATCTCGCGGCGCTGCGCCTGCCGCATTCGCTCGGCCGCATCAGGGTCGTCCAGCAGCCGCTTCGCCGCAAGGATGGCCTCGTCCTCGCGGTCGGCGCGGACGGAAAGCCCGTGCGCCGTGAAAAATTCGACATTTTTCGTCTCGCAGCCGTTGAAGGCCAGCAGATGCACGAGTGGGATGTTCGCCACGGCCGCCTCCGTGCTGGACAGGCCGCCCGGCTTCGAAATCAGCGCATCGGCTGCGTTCATATAAAGCGGCACCTCCCGCGTGAATGGCACAAGATGCAGCCAAGCGCAGCCGCCGTATTTTTTCGACAGCTTTTCCTGCAATTCGGCATTGTGGCCGACAAGCAGGAAGGTTTCCGGCGGCTCGCCGAGGCGCAGCAGGGCGTCGCAGAGCGCAAAGGGATTTCCGCAGCCCGCGCCGCCGGTCATGATAAGCAGCATTTTGGCGTTCGCCGCAACGCCGAGCGCCTCGCGCGCCTCTGCGCGCGGCCGATGGGCGGCAAAGCGCGCGCTGACCGGGATGCCGGTGGCGTACAGCCGCGCGCCGTCGACGCCCTTGGCCTCCAGCTCCGGGCGCAGATCGTCATGCGGGATGAAATATCCGTCAAGCTTTGTCTCGTGGAAGAACGGGATGCAGGTATAGTCCGTCAGAACGCCGTAGCACGGGACGCCCGCGCCGAATTTCCGGCGCATCGCCGTCAGCGCCTCCATGGCAAAGAGGTGCGTCGTGACGACGGCGTCGAACCGGTTCGCGTCGATATAGTCGCGCAGCGCCCCGGCGTAGCGCGCGTTTGCATAATAGACCGGGGAGACCAGCCGCGTCGAGCTATAGAGCGCGCCCGCGCGATAGATCAGGCCAAAGGCGGCAGGCGTTTTCTTGATGATGCCGTTATAGGACGCCGTAACCAGCTTGGCCGTGCGTTGAGAGCGGAAGGTCAGCGGGTCGACCAGCTCATGCGCCGCGCCCGCGCGGTCAAGCGCCTCGGCCACGGCATAGGCCGCGCTGTTGTGCCCCTCGCCGGTTCCGCTGCTGAGGATCAGAATCTTCATGCGGTTTCTCCCCCTTTCGCCTGTATTATACCCGTTTTTCCCACGCAGGTCAAGCAAGCCGAAACCTCGTAGTGAAATTTACATACCAAGGGAACCTCTGATTCAATTGCAAGAGCGGTCAGCGAGGGATTTTGTCGTTTCCGGCTCCCGTACTTCGTACCGGGATGCCATCCCTTCGGCTTAAAGATTGCCACGGCCGCGATGCGGCCTCGCAATGACACGAAAATGGCAGGTTTTTCGTGAAAACCTGCCATTTTTATAACGGAAATATTTGATTTCGTCGCGGAGCGACACCGCGACGTGCCCGAGGGGCACAGCTTCACGCAAGCTTGCACTTCACCTGCGCAGCATATTTCACACGGTCAAAGGGAAGCTCTGATTAAATCGCAAGAGCGGTCAGCGAGGAATTTTGTTTCCAAATTGAGGTTTGGAAATTGCAGGAATACTTTGTGTATTTCAAGATTTTCA
>URCY01000092.1 GCA_900546415.1 uncultured Eubacteriales bacterium
AACAATGGCTTTGTTTGAAAGTTACGAAAGAAGAATCGACAAGATCAACGGCGTCCTCGCACAATACGGCATCGGCTCCGTCGAGGAGTGCAGAGAGCTCTGCAAGGCGAAGGGCTTCGACCCCTACGAGATCGTCAAGGGCATCCAGCCCATCTGCTTTGAGAACGCCTGCTGGGCATACACCGTCGGCGCGGCCATCGCGCTGAAGTCCGGCGTCAAGACCGCCGCAGAGGCCTCCCGCAAGATCGGCGAGGGTCTGCAATCCTTCTGCATCGACGGCTCCGTCGCCGACGACCGCAAGGTCGGCCTCGGCCACGGCAACCTCGGCGCGATGCTGCTGAGCGAGGAGTCCAAGTGCTTCGCGTTCCTGGCCGGCCACGAGTCCTTCGCCGCCGCCGAGGGCGCCATCGGCATCGTCCGCAACGCCAACAAGGCGCGCAAGACCCCGCTGCGCGTTATCCTCAACGGCCTCGGCAAGGACGCCGCCCAGATCATCTCCCGCATCAACGGCTTCACCTATGTGCAGACGCAGTTCGACTACTACACCAGCGAGCTGAAGATCGTCCGCGAGATCCGCTATTCCGAGGGCGAGCGCGCCGACGTCCGCTGCTACGGCGCCGACGACGTCCGCGAGGGCGTTGCCATCATGCACCACGAGGGCGTGGACGTCTCCATCACCGGCAACTCCACCAACCCCACCCGCTTCCAGCACCCCGTCGCGGGCACCTATAAAAAGGAATGCATCGAGCAGGGCAAGAAGTATTTCTCCGTTGCCTCCGGCGGCGGCACGGGTCGTACCCTGCACCCGGACAACATGGCGGCAGGCCCGGCCTCCTATGGCATGACCGACACCATGGGTCGTATGCACTCCGACGCGCAGTTCGCAGGCTCGTCCTCCGTCCCGGCGCACGTCGAAATGATGGGCTTCCTCGGCATGGGTAATAACCCCATGGTCGGCGCGACCGTCGCCGTGGCCGTTGCAGTCGAAGAGGCGCTGAAGAAGTAATCCGCCTGAACACGCAGAGCGATTCTTAAATATGGAGAGCATATTCAGACCGAAAAACCGGTCTGAATATGCTCTCCCTTTTTATGGATTGCTATACCTTGATGCATTCTTACTGCCGCATCTTAAGACTGAAAACGTCCGTTTCCCCCAAAAAACGTCTCAAATTTGTGTCATTGCGAGGCCGCAGAACGGCCGTGGCAATCTTGAAACCAAAGGCATGGCATCCCGCAGCGAAGCACGGAGAAAGCGGCGTGCGGCCATAGACCGCGCTGCCTTTGCCCGCGCAAGCCGCCGAAAATTCCGTTTCTGTTCACAATTCGGCTCGTCGGATGTGGTATGATAGGAATATCTACGACCGAAGGAGCGACCCGTCATGTCTCAGATCACCAAACGCGCCTTGGAGCAGTCGCTCAAAAACCTGCTGCTGCAAAAGCCGCTGACCAAGATCACCGTGGGTGACATTGCCGAGGACTGCGGCATCAACCGCATGACCTTTTATTACCACTTCAAGGACATCTATGACCTTGTGGAGTGGTCGTGTCTGGAGGACGCCAAGCGCGCGCTCGAGGAAAAAAAGACCTGCGAAACGTGGCAGCAGGGTCTTTTGCAGATCTTCGAGGCCGTGCAGGCGAACAAGCCCTTCATCCTGAACGTCTATCGCTGCGTGCACCGCGAGCAGGTGGAAAAGTATTTGCAGCCGCTCGTCGACCGGCTCGTGCTGGACGTGCTCAACGGGGAGGCGCAGGGGCTGCTCGTCCGCGACGAGGACATGCAGTTCATCGCGCAGGTCTATTCCTATGTTTTCATCGGCGTCATGCTCGACTGGATCAAGGACGACATGCTTCAGCCGCCGCAGGAGCTCGTCGCGCGCCTTGCCAGACTTTTAAAAGGCTCGATGGCCGCGGCGCTTGCGCGTTTTCGCCTTTGAATATTTCGCGCGATCCGGCTCGGGTCGCGCATTTTTTATCAAATTGGCCGATTTGATGCAAATTTCAACAGATTCCGCCCCCGTGATGGAATTTTTAGCACGCCGCGACTTCTGACCATTGTAACCTCCGGGCAGCCGGGTATAATAAACCCAGAAAGAAACACAACAGGAGGTTTTCAGAATGTATTATTCAGCCGGAACTTATGAAGCGTTTGCCCACCCCGAAAAGCCGAAGGACGTCGACAAAAAGTCGGCCTATATCATCGGCACCGGTCTTGCCGGCCTGACGGCCGCCTTCTATCTCGTCCGCGACGGTCAGATGAAGGGGCAGCACATCCATCTGCTGGAAAAGCTGGAGCTTGCCGGCGGCAGCTGCGACGGCCGCAAGGACGTCACCAAGGGCTTCTTTATGCGCGGCGGCCGCGAGATGGACAACCATTTCGAGGTCATGTGGGACACCTTCCGCGACGTGCCGTCGCTCGAAACGCCGGGCGTCTCAGTGCTCGACGAATACTATTGGCTCAACAAGCACGACCCGAACTATTCCCTCTGCCGCGCGACCGTGAAACGCGGCGAGGACGCGCACACCGACAAAAAATTTGAGCTGGACAAGGACTCGGCCATGGCGCTGTCCAAGCTCTTCCTGACGCCGGAGAAGGATCTGGAGGATAAGAAGATCTCCGACGTCCTGCCCGACTCCTTCTGGAGCACGAATTTCTGGCTCTATTGGCAGACGATGTTCGCCTTCCAGCGCTGGTCGAGCGCGCTGGAGATGAAGCGCTACCTCTGCCGCTATGTGCATCACATCGACGGCCTGCCCGACTTCAGCGCCCTGCGCTTCACCAAATACAACCAGTATGAGAGCATGATCCTGCCGCTGGTGAAATACCTCGAGGCGCACGGCGTGCGGATCGAATACGGCATGGACGTGAAAAACGTCGTCATCAGGACCGAGGGCGGCAAAAAGGTTGCCAGACAGATCGTCTATGTCAAGGACGGCCGGGAGCAGACCATCGACCTGATCGAGGACGACCTCGTGTTCATCACGAACGGCTGCTGCACCGACACCTCCTGCTACGGCGACCAGACCCACGCGCCCGACCTGTCCGGCGTAAAGAACGGCTTCGGCGAGTCCTGGGACATGTGGAAGGCGATCGCCGCGCAGGCCGAGCACGGCGAATTCGGCAATCCGGACAAGTTCTGCTCCGACGTCAACGCGACCAACTGGATGAGCGCGACCGTTGCAACCTCCGACGAGGAGATCATCCGGCACATTATGAGCATCTGCAAGCGCGACCCGCGCTCGGGCAAGGTGACAACGGGCGGCATTGTGACCGTGAAGGACAGCACCGACAACTGGTACCTCTCCTGGACGATCAACCGTCAGCCGCAGTTCAAGGCGCAGGATAAGAACACGGTGCTCGTCTGGCTGTATTCCCTCAACACGGGCAAGCCCGGCAACTATGTGAAAAAGGCCATGCGCGACTGCACCGGCGAGGAGGTCTGCCGCGAGTGGCTCTATCACATCGGCGTTCCGACCGACCGCATCGACGCGCTGGCGCATGACGCGTGCAACACGACCACCTGCTTCATGCCGTATATCAATGCGTTCTTCCAGCCGCGCAAGGAATCCGACCGCCCGAAGGTCGTGCCCGACGGCGCCGTGAACTTCGCCTTCATCGGCCAGTTCGCCGAGAC
>URCY01000093.1 GCA_900546415.1 uncultured Eubacteriales bacterium
TTTGAAAATCTTGAAATACGTAAAGGATTCCTGCGATTTCCAAACCTCAATTTGGTACAAAATCCCTCGCTGACCGCTCTTGCGATTGAATCAGAGCTTCCTTAAAACTGGCCATATGCTTGGAGGCGATCGAATGATCGAGCTGAAAAACGTCAATAAGACCTTCCACACCGCCGACCAGACCATCGTTGCCCTGGACGGCATTGACCTGACCATTGAGGACGGCGAGATCTTCGGTATCATCGGCCTGTCCGGCGCAGGCAAGAGCACGCTCGTGCGCTGCATCAACCTGCTGGAGAAGCCGACGCGGGGTCAGGTGCTCGTTGACGGCAGGGATCTCATGACCCTCTCGCGCAGGGAGCTTCTGCGGACGCGCCGCTCGATCGGCATGATCTTCCAGGGCTTCAACCTGCTTGAGCAGCGCAACGTGCTGAAAAACATCTGCTTCCCGCTGGAGCTTGCGGGCGTGCCGCGGGCAAAGGCCGAGCGCCGCGCCGCGGAGCTTCTCGAGCTGGTCGGCCTGAGCGATCGTGCCAAGAGCTATCCGGCGCAGCTCTCCGGCGGTCAGAAGCAGCGCGTGGCCATTGCCCGCGCCCTCGCCACCGAGCCGCACTATCTGCTCTGCGACGAGGCGACCTCCGCGCTCGACCCGAACACGACGCGCGCGATTCTCGAGCTTCTGAAGGACATCAACCGCAAGCTGGGCGTGACGATCGTCATCATCACCCATGAAATGCGTGTGATCGACCAGATCTGCGACCGCGTGGCCGTCATCGACAAGAGCCACATCGTCGAGATCGGCAAGGTCAGCGAGGTTTTCACAAGCCCGCAGAGCCGGATCGCGCAGGAGCTGATTCTCCCGGAGGGGCATCCGACCGAGCAGTTCACCGGCGGCAAGCAGCTTCGCATCGTCTTTGACGGCAACGCCTCCGGTCTTCCCATGATCTCCAATCTTGTGCTTGCCTGTCAGGCGCCCGTCAACATTCTCTTCGCCGACACGCGAAACATCGACGGCGCGGCCTACGGCCACATGATTTTAGAGCTTCCGCCCGACCCGCGCCAGCGCGAGAAGATTTATACGTGGCTTGAGTCGAACGGCATTCAATTTAAAAAGGAGGCGAAATAAATGGTTTCTGATATGCTGAAGCAGCTTTGGGACAACGGTATCATCCAGCTCGGCATCTGGGAAACCGTATATATGACCCTTCTTTCGACCCTGATTGCCTATGGCATCGGCCTTCCGATCGGCGTGATCCTCTGCATCACCGATAAGGACGGCATCCACCCGAACCGCCTGATCAACCGCGTGCTCGGCTTCATCGTGAACATCTTCCGCTCGATTCCCTTCATCATCCTGATGGTCGCAATGCTGCCGGTCGCCAAGGCCATCGTCGGCACGAGCATGGGCAACAAGGCCATGATCGTCATGCTCATCATCGCTGCCGCGCCCTATGTCGCGCGCATGGTCGAATCCTCGATCAAGGAGGTCAGCCACGGCGTGATCGAGGCCGCACAGGCCATGGGCACACCCAATTTCAAGATCATCACGCGCGTCCTGATTCCGGAGGCAAAGCCCTCGCTCATCATCGGCGCCGTGATCTCCACGGTCACGATCCTCGGCTATTCCGCCATGGCCGCCACGATCGGCGGCACCGGTCTCGGCCAGATTGCCATTATCTACGGCCACCAACGCTCGAATTACGACATCGTCTGGCTCTGCGTGATCCTCACGGTCGTGATCGTGCAGATCATTCAAGAGGTCGGTACGTTTATCGCGCACAAAACCGATAAGCGTATCGTCAAATAAATTTATTATCATTATAAAAGGAGATAAAAACATGAAAAAGCTGATTGCTCTTGTTCTCTCTCTTGCGCTGCTGTGCGCCTGCATCGCGGGCTGCGGCTCCAAGACTCAGACCACCGAAAACACCGACGGCAATGCCGCCTCCACCGCTGCCGACGACAAGGTCATCACCGTCGGCGCCTCCTCCACCCCGCACGCCGAGATCCTCGAGCAGGTCAAGGACACGCTGGCCGCCGAGGGCTACGAGCTGAAGGTCGTCGTCTATGACGATTACATCCTTCCGAACAAGGCGCTTGCCGACGGCGAGCTCGACGCCAACTACTTCCAGCACACCCCCTATCTCAACAGCTACAACGCCTCCAACGGCACCGATCTGGTCGTTGCCGCGAAGATTCACTATGAGCCGTTCGGCCTCTACGGCAACGGCGTGACCTCGCTGGATCAGGTCAAGGAGGGCGCGACCATCATTGTTCCGGCCGACGACAGCAACGAGACGCGTGCCCTGCTCCTGCTCGCGCAGGAGGGTCTCATCACCCTTGCCGACGGCGCGAACGCGACCGACGGCGTGACCACGCTCGACATCGTTGACGATCATGGCTACAACGTCACCGCCGTGCAGGCCGAGACCGTTCCCGCACAGCTCCAGAACAGCGACGCCGGCACGCTGGCCGTTATCAACGGCAACTACGCGCTGGCCGCCGGGCTGCACATTGAGGACGCGCTGGCCACCGAGGACGCCTCCGGCGACGCCGCCCAGACCTATGCCAACGTCATCGCGGTTCGCTCCGGCGACGAAAACAGCGCCAAGATCCAGGCGCTCGTCAAGGCTCTGCAGTCCGACGCCGTCAAGCAGTACATCAGCGACACCTACAACGGCGCAGTCGTCGCGATCTTCTGATCTCTCCATATAAAATGGCCTCCCGGTTTCACAGCCGGGAGGCCTTTTGTTTCGATTCATAAGGGCAGCGAAACAGAGGGCTAGCCGCCCATCCGCCATGCCAGCAGCATCAGCAGGACGATCCCCGCGACCGTGACAGTCGGGGCGATCCAGACCGACCATGCGTTCGGCTTTTCCGCGACGCAGAGCTTCGCCTGCGGCGCAAGCTGATGCAGCCGCGCGACCAGCTCCTCCGGCGCGACGCCGGTCGCGGTGTTCCGGTTCATAAGGGACAGGTGGCGCTTTCTCATCTGAATCCCGACCGTGTCGCCGCAGACGCGGATGGCATCCACCTCGGAATAGGGCGCGCGGTTCATCGTGTTCAGCGCAGGGGATTCCAGCGTGAAATAGTCCGGGTAAAAATGCAGCACCTTTTCCGGCTCCACGCGCAGCTCCTTCACGCCGCTTTCGCGGTTGCGCAGATGCATTCCGAGCATCACCAGAACGGTCAGCAGACCGATCAGCGCAGTTTTCGGCATACCCACCCAGCAGAGCAGCACGGCGGCCGTGCCAAATACGGCGGCATACACATAGGCGACCACGGCCGAGCGCGGCAGCAACAGCAGCCGCACGCATTGCCGCGGCTCCAGCCCGGTGGGCAGCTTTGCGGAAAACAGGGGTTCTTCCATTTTTATCTCCTCCTCTTTTGCATTTCTATGGAACCTCTGAATAAATCGCAAGAGCGGTCAGCGAGGGATTTTGTTTCCAAATTGAGGTTTGGAAAT
>URCY01000094.1 GCA_900546415.1 uncultured Eubacteriales bacterium
TCCAAACCTCAATTTGGAACAAAATCCCTCGCTGACCACTCTTGCGATTGAATCAAAGCTTCCTTTGGCCAAGCAGCTCGCGCGTGGCGGGGCGCGCCCTCCCCGACCGTCCGGAAAAACGGCGGCGCGCGGGGTTTGTCGAAATATGGCTTTACAAATTTTGCGCGCTGTGGTATACTTGAGTTTAATGACCGTCTGCGGCACGGGGCTGTCTCCCTGCCGGACGAACGCAAAGGGGACGCAAAATGCTCGCGAAAATTTTCTCCTGCATTTCTAAGGTGATCGGCAAGATCGGCAGCTTTCTGGGCGCCTGCTGCACCTATTTTTCACTTTATACGCTGGTCGGTCTGTTCGGTACGCGCCGCTTTCCCAAGGCGAAGCAATATCACAAGCTGGCTATCGTCGTGGCTGCCAGAAATGAAGCCACAGTCATCGGCAATCTGATGGAGAGCATCCGCCGGCAGGACTACCCGGCCGACTGCGTGAGCGTGTTCGTCGTGGCAGACAACTGCACGGACGACACCGCCCGCCTTGCGCGCGAGCACGGTGCGGTCTGCTACGAGCGCTTCGACCCGGAGCACCGCACGAAGGGCTACGCCCTGCAATTCCTGTTTGAGCAGATCCGCCGTGATTACGGCATCGACGCCTTTGAAGCCTACATTCTTTTCGACGCGGATAATCTGCTCAAGGGCGACTTCCTGAGCCGGATGAACGAGGCCTTTGACGCGGGCGAAAAAATCGTCACGTCTTACCGCAACACCAAAAATTTCGACGACAACTGGATCTCCGCGTCCTACGCGCTGCACTGGCTGCGCACGGTACGTCTGGAGCACCGCGCGCGCTCCCTGTTCGGGCTGGCCACGCGCATTCAGGGCACGGGCTTTCTCTTTGCCAATGAGCTGGTGCGCGACGGCTGGAAATGGACGAGCCTGACCGAGGATCGCGCTTTCTCCGCCGACGCCGTCGTGCAGGGCTACTGCATCTCCTACTGCAACGCCGCGCAGTTCTATGACGAGCAGCCGGTCGGCCTGAGGATCGCGCTGCGGCAGCGTCTGCGCTGGGCAAAGGGACATTTGCAAGCCTTCACGGAGACGGGCTGGCCGCTCTTCAAGCACATTTTCACGTCTCACGACGTGACGGTCGCGTTCATGTCCTTTGATATGCTCTGCATCGTCGCGCCGCGTGCGCTCATCAGCATTTTCCACCGCATTCTGCGGCTGATCTTCCCGACGGTCCTGTGGCTGGCGGTCGGGCGTCCCTTCGGCGCGGTCGGCTGGGCTGCGATCTCCATCCTCAAGGCCATCGGCAAGCGCTATCTGGAGAACATGGTCGCTGCGACCTACGTGTTCGTCTCCGAGCGTCGGCGCATCAAGCCCATGCCGCTGTGGAAAAAGGGCTGGTTCGTGCTGACCTTCCCGCTGTTCGACATCATCGGCCGCTTCTCGACCTTCGTCGCGCTGTTCCGCCACGTCGACTGGAAGCCCATCCCCCACAACTCCGAGATCACGATCGACGACATTCGGCAGGGATAAAGTTTACAAACCGTATACATTTCAATATTTACAAGCCATTTCGGATATGCTATAATAATGCGTACCGATCTGAAAATACCACAGGAGGTGAAGCCCTTGGCGAAAGAGAGCAAAGCGTCGGATGCCCCGCAGGAGCAGCCGAAGAAAAAGAAGAAAAAGCACGGGTTTCTGCGTTTTCTCGCGGTTTTTCTGACCGTAGTCCTGTTCTTGGAGGGCTGCTATTGCTTCGTTGTCTTTACGGATATTTCCGTCATACGGAATCTCCGCGAGAAATACATTGAAACCGCTCTGAGCACGATGTCGCACCAGTGGCTCGCGAAGGCGATCTTCCCTTCCTACATGGTCGACGAGGTGCAGGCGCGGATGTACTACCAGCAAATGGCGCAGGCCGGTCATAAAAGCGAGCGTCCGGCAGTCGAGACGAGCGTGAACGAGAACGGCGAGACGATCTATCTCGACCCGACCGACACGACCGATCCCACCGACACGGCCGAGCAGTCCGACCCGCTGAGCATCACGGACGAGGAATCGTTCTACTCCGTGTTCTGGGAGCTGAGCCGCACCTCGTTTGAGGATTACTGCAATTCCCACCCCGCCGTGCTGAAGGACGGCTGGGAGAACATCTATATCAACCGCGCCGGCATTGAGGACACGGGCACGGACATTTACACCACGATGGGCGAGCAGGTGCTCGCGATCGACGCGAAGAACCGCATCCTGCTCCTGCGTGTGCGTGACACGGGCTACATCGGCGTGCTCGCCGTGGCAAAGGATCCGGCGCAGCTGCGCTGCTGCGCGTCCTCCGGCATCGGCGACTACGGCGAGGATCTCGACGTGATCGTTCGCAACAACGACGGCCTGCTCGGCATCACCGCCAGCGGCTTCTATGACCCGAACGGCGGCGGCACCGGCGGCGAGATCGCGGGCTATGCCATGTGTGACGGCAAGGAGTACGGCCCGCACTACGACTCCTCGACGGGCTACAAGCGCATTGAGCTGACGCGCGACAACAAAATGTATATCACCGACACCTCCGACGCCGTTCAGGCAGACGTGACCGACGCAGTCGAGTTCTCCCCGGCGCTCATCATCGACGGTGAACTGATGGTCGGCGGCTTCTACGGCGACTGGAGCGGCATCAACCCCCGTGCCTGCATCGGTCAGAGCGAGAGCGGCGAAATCCTGATGCTTGTCATCGAGGGTCGCCAGACGACCCGCTCGATCGGCGCCGACGTCGAGACCTGCGCCAATATTCTCAAGCGCCATAACGGCTACACCGCCATGAACATGGACGGCGGCACGAGCGCCGTCATGTGGTACAACGGCGAATATGTGACCAAGTGTTCCAACCGCAACCTGCATTCGCGCTATCTGCCGAACGCCTGGGTCTACGGCTACGACAGCTGATCCTTTGCCGCAAAGAGCAACGAAAACAGCAGCCACTGCGAAACCGCAGCAGCTGCTGTTTTCTTCGTGTCAAAGCTCTTGCGAAGCAAGCTTTCACTCTAAAAACGTTTCAATTTCGTGTCATTGCGAGGCCGCATCGCGGCCGTGGCAATCTTAAAGTTGTAGGTATTGCATCCCGTGGCGAAGCACGGGAACAGGAAACAACCAAATCCCGAAATTTTAGGGAACCTCTGATTAAATCGCAAGAGCGGTCGGCGAGAGATTTTGTTCCAGATTGAGGTTTGGAAATCGCAGGAATCCTTTACGTATTTCAAG
>URCY01000095.1 GCA_900546415.1 uncultured Eubacteriales bacterium
CGGTACGCACGGTGGTGTGAGAGGTCGGGGCTATTCAGGCCCCTCCTACTCGATTATTCCGTTCGGATGCTCTTGGCGTATTCCGACGGGGAGACGCCGAAGTTGTCCTTGAACTGCCGCGAAAAATGGTGGATCGTGGAATAGTTGAGCGCCGCCGCGATCTGCGAGAAATTCAGCCGACCCTCGCGTATGAGGTTCTTGCTCTCCTCGAGCTTGACGCGGCGGATGTATTCGCCGGGGGAGATGTCCATCTGGCGGTGGAAGAGCGCCGTCAGATGCGAGGTGCTGACGCCGGCCTCGCGCGCGACGCTCTCGACGCTCATCTTGTCATAAACGTGCGTGGCGATGTATTGCAGCGTGCGGCTGACGATCAGGTTCTCGTTGCGCTGGGCGACGGGCGTTTTCAGCTTCTTCCTGCGGCGGCCGTTGTCGCGCAGCAGGCAGAGCAGCAGCAGACGGAGCTGGCAGCGGATCATGTCGCCGCTGAGCGGGTCGTTGATCTCGAGCTCGCGCAGCAGCGCGCGCAGGAAATCGGCCTCGCGGGAGCTGAGCTCGAAGACCCGGTCGGCCAGACGCAGCTCCAGCTCGCTCTCCAGATCAAAGGCAATGGTCAAAAAGCGCGCCGTGATGTCCAGATCGGTGTACTGCATGTGAAATTGGTTCGGCGCGAAGAGCATGAGCTGCCCCTGCCGGAGCTCATAGCCGTTTCCCTCAACGACGCAGTGCAGGTGCCCGCGGTCGACATAGGTCAGCTCGTACATCGGGTGCGTCTCGCCCTTGAAGAGAAAGCCGCTCTCCTCCTCGCGGTAAAACAGCGTGTAGACCTCGCCGAGCTTTACGCGGTCGGTCAGGCGCAGCTCGGCGTCGCCCCGGAACGGCTCGCCGTCGACGAGCGCGGCGCCTGCCGGAAGCGCCATGCGCACGGCGCACTCCTCCTGATAGGGAAAGACCGCAAATTCCACGCCCGGCAGCAGGCAGACCGGCTTATCCAGATAGAAGCAGTGCTGTTCCTGCGGCGTGCGCACGGCGAGGACGGTCATGCCCGATTCAAAATCGAGATAGACCTCCCGCGTGCAGTGCTGATAGACGGCGTCGGCTGCGCAGCACGAGCGCACCGAGATGCGCCAGCCGTCGTCCTGCGGGAAGCCGCGTCCGGGCTGGCTGTCGCGCAGCAGACGGCCAAAGGACGCGAACGCATGCTTATTCAGATTTTCAATCATGACCGCTGCCTCCTGTGCGCAGTTTTTGTGTCTCAGTCAAACAGGTGCTCCGGGTAGAGCCCCTCGGCGTGCTTTTTGGCCAGCGCCTGCTGCACAAGCCCGAGATCCTCGCGGTAGGTCACGCCGTACCAGTGCTCGTCCGTGTGCAGCATCCGCACGCTTGCCAGACCGTCGTGAATGGCCGCGTCGGCCACGGTCGGCAGGAAGAACTCGCTCTTGAGCGGATCGGGCATCGTGCGCAGGAACGCAGGGAAGCGCGCCTCCAGCTCGTCGAGCAGCAGCGTGCTGAAGCCCCAGCAGTTCATCGAGACGACGGTGCCTCCGGGGAGCGGCTGCCACGTTTTGCCGTCCAGCGTGAATTCTGCGTCGTCGCCGCGCTTTTCAATGTGGGTGCGCTCGGTGATCCCGGTGAGGAAGCCGTCCTGCACGTCGCATACGCCGCGCGCGACATAGCCGCTGTCGGTTATGGCGTTGCGCAGCCGGTAGCCGACCATGCAGAACTCGTGCTCCGTGCGCGGCTGCTTCCAGAAATCGGCCAGCGCGGTGTAGGCGCCGCGGCCGTAATAGTCGTCGGAGTTGATGACGGCGAACGGGCCGTCCAGCTCGTCCTTGGCGCAGAGCACGGCGTGACCCGTGCCCCACGGCTTCACGCGTCCCTCCGGGGCGGAGAAGCCCTCCGGCAGGACGTCGTTCTCCTGATAGACATAGGCGGTTTCAATATGACGCTCCACGCGGCGGGTCAGCTCCCGGAATTCCGCGTCGATGGCGTGCTTGATGATGAAAACGACCTTGCCGAAGCCGGCCGTCATTGCGTCATAGATGGAATAATGCAGAAGACTGTTGCCGTCGCCGTCAACGGGGGTGATCTGCTTCAGTCCGCCGAAGCGGCTGCCCATTCCGGCCGCCATGACGACAAGCGTTGGTTTTTTCATGTGCTCTCTTCTTTCTTATGTAGTTTCGTTATGGTATCTGCCAGTATAACACAGATTTGCTGCTTTCGCAACTGTTTTTGTCGTTTTCGACGGCTTTATTCGACCGGCTCGGCGCTGATTGCCGAGATCTCAAAGGCGGTGCGCTGCTCCGTGCGGTCGGGCAGACGCTTGAGATAATCCCGACTCTGCATCCGGCCGGTCAGCAGCAGCGTCATGCCGACGGGGTAGGCCTGCGCGGCCTGCGCGTTCTGCCCCCAGAGGATGCAGGGCAGATAGTCCGAGCGGCGGTAGGCGCGGTTGACCGCCAGCATGACGTCGCAGATCTCGCGACCCAAGGGCGTGCGCCGGTAGACCGGCGGGCGGCAGACCGTGCCCAGCAGGGTCACGCGGTTATCGTGCGGCTCGTCCGTCAGCTCGAGCGTTTCGGCCAGAACCGAGATCACGAGCCGCCGCTCGTTCGGACGATGGTTGTTGAACGAACGGATCTGCCCCGTGACGCGCATGGCCTCGCCGTCGCCCAGCTCCGTCTGCTCCAAAAGCGTCTCCGACGCCAGAATCGGCAGACGGTCGATCGTGCCGGAGAGGCGCGCGACCTCCAGCCAGAAGGAATAGAAGTGCCGTCCGTGATTGCTGTGGGAAAACTGCGGCGCGCTGACCGGGCAGCCGATCAACGTGACCTGATTTGCGGATTGCTCCATTTCTCCACCTCGTTTTCAGTATCGTTGGAACAGCTTATTCGGGCGCGGCGGAAAATATGAACGCATAGACGGCGCAAAACGGGGAAAGGCTAAACCTTAGGAACCTCTGAATCAATCAGCTGCGGCGCTCAGCGGGTTTTTTGCCCCAGCTTATCGGTTTGAAAATCTTGAAATACGTAAAGGATTCCTGCGA